>CAZLTV010000070.1:0-17726 GCA_964562545.1 uncultured Mycobacterium sp. | reverse complement strand
GTTAAACCGGGTCGATACAACGTGGTCGGTGTGCTTGTCGCCGTGTACTTCCTGGTCACCCGCTATGCCCCCGAATCGGTCTTCCCGACCATCGAGGGGTGGCCGGTGGAATCGAACACCCATCACCGGCGCATCCTCGACGCGTTGGCTGCCCACGACGAGGATTCGGCGCGCACCGCGATGTCCGAGCATCTGGCCGCCGGCGCCACCCCGTTGATCGACCACCTGACCCGCCGCGGGGTCATCGGGTGATTTCGGCGTGGTGGGTCGCGCAGAGCGCGACCCACCACGCCGAAATCACCAAGGAGAGGAGAGAGTGTTGATGGGCGTTCTCGACGGTATACGGGTACTGGACTACGGCCGTTTCATCGCCGCGCCCTGGTGCTCGGCGTTGCTGGCCGACATGGGCGCCGACGTCATCCGCGTCGAAAAGCGCGACGGCGGTGAGGACCGCTGGGTCCAATCGGTGACCGAGACCGGCGAAGGTGCAACCTTCTTGCAGTGCAACCGCAATAAGCGCTCACTGACGCTGGACACGACAACTGACGAAGGCAAAGCCATCACCCGGGCGCTGCTGGCCCGCGCCGACGTCGTGGTGGCCAACATGCCCGATGCGGGTATGCGCGCCAGCGGCCTGGACTACGACACGCTGCGCGCCGTCAAGCCCGACATCATTCTGGCCAGCGCCACCGCCTACGGGGAAGGCGGACCCTACAGCGACCGAATCGGATTCGACGGCGCAGGCCAGGTCATGTCCGGAGCGACGTCCCGACAGGGACTGCCGGATCTGCCCATCCGCACCGTGGTTCCGTACGCGGACTTCGGAACCGCCTTGACGTTGACCATCGGGGTGATGATGGCGCTCTATCACCGTGAGCGAACCGGTCAGGGGCAACATGTCGAGGGCGCACTGCTGCCCACCGCGATGATGTTGTCGAACGCATTCCTGATCGAGCGTGACCTGCTGGGCACCGACAAGCCGCGGCAGGGCAACCGTGGCACCTCGGTGGCGCCCTGCGACCTCTACCGCACTTCTGACGGCGGCTGGGTGCTACTCCAGATCGCCGGAGCACCCATGTTCACAAGGTGGTGCCGACTCGTCGGCCGCCCCGAGCTCGTCGATGACCCGCGCTTCGCCGATGACGATCTGCGGTGGCAAAACGGCGACGAACTCAACGACATCATGGCGCGGTGGTGCGCCGACAAGACCAAGGCCGAGGTGCTCGAACTGCTCGAGTCGGCCAAGCTGCCTGCCGCGCCCATGCATTCCACCCAGGACGTTCTCGACGATCCTCACGTCCAGGTGATGGGATACCTGCAAAGGGTCGGGTTCCCCGGCGCCGCACACGACGTCCCGATCATCGACACCCCGTTTCGGCTCTCCGCCACGCCAGGAGAAATCCGCAGGCGGGCCCCGCTGCTGGGTGAGCATTGCGACGAGATATTGCGTGAGGTGGGCTACTCGGCCGCCGACATCGACGGCCTGCGGCAGTGCCAGATCATCTGACCCGGATCACCGGCCGTCGAACAGCGCACGCAGCCGGGCGGTGTCGACCTTCCCCGAGCCGCCGCGCGGCACGCAGTCCTCGTCGTCGAGCACCATCCACACCGTCGGCACCTTGAACGCGCTGAGCACTGCCTTAGCCGCGGCGCGCAGTTCCTCGACGGTGGCCGGGCCGTCGCACACCACGGCTGCAGCCACTCGGTTGTCCACCGGGCCGGGCACATTCGTCACGAAGGCGGCGCGCACCCCGGCGAGGGTGCGCAGAGCTCTTTCCACCTCGCCTGGATACACCGTCGCGCCACTGACTTTGAACATGTCATCGCAGCGCCCGTGGAAAAACAGGAATCCTCGAGCATCGAGGCGGCCGAGGTCGCCGGTGGGATAGTAGCCATCGGCGGTGAAAACCTCTTCTCTGCTGCGCCGCACGATTCCCCGCATCACCTGGCCGCCACGGACCTGGATCATTCCCGTCTGCCCGGTAGCCGTCGGCGCCCCACTGTCAGGATCGACGATGCGCACCGCAATGCCGTCGAACGGCCTGCCGCAGCTGCCCCAGGCCGACTCGGGCATGTCGGTGTCTGCCCGGAAACCGCAGTAAGGGCCGAACGTCTCGGTCATCCCGAACAGCCGGGCTCGCGCCCCGGGCTGGGGCCGTTGAGCCTCGGGCAGCAGCGCCTCCAGGCTGCCGGGGCCGAGTGCGCTGAGATCAGCCTCGACACCGCCAGGGCTGCCGACGCGCTGCGCCAGCGCCTCGGCCTGCTCGGGCCAGCCGCGAAACAGCGTCACCCGCTCGGCGTCCAGGAGCCGCAACGTCGAATCAGGCTGTGGCGCAGGCTCGGTAACCAGGGTTGCCCCGGCGACCAGCGCCGACATCAACCCGCCGGCGAACCCGCCGACCCAGAACAGCGGCATCGGCAGGTACAGCCGGGTGTCGGCGTTGATGCAGCGTGCGGACAGTCCGGAGCGCACCGCGTCGATGGCGTTTCCGTGCGTGTGGCGCACACCCTTGGGGTCGCCGCTGCTGCCGGAGGTGAACAGGATGGCCAGCGCGTCGGCCGGGCGCACCGCGTGGGCCAGGGCCCAGGCCACCCCATGTGCTCTGGTCCCGGCATCGGTGGCAAGGTCCTCCACCCGGTGGATGCGCTGCAGCGCCGGCACGGCGTCTTTCGGCGGTAGTGCGTCGAGGTAGCGGCGTCCGCGGAATTCGTCGACCGTGACAAGATGCTGCACGGCGGCGGTCCGTAGCGCGGCGGTAAGCTCCGGCGCGGACAACAGTGTGCTCAGCGGCACGACAACGGCTCCGATCCTGCTCAGCGCCAGCACGATCCGCACCCACCGCACACCGTTGGGTGCGATCACCCCGACCCGCGAGCCTTTGTTGACACCGGCCTCGACGAACACCGCGGCCAACGCGAGTGTGTCGGTGTCGAGATCGCGGTAGCTGACGCGTTCCCCAGGATCGACGACTGCATCCTTGGCGTCGTATGTGTGGGCATGCTCGCGCAGCAATGCGTCGACGGTGTCACTCATCGAAATGTTCCCGCAGGGCGGCCAGGTTGACCTTGCCGCTGGACAGCATCGGAACCTCTGTCCGCCGGATCGTGGTGAACCGGCGCGGGACCTTGTAGCTCGACAACCGTGACCGCAGTCCGTCGCGAAGACACTGCTCGTCGACCGGTTCGCCCTGCTCGGTGGCGATTGCCGCGGCCACCAGCTGGCCGCGGCCGGTGTCGGGCACGCCGAGAACATAGACTTCGGCGTCGAGGCCGAGGTCCTGACATACCTCGGCAAGAGCCTTTTCGACCTCGGGCGGTGCGACGTTGGCGCCGGAGGTCTTGATCATCGCACCGGCGCGACCGAGGAAGTAGAACAACCCGTCATCGTCGCGGCGCACCAGGTCGCCGGTGTGAAACCAGCCGTCGGCGTCGAAACAATCCTCGCGGCGTCTGCCGTGATAGCCCTGCATCAGGTAGGGGCCGCGAAGCAACAGTTCGCCGGCGGTGGCATCACCGCCGGTGTCGGGGTCGATCACCCGGGTGTCGAACCCGGGTGCCGGGTATCCGTACGAGCCGCGCCGGTGCTCGGGTTGGTCGGCGTCGTCGCCGCAGATCAGCACGACGCTGCCGGCTTCGGTCATGCCCAGCATGTTGTGGCGCAGTTCCGGGTCGGTGGGCCGCGCTTCGGGTGCCATGATGGGATACAGGTTCCCGCGGCGCATCGAGCTCAGATCGCGCCCCGCAAAGCTTGGATGCCGGGCCAGATGCGCGATGCCGGCGACGAATCCGTTCGTCACGGTGGGTTGCTCGGCTTCGAGCAGATCGAGCGTCAACGCGGCGTCGGTGGCGTTCGAGCAGATCAGGGTCGCGCCGGCCATCATGGTGGCCAGCAGGCCAAAGGCGAAGCCGCCGATCCAGAAAAACGGCGAATTGCAGAACAGCCTGTCCTCGGCGTGCAGTTGTCGGATGGCGTTGAGGTTGCGTTGATGGGCCAGCAGCGCTTGATGGGTGTGCACCACCCCCCTGGGTGCGCTGGTGGACCCGGACGTGTAGATGATCGCCAGCACATCGCATCCGTCGACGTCGGCCTCCCACGACGCCACGGCGTGCCGGTCGGCGGGAGCCGCGGAAAGCTCATCGGAGAATATGACGTGGCGCAGCGCCGGTGCGGCGGTGTTCAGGAGCGGGCCCGGGGTCAGCGGGCTGCCCTGCAGTACCTCGGCCAGACGCTGCGAGTAGTCGTGTGAGTGAAACGTTTTGGCCGCCAATAGCACGCAAACATCGCTGTCGACCAGCTGTGCGCGCAGTTCTGGCGCTGTGCTGAAGGTGGAGAAGGGCACGGCTACCGCGCCGATCCTGGCGGCCGCGAGCATCGCGACGACGAACCGCGCGCCGTTGGGGTGAAGTATCCCCACGTGTGTGCCCTTGCCGACGCCGAGGGCGACGAGCTGGGTGGCTAACACCGCGGATAGTTCGTCGGCCTGCGCATAGCTGAGCCGGTCACCATCGCAGACGAGCAACGGCTTGTCGCCGAGGGCCGCCCGGGCGCGCAACAGTGCCGGGATCGTCTGTTCGGGGCCGGTCATGTCCGGACGAAGTGTGACCTGACGGCGGTCAGGTCAGGCTTGCCCGACGGGGTACGTGGAATGACGTCCACGACGACGATGTCGGTGGGGATTTCGTAACGCGCTAGTCGGGTGCCCAGGAACGCCAGCAGCTCGTCGCGGTCGATCGACGTGCCGTCGCGCGGCTCGACCAGTGCCACCGGTGTCTCACCGAGGCGCGGGTCGGGCAGACCGACCACCGCCGCACCGGCCACCGCGGGGTGCTGCTCGAGCGCTGCGCGGACGTCGTCGGGCATCACCTTGAACCCGCCGCGAATGATGGCCTGGTCGGCGCGGCCGAGAATCCACAGAAACCCGTCGTGGTCGATGCGGGCGACGTCGGTGGTGCGCATCCATTCCGCTTCGGGCCCCAGCTGCGCCGGCTTGACCTCGAGCAGTCCCGGCTCGTCGGGGCCGATGACAGCGCCGG
Organism: uncultured Mycobacterium sp.; assembly: GCA_964562545.1. Lineage (GTDB taxonomy): Bacteria > Actinomycetota > Actinomycetes > Mycobacteriales > Mycobacteriaceae > Mycobacterium. The sequence goes on along the minus strand of CAZLTV010000070.1, from coordinate 12,692 downwards.
ATCCGGCGTCGACAACCCGGAGTTGCGCCCCGGGGTTGGCGCGACCGACGCTGCCCCGCTTGGCTTTCCAGTATTCACGGTAGTCGGCGAGGGTCCAGCCGGCGACACCCCCGCCGAATTCGGTAGCGGCATACGAGGTGAGCACCGGGACGCCGAACTTTTCGGTGAACGCATCGGCGTCGTCGGCTGACAGCGGCGCCGTGCCGGAGGTGACTGCGCTGAGCCCGGCGAGATCGTCGCGGGTCAGCTGCGAGTGCAGCACCATGCGTAACGCGGCCGGCACCAGCGACACCGCGCGGGGACGGTATGTGCGCACCGCGCGTGCCCACTGGTCGAGGTCGAATCGTCGCAACAACACGAACGGTCGCGCTTCGGTGATGCAGAGCAGTACCCGGAACACACCGCCGACGTGCACCAACGGTGAGTTGACGATCGCCACGCCGCGCCGCGGCGTGGTCGGAGCAGCGGAACTCTGTGGGTCGGCGCCGATGACGCTGCGGGCCAGCATGTCGTAGGTCAGATCGACTCGTTTCGGCGGGCCGGTGGTGCCGCTGGTCAGCATCCACACCGCAACGCCCGGTCTTCCCGGATCATCGCTTGGTGGCCCCACCTTCACCTCGGGCTCGGTGTCGAGATCGCCGATCGCGATCGTGGTAGCGGGGGTGTGAGCGGCCAGCTCGGTGAGGTCGTCGGTCAGGCCGATCAGCACGGGCAGCTGTAGCGCCTCGATGTCCGAACGGGTCCGCTCGTCGCCCCGGGCGGGGTTGATGACGACGACGGTGCCGCCGGCGATCAGGACGCCGAGCAGGGCAGCCACGTGGGCGGGCTCGTTGCGCAGCATGATGCCGGTCCGGCCCGGGCCGGTCAGCGACGCGATCCGGCGGGCCAACGTTGCCAGCTGGCCGAACGTGTACCACCGGCCGTCGAATTCGATAGCCCGCGAAGACGGGTCGAGATCGAGCACCTGCTCGACGCGTTGCGACAGGGTATAGGACATCAGCGGGTCCGCGGCGGCTTCTTCGGGACGGCACGCTCGGCCAGCTCGGCCTTGGCGATCGGATTGCCCAGCCGGGTGTAGATCAGGCCCTGGTCCATCGCCGCGCGGTAGGGCTTGTCCAGCGATTCCCAGATGGCCTTGACGGTGCCCTGTGTCGCGGTCGGCGGTTTGGCGGCGATCGCCGCGGCGATCTCGTAGGCCCGCTCCCAGAGCTGCTCCTCGGCGACCACCTCGGTGACCAGGCCGATGCGCAGAGCAGTCTGCGCGCAGACCCGTTCGTCGTTGCCCATCAACGCCATTCGAAGGGTGTCGCCCAGGCCGATGCGGCGCATCAGTCCGACCGGTTCCAGCGCCGACACCAGACCGGCGCTGACATGGGAGTCGAAGAACGTCGCTCCCTCCGAGCAGATCACCACGTCGGCCTCGTTGACGAAGTACAACGCTCCGGCGGTGCACATGCCTTGCACCGCGCACACCACCGGCTTCCACATCTTCTGCCACTTCGGGCTGAGCAGCTCGCCGGGGTCTTCGTGGTTCCAGACGATCTCGGGCTGACCATAACTGGATTTGACGTCCAGACCCGCGGAGAACGCCCGCTCACCCGCGGCCCGCAACACGACCGCGTTGATGGCTTCGTCGGCCTTGACCAGGTGCCAGACCTGCCGCATCTCCTCGCACATCCGGCGGTTGAACGAATTCAGTGCCTCCGGACGGTTCAGGGTGACGGTGGCCACCCGGGCGTCGTGATCGAGACCAAGCAGTACGGTTTCGAAGACCGGCGTGCTCATCGACACTGCCAGTTCGGGGCGCGCTTCTCGACAAAAGCGAGGGGGCCTTCCTGGGCGTCCTCGGTGCGCACCACGCGTTCGCGGAACGTCTCGGCGAGGATCTCACCTTCCAGCAGCGGCAGATCCAGCGTCTTGTGAATGGCCAGCCGGGTGCCGCGCACGGCCAGTGGAGCATTCGAGTTGACGATGTCGGCGATCTCGTGCGCCCGCCCCAGCAGCCGGTCGTGCTCGACGACTTCGGTGATCATCCCGAGTTCGTAGGCGCGCTGCGCACTCATCCGTTCGTGCTTGCCCATCAGCGCCATCCGCAGGGCGACCGAACGGGGAAGAGCGCGGGCTAGCCGCACCATTTCCCGCGCCGCGACCAATCCAATACTGACATGCGGGTCGAAAAAGGTCGCCTTGTCCGAGGCGATCACGATGTCGCCGGTGGTGACCCAGTCCAGGCCCGCCCCGCAGCAGATACCGTTGATCGCGGCCAGTACCGGCTTGGCCATCCGGCGAAACGGGGGAGTGCCTTCCTGCGGGGCTTCCCACTGGTCATAGGTGGACAGATAGGGCCGCTCGTAGACGACCTTTCCGTCGTCGGGGATCTCCTTGACGTCGGCGCCGGTGCAGAACGCCCGGCCGGTGCCGGTGACGATCATCAACCAGATGTTGTCGTCGTTCTCGGCTTCGTCGTAGGCCGCCCGTAGCTCGGCGATCATGCGTGGGGACAGGGCGTTGAGCGCCTGCGGGCGGTTCAACGTGATGGTCGCGGTATGTCCGGTCACGTCGTAGGTAATGGTGTCGTAAACGTTGTTGTCGTCATGGTTGTGGTCATGGTTGTCGTCGATGTCGTGACCCTGGGGAGTACCCACATGCATTCCTTCGTTCATCGGCCTAGGAAGTCCGGTGTGCGGCGGTCCCGGAACGCAGCCAGGCCTTCCTTGAAATCCTTTGTTCGACAGGACAGTTCGAGACTTGCCAGCTCGTGTGCCATCGATTGGGCGAGGCTGGCCTGCAGCCCGTAGCTGATTGCCTGCTTGGCCAGGCCTATCGCCACCGTGGGTCCCGACGACAGCCGGCCGAGCAGCGCGTCGGTTGCGCCGTCGAGTTCGTCGTCGGCCACCGCGTCGTGGATCAGGCCCCACTGGGCCGCCTCGGCGCCGGTGACCTTCTCGCCCAGCAGCAGCATCCGTTTGGCGCGGGCCACGCCGGCCAGACGTGGAAGCAGCCATGTCGCACCGGAGTCCGGGCTGAAACCGCGGTCGATGAACGGCTCCCACAGTGTGGCGTCCGCGGCCGCCACGGTGAAGTCGGCGGCCAGTGCCAGGTTCGCGCCAAGGCCGACCGCCCATCCGCGCAGTCGGCACACGACGGGAAGCTGAATCGTTGCGACAAGCTCGACCACGCGGTTGGCGGTGTGGGGAATGCGTCGGGTGAGGTCGCCGGTTCTGGGACGGTGCCCATCGCTGTTGGTGGCGACCCAGTCGGCGCCGGCGCAGAAGTCGTCACCGGCGCCGATCAAGCACACCGCGCGTAGCGAGTCGTCGGTGGCCGCGGCCGTGAGAACCGCGATGAGCTCATCGATCATCGAGTGGCTCAACGAATTACGCCGAGAAGGACGGTCCAGCGTGATCGTCAGGATCGAACCGCTGCGGTCCTGGCGCACCGCGCCTGCGTCCGCGTCGTCGCGCACCGGGCTGCCGTCCTCTCGAGGGTCGGAAACGCTATACAGATAGCCATACCGTTGGTAATACGATTAGTATCCTGTACAACTTAGCAAGGAAAGGCCGTCGGCGGAACAGTGTCAGCGCAGCGCATTCGCCAGCCCCGGGTGGCAGAGCTCGTGGCGTCCCGGCTGCGCGAGGACATCCTGACCGGCAGGTTGTCCGAGGGGGACGTCCTGCCGTCGCAGGAGAGTCTGTTCGCCGAGTTCGGAGTCAGCCCACCGGCGATCCGGGAAGCGATCCATCTCCTGGAATCCGACGGACTGATCTCCGTACGCCGCGGAAACGTCGGTGGCGCGGTCGTGCACCTGCCGTCGGCCGAGCGCACGGCGCAGATGATCAGCATGGTCCTGCAGACCCGCGCGGCGACCCCCGGCGACGTCAGCGAGGCGCTGCTGCACCTGGAGCCGGTCTGTGCCGGGATGTGCGCCGCCCGCGCTGACCGCATGACCGAGGTGGTCCCGCACCTAAAAGCGGCCATCGACGCTCAGGGTGCCCAGTTCGACACCCCGGCGCGCTACGTGCCCAACGCCCGCGTATTTCACGAACAGATCGTCTCGCGCTGCGGCAACGAGCCGATGATCCTGCTTGTCGGCTCCCTGGAACTGATCTGGTCGGCGCACGAATCCTCGGTGTGGAGCGACGATCACCACCCCGACGACCCAATGGATCCCGCGACGATGCGCGCTGCGCTGCGCGACCACCGCCGCCTGTTAGCCGCAATCGCTGACGGTGACTCCGCCCGCGCGGCACGCCTGGCGGCCGAGCATCTGGCCGTCGCGCGACGCACAACGCTTGCCGCCGCCGCGCACAAGACCATCGAGGCCAAGTTGGTGGCCGAACGCAACATCGATGTCCGAGCCGAACACAAAGTCGATCTCCGGGCCGGCTCCCGAGCCGAATTTCGCCCGGAGCCGGTCTCCGTCGACGGGGATCTCGAACCACGACCGAACAGGAAGCGCTGATGACCACAACCGCCGACGACCGGGTGCTCTTCGACGTGGACCGGGACCGCCGCATCGCGACGATCACGCTGAACAATCCCGCCCAGCGCAACTCCTATGACGCCTCGATGCGCGACCTGTTGGCCCGCTATCTGGATCGAGTGGCCGACGACGACGACCTGACCGTGGTCTTGCTGCGCGGCTCCGACGGCGTATTCAGTACTGGAGCCGACATGAACAACGCCTACGGCTGGTACGGGTCGCGGCCCGCGGGCGAGGGCAACCGCCGGGACGGCGACGACCGGGACAGTGACAGCCGGGGCGGCGACTCCCGGGAGGAGGGCGACCCCGGCAAGGGCGCATCGGCCGAGTCGCGGCCCAGGTCGCGACCGAGTCAGCGGCGCCGGCTCACCGTCGACCGCAAGTCATTCGGCTTCTATCACAACCTGATGGGCTTCCCGAAGGTCACCGTTGGAGAGATCAACGGCTACGCCCTGGGTGGCGGCTTCGAGATGGCGCTGATGACCGACATCTCGGTGATCGGGCGCACCACCAGGATCGGGATGCCCGCCACCCGCTTCCTGGGGCCGGCGCTGGGCAGCCTGCACATGTTCTTTCACCGGCTGGGTCCGGTGCTGGCTCGTCGTCTGCTGCTGACGGGAGACATCATCGAGGCCGGCTCGATCGAACATCTCGGGGTTTTCACTGAGACCTGCGACGCGGGTTCGGTGCAGGCGCGGGCGCGGTATTGGGCCGAGAAGGCCGCCAAGATGCCGGCCGACGGCGTCGTCATCGCCAAGGAGGCCTTTCGCCTGGTCGAACAGAGTCAGGCGTACCAGGGCGAGGAGGTGGCCAGCTACCTGTTCCACGCCTACGGCACGAACCTGCAGTTCGCGCCCGGGGAGTTCAATTTCGTCAAGACTCGCGCCGAGCACGGCACGAAGGAGGCGTTCCGGCTGCGCGATGAGCACTTCTACGTCCCAGAGCCGGGTTCAGAACCTACCCCGGTACCCGCCCCCGAGTTGGAGTGAGCTGACTCACCCTACTGTCGGCGCTACACTATCTGTTAGTTTTGTAACGTTCGTTTCCGCTGAAACCGAGGTCGAGATATGCCTACACCCGTCATCGTTGGTGCCGCCAGGACGGCCATCGGCCGCTCGTTCAAGGGCACGTTGGTGAATACGCCGCCGGAAACCCTGATCACCACCGTGCTGCCGGAGGTGATTCGGCGCTCGGGTGTGGACCCGGCCGACATCGACGACATCATCTTCGCCGAATCGCATTACGGTGGCGGTGATCTGGCGCGTTACGCAGCTGACGCAACGGGTCTCCAACACGTTCCCGGCCAATCGGTCAACCGGCACTGCGCGGGCAGCCTGACGGCCATCGGCAACGCCTCGGCGCAGATCGGCTCGGGCATGGAGCGGGTGCTCATCGCTGGGGGCGTGCAGTCGTTGTCGATGACGCCACTGGTCAGCTGGCGGATCCCCGGACCCGAACTGAAGTTCGAAGAGAAGTGGATGCCGCCCACCCACGTCGAGGCTCCCGACGCCCCGACCCGCGACATGTCGATCACGGTGGGCTGGAACACCGCACAGTCCTACGGCATCACCCGTGAAGAGATGGACACCTGGGCTGCGCGGTCGCACCAGCGTGCCATCGCGGCGATGGACGCCGGCAAGTTCGTCGACGAAATCGTGCCCTTAAAGGTGACCCAGTTCGACGGGTCGGTCATTGATTTCAGCGTCGACGAGCATCCGCGGCGGGACACCACCGTGGAGAAGCTGGCGGGGCTGAAGGTGCTGCACCCCGAGATCGAGGGCTTTTCGATTACCGCGGGCAACGCCAGCGGCACCAACGATGCCGCGGCGGGTGTCGCCGTGGTCGACAGCGACTACGCCGCGGCCAACGGCCTCAACGTGATGGCGACCGTCAGGGCCTGGGGATCGGTGGGCGTGCCCCCGCGCGACACCGGTTTGGGCGGCGTGAAGGTCATCGGCAAGGTGCTCGACCGCGCGGGCCTGAAGCCCTCCGATATCGCGTTGTGGGAGATCAACGAGGCATTCGCGTCCGTCCCGGTCGCGGCGTGCAAGGAGTACGGCCTCGACGAGGAACGGGTGAACTTCTCCGGCAGTGGCTGCAGCCTCGGCCACCCGATTGCCGCTTCCGGCGCGCGCATGGTCACGACGCTGGTCTACGAGCTGCAGCGCCGCGGCGGCGGTATCGGTATGGCTGCGATGTGTGCCGGCGGCGGCCAGGGCGGCGCCGTCATCGTGGAGGTCTGACAACCGTTGCCGAACCGGCATTCCGGCAGCCGACCAGGGTATGTGGTCCTGCCGGAATGCCGGTTCTGCGCTGTGTCAGCGGGCGGACTGGCTCTTGGCGCCCGTTGGTTTGCGGGACGGTTTCGCGTTGCGTTCGATCAGTCTGCCGGCATGGTCGAGGATGCACTCGAGCCCGAATTCGAAATTGCGGTCATCGGAGGCGCTCAAATGGTGTCCGGCCTGGACAATTGTCGCCAGCAGGGGGGTGCTGTCCGGGTCGACCGAGTTCGACTCGTCGCGGTCGGCCGAGCCGTCTTCGGTCGCGAGATTCTTCTCGCGCAGCCGCTGCAGCACCACCGACCCCCGAACGTGGGCCGACATCGCCGAGTAGGTGTCGAATGCCTCCTCGGGCGACAATCCGGCCTCGACGAGGCCGTTGATCGCCTTCTCCACTTCCTGCACGCCAACCTTGGCCGCGCGCGGGCTCAGCGCCGAACGGATCAAGATCAGATCGCACAGGATCGGATTGCCGTTGAAGGTCTCGCGCATCATCCGGGCATGGTTTGCTAACGTCTCGCGCCAGTCGGTGGCCTCGACGTACGGCGTGGCGAACGCATATTGGCGCAGCGCGCGGTCGGTCATCGCGTTGAGCAGGTCGTCCTTCTTGCGGAAGTACCAGTAAATGCTGGTCACCCCGACTCCGAGATGCTTGCCCAGAAGCGGCATGCTGACGTTGTCGATCCCGACCTGTTCGGCGAGCTCAAAGGCGCCCTCGATGATGTCGTCGGGTTTGATGGATCCGCGTTCACGCCGTTGACGCTTGGCTGCGGTCACCTGCTTTGCCACTACGGGCACCTCCATCATCTCGTCGTTACACGCCCGACTCCCAGGGGACAGCTACTGGGATGGCGGTCGCGAATAGACCAACAGCGAGTATCCTGAACTGCGCCTTTGCGTTCATTGCACTGCGTCGCGGCGTCCGAGACCTTACCGGTTCGCGTCGTACCGGTAACGGCCAGCACCTATCCACTACGTTACTGTAAGTCCTATAGTAAGCTTTTCTAGCAATACCGGCGATATCCTGCCCGTTCGGTGTGGCGCAGGGTGAAAGGGGCACAGTGTCAGACGAAGTTCTGGTCGAGCGCCAGGGGCGGACCTTGATCATCACGATCAACAGGCCGGAGGCGCGAAACGCCTTCAATCTGGCGGTGGCCCAGGGCCTCGCCGATGCGATGGACGAACTCGACGACACCCCTGAGTTGTCGGTGGCGATCGTCACCGGTGCGGGCGGCAACTTCTGCGCGGGAATGGATCTCAAGGGCTTCATGGCCGGCGAGATGCCCTTCGTCGAGGGCCGCGGCGTGGGTTTCACCGAACGGCCCCCGCGCAAGCCGGTGATCGCCGCGGTCGAGGGCTACGCGCTGGCCGGTGGCACCGAGATCGTATTGGCCACCGACCTGGTCGTGGCCGCCAAGAACGCGAAGTTCGGCATCCCCGAGGCCAAGCGGGGTCTGGTCGCCGCCGGCGGTGGCCTGCTGCGGCTGCCGAAACGCATCCCCTACCAGAAGGCGATGGAGCTGGCGCTGACCGGCGACAGCTTCACCGCCGAGGAAGCCTCGAACTGGGGCTTCGTCAACGTGCTCACCGAGCCGGGGGAGGCGCTGGCCGGCGCGCTGGCGCTGGCCGAGCGGATCACCGCCAACGGCCCGCTCGCCATCGCGGTGTCCAAAGAGGTCATCATGAAGTCGCGCGACTGGGCTGAGTCCGAGATGTGGAAGAAACAGACCGAACTTATCGCGCCGATCTTCTCGTCCAAGGATGCGATGGAGGGCGCCACGGCGTTCGCCGAAAAGCGCAAGCCCAACTGGACGGGAACCTGACGGGCCCGGCATGGACCTTGGCCTGCGCGATGCCACCGCCGTCATCGTCGGGGGTGGTCGCGGCATGGGACTGGCGACCGCGCGGTGCCTGGCCGACGACGGTGCCCGCATAGCGCTGGTCGGCCGGACAAAAGAGGTGCTCGACGACGCCGCCGCGCACCTACGCGAGCGAGGTAGCCCGGACGCGTTCGGCCTGGTCGCCGACACTGCTGAAAACGACCAGGTTCAACGGGTCTTCGGCGAGCTGGCCGGCCGGTGGGGCGGCGAGCTCAACATTCTGATCAACGCGGTAGGACCGACGGTCCGCGGTGCCTTCGACGATCTGTCCGACGCCCAGTGGAGTCAGGCCGTCGACGAAGGTGCGATGGGCATGGTGCGCTGTGTGCGCGCCGCACTACCGCTGCTGCGTGCCGCAGACTGGGCCCGCATCGTGAATTTCTCAGCGCACTCCACCCAACGGCAAAGCGTGATTCTGCCCGCCTACACTGCCGCCAAGGCGATGGTGGTCAGCATTTCGAAGAATCTCTCACTGCGCCTGGCGGAAGACGAGATTCTGGTCAACGTGGTCTCGCCGGGCAGCATCGCGACCGAAGGTTTGGTGGGCTGGGCGGATTCGGTCGGTGTCGACGGTGGCGATCCGTACGCGCTGATGGCCGCGATCGACGAGCACTTCGGGCACCCTGCGCACCTGCCGCGCGCCGGTCTGCCCGACGAGATCGGTCCCGTGGTCGCATTTTTGGCTTCGAGACGGAATTCGTACATGACGGGTGCCAACATCAACGTCGACGGCGGTAGCGACTTCAACTAAGCACCGTTCGAGCAAGGAGCGCGCAGTGGCAACAGCGGCACAGGCCCGGGAGTGGTCACGAGAAGCGTTGCGCGGCATCGGAGATTCGCTGTACACACCGTACTGCGGGGCCGACGGCGACGAGATCGACTGGGACGCCTACCGGACACTGGTGCGCTACTGTGTCGCCGACCTCGGCCACCCGATGCTGTGGTGCACCAGCGGGGTCGCCGAGTTCTGGGCGTTGACCCTCGCGGAGCGTAAACGGCTCCTGGAGGTCGCCATCGAAGAGGGGCGCCGAGCCAACCCCGGCGTCGTGGTGCAGGCGTGCACCGCGGCGATGTCGGCCAAAGACTGCCTGGAGCTCACCCAGCACGCCCAGCAGGTCGGCGCCGACATCGTCTACATCCAGACGCCGATGATGGAAGCGCATGGCGGGGAAGGTGTTCTGCGCTTCTTCCGCTATGTTGCCGAGCGCACCGACATCGCGCTGGGCATGTTCAACTCGCCGTCGTCGGGATATGTGCTGACTCCCGCCGAGGGAGCCCGGATCTACCACGAGATCCCGGCGGTCTGCGCGACGAAAGAGGGCGCGTTTCGGCCGATGGCCAGCAGGCAACTGCACGAGCTGGCCCCCGGGCTGACCATCTGGGAATGCGACAAGACCGTCTACCGGGCCGGTTGGCTGCGCGACGGCATCGTTTGCCCAGCTCAGCTTGGCACCGTCGGCTACCTCTTCGAAACACCGCAACGCCCAATACTTTCCGAATATTGGGAGCTAATCACCACGGGCCGCCTCGTCGCGGCGATGGATCACGCTCGCGACAGCGGAATGGATCAGTTCGATCTCGACATGGGTTCATGGTTCACCTGTTATCCGGGTCGGGCTGACTACTTCACCCATTGGGGCGGCGCATTCAAGTTCGCAGCATCGGTGCTCGGTCTGCCGATCGGTTCACATCCGGATTCACGGCCGCCGCAGGCCCCACTTCCGGACGCGGCGAAAACCCAGATTTGTGCTGCCTACAAGAACCTCGGCTTGATCGACGGATAGTCCTTCCGACCATTGCGGAAGCCACTACCGATAGGTGTACAGTATGAGCATCTGTCGATGCTTTGGAGGTGCACCGGTGAGCGCTGTAGACCGCGCCGCGGAACCCCTCGTCGCCGGGGCGGACAGCGCGGTCCGTTACGAGCTGCGTGACAGCGGCGTGGCGGTGCTCACGCTCAACCGCCCCGAACGGCTCAACGCCTGGGGCGGCGGCCTGGCCGGTGCGTTCTACCGCTGCATCGATCGGGCCGAAGCCGACCCCGCCGTGCGTGTCATTGTGCTCACCGGCGCCGGACGCGCATTCTGCGCCGGCGCAGACATGGGTGATCTGGACACTATCGGCGGCGCAAGCGATACCGCGACCGGCACCGATGTGTCCGAATTGGTGGGGGAACGGCATCCGCACTTCGTTACCGGGTTGAGCAAACCGATCATTGCCGCCATCAACGGTGCGTGTGCGGGCATCGGTCTGACACAGGCGCTCATGTGCGACGTGCGGTTCGTTGCGGCAGGGGCAAAGTTCACCACCGCCTTCTCCCGGCGCGGTTTGATCGCCGAGTATGGGATCTCCTGGATCCTGCCCCGCCTCGTCGGCTGGGGCACCGCACTGGACCTGTTGCTCAGTGGCCGAACCTTTTTCGCCGACGAGGCCAGAGATCTGGGATTGGTCAAAGAGGTCGTCCCGGCCGAGGAACTGATGACCCGGGTGTTGGAGTACGCCGAGGACATGGCGCGTAACTGTGCACCCAGCGCGCTGGCGGTGATCAAGCGGCAGGTCTATCAGGACGCCTTGCGCAGTGTCGATGAAACCAGCGCACTGGCAGAAAAGCTGATGCACGAGTCGATGCGTCGCCCCGACTTCATCGAAGGCATCACCGCGTTCTTCGAAAAGCGACAGCCCAGCTTCCCGCCATTGACTCCCGAGGAGCAGATGTGACCACCGCGAACGTGCAACCACTGGACTACAAGGCGATCGACGTCGACAACCACTATTACGAGCCGCTGGACTCCTGTACGCGGCATCTGCCGAAAGAGTTCAAGCGCCGTGGCGTGCAGATGCTCACCGAAGGCAAACGCACGCTCGCGGTCATGGGCGGTGTGGTCAACCACTTCATCCCCAACCCGACCTTCGATCCGATCATTGAGCCGGGCTGCCTGGATCTGCTGTTCCGCGGCGAGATTCCCGAAGGCGTCGACCCGGCTTCGCTGATGAAAGTCGACCGCCTCACCGACCACCCCGAATACCAGAACCGTGATGCCCGGGTGAAGATCCTGGACAAGCAGAACCTCGAGACGGTGTTCATGCTGCCAACTTTCGCGTGCGGGGTTGAAGAAGCCCTCAAACACGATATCGAGGCGACGATGGCCACAGTGCATGCCTTCAACCTGTGGCTCGACGACGACTGGGGGTTCGACCGCCCCGACCACCGTTTCCTGTCGGCGCCGATCATCTCGCTGGCCGATCCGGAGAAAGCCGAGGAAGAGGTCGATTTCGTCCTCAGTCGAGGCGCCAAGATCGTGTGCGTGCGACCCGCCCCGGTGCCTGGGGTCGTCAAGCCGCGCTCGCTCGGTGACCCGGCGCACGACCCGGTGTGGGCGAGGCTGGCCGAGGCCGGGGTGCCGGTGGTCTTCCACCTGTCCGACAGTGGTTACCTCGCCATCGCCGCGCTGTGGGGTGGCAAAGCCACCTTCGAGGGCTTCGGCAAGAAGGACCCGCTCGACCAGGTGCTGCTGGACGACCGTGCCATTCACGACGCAATGGCCTCGATGATTGTGCACCAGGTGTTTACTCGGCATCCGAAACTCAAGGTCGCCAGCATCGAGAACGGCTCTTACTTCGTCTACCGTCTGATCAAGCGGCTGAAGAAGTCTGCCAACACCGCTCCCTACCACTACAAGGAAGATCCGGTCGAGCAGCTGCGTAACAACGTGTGGATCGCGCCATACTACGAAGACGACGTCAAACTGCTGGCCGACACCATAGGCGTGGACAAGATCCTGTTCGGGTCGGACTGGCCGCACGGTGAGGGACTGGCCGACCCGATGACGTTCACCGCCGATATTCCGCAATTCCCCGAGTTCAGTGCCGAGGACACTCGGAAGGTCATGCGGGATAACGCGCTGGCGCTGCTCGGGGTGGATGCCTTGGTCCCGGTGTAGCCGCGCACGTGAGGAGCGATGGAGGACCCGCGCACGTGAGGAGCGATAGAAGCCCCGCGCACGTGAGGAGCGATGGAGGACCCGCGCACGTGAGGAGCGATAGAAGCCC
>CAZLTV010000069.1:0-17896 GCA_964562545.1 uncultured Mycobacterium sp. | reverse complement strand
CTGACGAGCGCTTGCGCGAGGGGCAACGCGGGACTGCCAAGTGAGTGCCTACCGATGCCCTGGCTGCGGCTACGTCTACGACGAGGTCAAAGGCGAACCGCGCGAAGGCTTTCCGGCGGGCACGGCCTGGGGTGAGGTGCCTGAAGATTGGTGCTGCCCGGACTGCGCGGTGCGCGAAAAGCCAGATTTCGAAACCGTGGAGGAACGTTGAGACTGCGCTCAGGGCTGCAAAGTGCGAGTGCGCGCAGCCGTGGGCGCAGTCTCAACGCGATAGCTGAAGGAATTGCCGAAGGGATATGAGATGAGCGACGACGATTACAAGCTGTTCGTATGCGTGCAGTGCGGATTCGAATACGACGAGGCCAAAGGCTGGCCAGAGGACGGTATCGCCCCGGGCACCCGATGGGACGAGATTCCGGAGGACTGGAGCTGCCCCGACTGCGGTGCCGCCAAGGCGGACTTCGAGATGGTGGAGGTCGCGCGGCCGTGACCGCATGGGCGGGCATCGTGACCGGACGAGGATCTATCCCCGTCGGTGCGACCGCGAGAAGCGATAGTGTCGCGCGTGTGAGCACCACCGCCAATCGTCGAGGCGCGCAGCGCGTCCCCTACGCTGAGGCCTCGCGGGTGCTGCTGCGCGACTCGATCCTCGACGGCATGCGTGAGCTCCTACTGACCCGGGACTGGTCGGCGATCACCCTGACCGACGTTGCCCGCAGCGCGGGCATCAGCCGCCAAACCATCTACAACGAGTTCGGCTCACGACAAGGTCTGGCCCAGGGATACGCACTGCGCCTGGCCGACCGCCTCGTCGACCAGATCAACGACGCCATCGACGATAACGTCGGCGACGTCTATGCCGCCTTCCTGCGGGGTTTTGGTGACTTCTTCACCGAGTCGGCAGCAGACCCGCTGGTCATCTCACTGCTGACCGGCACCTCCAAGCCCGACCTGTTGCAGATCATCACCACCGACAGCGCCCCGATCATCAACCACTGCTCCGCGCGGCTCACCGAGGCGTTCATCAGCAGCTGGGTCCGCTGCAGCGAGGAGGATGCCGGCGTGCTGGCCAGAGCCATCGTGCGGCTGGCGATGAGCTACATCTCCATGCCTCCAGAAGCCGACCATGACGTCGCACACGATCTGGCCCGGCTCATGTCACCTTTTGCCGAACGGTACGGTGTTATAGATACCGATTAGCCGGCAGAGCGCCTCAGCGCCTGTCCCGCGAGCCCGCAGGCTATGGGTGTCCGTGTCCGCATGGGTGTCGCTGAAGAGCTGCGACACCGGCAATGACGAACGACAAAAGGGGCTCTATATGACTGCATCTACCCTGACCGCCGATGTCCGCAACGGCATCGACTACAAGGTCGCCGACCTGTCCCTGGCCGAATATGGGCGCAAGGAGATCGGCCTGGCCGAGCACGAGATGCCCGGTCTGATGGCGTTGCGCCGGGAGTACGCCGACGTGCAGCCGCTCAAGGGCGCACGCATCTCCGGATCGCTGCACATGACCGTGCAAACCGCAGTGCTGATCGAGACGCTGACCTCGCTCGGCGCCGAAGTGCGCTGGGCGAGCTGCAACATCTTCTCCACTCAGGACGAGGCCGCCGCGGCGGTCGTCGTTGGCCCGCACGGCACCCCTGAGGAGCCCAAGGGCACCCCGGTGTTCGCGTGGAAGGGCGAGTCCCTCGAGGAATACTGGTGGGCCGCCGAGCAAATGCTCACCTGGGAGGGTGAGCCGGCCAACATGATCCTCGACGACGGCGGCGACGCCACCATGATGGTGCTGCGTGGCGCGCAGTACGAGTCGGCCGGTGTCGTGCCGCCCGCCGAAGAGGACGACCCGGCCGAATGGAAGGTGTTCCTCGGTGTGCTGCGCGCGCGCTTCGAGACCGACAAGACCAAGTGGACCAAGATCGCCGAGTCGGTGAAGGGTGTCACCGAGGAGACCACCACCGGCGTGCTGCGCCTCTACCAGTTCGAGGCCACCGGTGAGCTGCCGTTCCCGGCGATCAACGTCAACGACTCGGTCACCAAGTCCAAGTTCGACAACAAGTACGGCACCCGGCACTCGCTGATCGACGGCATCAACCGTGGCACCGACGTGCTGATCGGCGGCAAGAAGGTGCTGATCTGCGGCTACGGCGACGTCGGCAAGGGTTGCGCGGAGTCGCTGGCCGGTCAGGGCGCTCGGGTGACCGTCACCGAGATCGACCCGATCAACGCGCTGCAGGCGATGATGGACGGGTTCGACGTGCGCACCGTCGAGGAGGCGATCGGGACGTCCGACATTGTCATCACCTCGACCGGCAACAAGGACATCATCACCCTCGAGCACATGCGCGCGATGAAGGAACAGGCGATCCTGGGCAACATCGGCCACTTCGACAACGAGATCGACATGGCCGCACTCGAGCGTTCGGGCGCCAAGCGGATCAACATCAAGCCGCAGGTCGACCAGTGGATCTTCGACGACGGCAAGTCGATCGTTGTGCTCTCCGAGGGCCGGCTGCTCAACCTGGGCAACGCCACGGGCCACCCGTCGTTCGTGATGAGCAACAGCTTCTCCAACCAGGTGATCGCCCAGATCGAGCTGTGGACCAAGAACGATCAGTACAACAACGCGGTCTACCGCTTGGCCAAGCATCTTGACGAGAAGGTGGCGCGTATCCACGTCGAGGCGCTCGGCGGCACGCTGACCAAGCTGAGCAAGGACCAGGCCGAGTACATCGGTGTCGACGTTGAAGGCCCGTACAAGCCGGAGCATTACCGCTACTGACATGGCCACGGTGAATCAGGCGCGCACAACGACCCTGGGGGGTGGTTGGCGCGCCCGATTCGCGTGGCGCACCGCGGCGGCGCTGGGCGCTGTGCTCGCCCTGGCCGCGTGTCAGCAAGGGCAGCAAGAGGATGCCGAGCCCACCAGCGCGCTAGGCCTTGAGGTGCGCCACGACACCGAGCCGTTGGCCCAGATGTTCCCGCAGCTCGGTGACCCAGTGTCGGCGTCGTGGATCATGTGGGACAACAGCAACGTGGCCGACGAGTCACGGGTCGAGGTGGTGTGGATCGACGCGGTTGTCGAGGTGACCGCGGAGACAATGGACGGCCTGGTCGCCGACAACGTCACCGAGGCCCGTGACCAGCACCCCGCCGTGCAGCGGGTGCTCGAGCCCGACCTGCCACCCGGACCGTTTCTCACCGGTGTCGACCTCAACATCGTGTTCGGGGGTCAAGGTCAGAGCACCCGGGTGTTTCTCGACGAGCAGCACGACACCGTGGTGTTGCAGTCCTACACGATGAGCCCCAACAGGTGATCCCGGCGCGGTTGTCGTCGCTCAGTGACGACAACCAGGCCGGATCCCGCGTTGTTAGGCTCGCCGGGTGCTCATCGTCATCGAAGGAGTCGACGGCGCCGGCAAGCGCACGTTGACCAACGGGCTGCGCGCGGCGTTCGAAGGTGCCGGTCGCACGGTGGCCACACTGGCTTTTCCCCGCTACGGAGTATCGGTGCCCGCTGATCTGGCCGCCGAAGCCCTGCACGGCCGCCACGGTGACCTCGCCGAATCGGTGTATGCCATGGCGGTGCTTTTCGCGATGGACCGTGCCGGAGCGCGCACCGAGATCGAGCACCTCACCTCGGCGAATTCCGTCGTCATCCTGGACCGCTACGTCGCCTCCAACGCCGCCTACAGCGCGGCACGCCTGCACCAGGGCCCCGACGGCGAAGTCGTCGCCTGGGTGCACGACCTCGAGTACGGGCGGTTGCAGTTGCCCGCCCCGGACTGGCAACTGCTGCTCGACGTGCCGACCGAGCTGGCGGCCCAGCGTGCGGTCCACCGCGCTGCCCAGGAAGCCGACCGCGCCCGTGACGCTTACGAACGTGACGATGGTTTGCAGCGCCGCACCGCCGCCGCGTACATCGGCCTGGCCGACGCCAACTGGGCAGGGCCGTGGGTGGTCGTGCCGCCCGATGTCGATCCCGGTGAGCTGGCGGCCAGGTTGTCGACCTAAGCCGAAAGCCCAGTCGGGCGATATAGACGGCAAGATCGTCGAGGTCCGCGTACGCTGCAATCCGGGGGGAGCCGCGTGGGTGCCAGTGCACCTGGGCGGCGTTCGGGCACAACGGCATACGGGGGAGCCATGGCATTGACGGTTCGCACGCAGGCGCAGCGACTGGCAACGCTGGACGACCATGTCCACGCTTTGCGGTCGGCGGGAGAGCGGTTCGATCAGGGTCGGCTAATCGATGCCCAGGTAGTTGCGGTTTACGTTCGAAAGTTGGTTCACCGGACGGATACGTCGCAGGCTCTGATCCACGAGTTGGGCCTGCACGAGGCGCTCACCTGGGTCGATACCGGCGGAGTGCCCAACCCTAAGACCGCAGCCTCGGCGGCGTGCCTGACCTTGATGAAGGTGCGCACCGGTTTCCGCAGCGGCGGTGAGTACGTGCCCAAGCTTGGGATGTACCCGCCGGCGCCGATCCGGACCCGAAGCGGGGAGCACATCGACCGGGGCTCGCGCATCCCGTTCGACCATTGGTGGACCAACCCGGTAGTCAAGGACGCCGACGGCGCGGAATTCTCACGCAAACTCCTCGTGTTGGCCATCGGCGGTACCCCGGATTCCGACGACGCGGAGAGCAGGGCAGCCTACGCTTCCCTGGCTGCCAGTGAATCGTTGGGATGGGTCCTCACCTGCGCCGCCGGCTCGGGGTCTTCGTCGGGGCGGGACGCGGTGAGCAACCCCATCCTGGCTAGCGTGCGACAGATCGGCTACGAGGTGATCCAGACGATCCGTCAGCAGCGCGACGTCATCGAGGCCGCGGGCTCCTGACGTCGAGGCCGCGGTCTCCTGACGAGGTGGCGGCCCGAGGAGTCGTCCGGTGATCCTGCCGTTGGCCACTAGCTGTTGAATCTGTGCGGCCAGTGATCGCCGCCGCGGTGGTGGGTCGATGCAGGCCCGCCCGAATGTGTCAGACGGCCATCACGCCGGGTGTCGAATGGGCGGCTTCAAGCCCGACGGCGGCATCACCTCGGGCGTAATGACACCGCCAGGCGCGCATCGCTGAGGTGCCGGCTGAGCCGCCGAGCATGAATTCATGCCGCAAAGTCCGGTCGATTGCCGGTCAACACGCAAAACGCGCCGTGTGGTATCCGAGGATTATCGCGAACTGGTGACACCATGGACACCATGAGGCAAAGGATCTTGGTTGTCGACGACGACCCATCGCTCGCCGAGATGCTCACTATCGTGCTGCGCGGCGAGGGGTTCGACACCGCGGTGGTCGGCGACGGCACCCAGGCGCTGACCGCCGTGCGCGAGCTGAGACCCGACCTGGTGCTGTTGGATCTCATGCTGCCCGGCATGAACGGCATCGACGTGTGCCGTGTGCTGCGTGCGGACTCCGGCGTGCCGATCGTGATGCTGACCGCCAAGACCGACACCGTGGACGTGGTGCTGGGCCTGGAGTCCGGCGCCGACGACTACGTCATGAAGCCGTTCAAACCCAAGGAGCTCGTCGCCCGCGTGCGCGCCCGCCTGCGGCGCAACGAGGACGAACCTGCCGAGCTGCTGTCGATCGCGGACATCGACATCGACGTTCCTGCACACAAGGTCACCCGGCACGGCGAGCAGATCGCCCTGACCCCGCTGGAGTTCGACCTGCTGGTGGCGTTGGCGCGTAAACCGCGCCAGGTGTTTACTCGAGATGTGCTTCTCGAACAGGTGTGGGGTTATCGGCACCCCGCAGACACTCGTTTGGTGAACGTGCACGTCCAGAGGTTGCGGGCCAAGGTCGAAAAGGACCCGGAGAACCCGCAGGTAGTGCTCACGGTTCGAGGAGTGGGATACAAGGCCGGACCGCCGTGATTCAGAACCGCTCGGCGGTCGCGGCGATCGCCGAGCGCTCGGTTGAGGGCAGGTTTGGCCGATGATCTTCAGCTCGAGACGACGCATCCACCGGCGTTCGGCGCCACTGCTTCGCGGGCTGGGTGCGCTGGGTCGGGCGATGAGTCTGGCATGGCGACGCTCACTGCAGCTGCGGGTGGTGTCGCTGACACTGGGTTTGTCGCTGGCTGTGATCCTGGTGCTCGGGTTCGTTCTGACCAGCCAAATCACCGACCGCATCCTCGAGGTTAAGGTCGGCGCCGCCACCGAAGAGATCGAGCAGGCCCGCACCACGGTCAGCGGCATTGTCGGTGGTGAGGAGACCCGTTCACTGGACAGTAGCCTGCAGCTGGCCCGCAACACCCTCATCGATCGCAAGGCCGACGTCGGTGTCGGGCTGGCCGGTGCGTTCGACGCGGTCCTCATCGTCCCCGGCGACGGGCCCCGGGCAGCAACCGCCGCCGGCCCGATCGACCAGATCCCCAACACGCTGCGCGACTTCGTCAAGGCCGGTCAGGTCAGCTACCAGTACGCGACGGTGCACACCGACGGATTCTCCGGGCCCGCCCTGATCGTCGGCAGTCCCACGGCCTCGTCCACGGCATCGGTGACCAACCTCGAGCTGTACCTGATCTTTCCGCTGAACAACGAAGAATCCACTATTTCGTTGGTGCGCGGCACGATGGCCACCGGCGGTGTGGTGCTGCTGGGTTTGCTCGCCGCGATCGCACTGCTGGTTGCGCGTCAGATCGTGCTGCCGGTGCGATCAGCCTCGCGCATCGCCGAACGGTTCGCTGAGGGGCACCTGACCGAACGGATGCCGGTGCGCGGCGAGGACGACATGGCGCGGTTGGCGGTGTCGTTCAACGACATGGCCGAAAGCCTGCACCGCCAGATCACCCAGCTCGAAGAGTTCGGAAACCTGCAGCGCCGCTTCACCTCCGACGTCAGCCACGAACTACGTACCCCGTTGACCACGGTGCGGATGGCCGCCGACCTGATCCACGACCACGCCGAGGAGCTCGACCCGGCGTTACGCAGGTCCATCGAGCTGATGGTCGACGAGCTCGACCGCTTCGAAGGCTTGCTCAACGACCTGCTCGAGATCTCCCGCCACGACGCCGGTGTCGCCGAGCTGGCTGTTGAAGCCATCGATCTGCGCTCCACCGTGAAAAGCGCGCTCGACAACGTCGGTCACCTCGCCGAGGACGCCGGTGTCGAGATGATCGTCGACATGCCCGTCGACGGGGTCATCGCCGAGGTCGACGCCCGCCGCGTCGAACGCATCCTGCGCAACCTGATCGCCAACGCCATCGACCACGCCGAACGCAAACCGGTTCGCATCCGGATGGCCGCCGACGCCGACACCGTCGCCGTCACCGTCCGCGATTACGGCGTCGGGTTGCGCCCCGGCGAGGAGAAATTGGTGTTCAGCAGGTTCTGGCGCTCCGACCCGTCGCGGGTTCGCCGCTCGGGCGGCACCGGCCTGGGTTTGGCCATCAGCATCGAAGACGCGCGCCTGCACCAGGGCAGGCTCGAAGCCTGGGGCGAGCCGGGCAACGGGGCGTGCTTCCGGCTCACCCTGCCGTTGGTCCGCGGACACAAAGTGACGAGCAGCCCCCTTCCCGTCAAGCCCATCGACGAACCAGCCGGACAAACCGGCGCCACGGCGCGGCCACCGCTGCGCGAGCACGAACACGCCGGGGAGAGTGTGTGACGCGGTCACGAACTCTCGTCCTGTTGCTGTCGGCGCTCATGGTTGTCGTGACGGCATGCGCCGGTGTGCCCCGATCGTCGTCACCCCAAGCGATCGGCACCGTCGGCCGGCCCGCGCCACCGAGCCTGCCCGAACCCACCCCGGGCATGGACCCCGATCTTCTGCTGCGCGAATTCCTCAAAGCCACCGCCGACCCCGCCAACAGGCACCTCGCCGCCCGGCAGTTTCTTACCGAGTCGGCGTCGAATTCCTGGGATGATGCGGGCAGCGCGCTGCTGATCGACAATGTGGTGTTCGTCGAAACCCGCGAACCCGAAGAGGTTTCGGTCACCATGCGCGCCGACATCCTCGGATCACTTTCGGACATGGGGGTTTTCGAAACCGGCGAGGGTGCGTTGCCCGACCCCGGGCCGATCGAACTGACGAAGACCTCTGACGGCTGGCGCATCAACCGGTTACCCAACGGAGTATTCCTAGACTGGCAGCAATTTCAGGACACCTACAAGCGCCACACCCTCTATTTCGCCGATCCCACCGGCAAAACCGTTGTGCCCGACCCGCGCTACGTCGCAGTCTCCGAGCCCGATCAATTGGCCACCGAATTGGTGAGCAAGCTGATTGCCGGGCCACGCCCGGAAATGGCCAAGACGGTACGTAACCTGCTCGACGAGCCGCTGAAACTGCGTGGTCCGGTGACTCGCGCCGACGGCGGCAAGACCGGGGTGGGTCGCGGCTACGGTGGCGCCCGCATCGACCTGGAGAACCTGTCGACGACAGATCCGCACAGCAGGCAACTGCTCGCCGCGCAGATCATCTGGACCCTCGCGCGCGCCGGTGTCGAAGGGCCCTACGTCATCAACGCCGACGGTGCGGCACTCGACGACCGTTTCGCCGACGGCTGGACCACCGCCGACGTCGCGGCCACCGACCCAGGAGCAGCCGACGGCGCTGCGGCCGGATTACATGCGCTCGTCGGCGGATCGCTGGTGTCCCTCGACGGGGAGCAGGCGCCGCGGGTCTCTGGTTCGTTCGGCAACACCCCAGGCCAGGTGTCGGCGGCGCTGTCGCGCACGGGTCAGGAGGTCGCCTCGGTTGTCGTGGAACGTCCCGACGCGCCGGACATGACGTCGTCGCTGTGGGCGGGTCCGCTGGGCGGTGACGCCGCACAAATGATGGACGGCCGCAGCCTGAGCCGGCCAAGCTGGTCGCTCGACGAATCGATCTGGGTGGTCGTCGACGGAATCAACGTGGTGCGCGCAGTGCAGGACGCCTCGGGCCAACCCGCCCGTATCCCCGTCGACTCCACCGCCGTTTCGACAAGGTTCCCCGGGGTGATCACCGAGCTGCAGCTTTCTCGAGACGGCACCCGCGCCGCGATGCTGATCGACGGCCGGGTCATCCTGGCCGGCGTCGAACAGACAGAGGGCGGAGGATATGCGCTGACCTACCCGCGGCGGCTCGGCTATGGGCTGGGCAACACCGCGGTGTCGCTGTCCTGGCGCACCGGTGACGACATCGTCGTCAGCCGCACCGATCCTCAAAATCCGGTGTCCTACGTCAACCTCGACGGCGTGAACTCCGACGGCCCGAGCCGCGATCTGGTGATGCCGGTGACGACGGTGGCGGCCAACCCGTCAACCGTCTATGTCGCCGACGCGCGTGGGGTGCTGCAGCTGTCCGGGGCGTCGGCCGATGGCGGCGACCCGGGGTGGATCGACGTCAGACCGTTGATGGTTGCAGGTGCGCTACCAGTGCTGCCTGGCTGACACTTGATCGAGTCGCCGGTACAGCCCGTCGGCGACCAGCCCAGGTGAAAGGTCGTTAATGGACATCAACGAGGTCAGAATTCCCCGCAAAACCTTGATCGCCGGAATAGGAGTCGGAGCGGCCGCAGCAACCGTGGCTGCATGCTCGAGCAGCGAGTCCGGCTCAGGCTCGGAGGCCGACCCCGGTTCGGGTTCGGGGGATGCGCTTGCGGCCACCTCGGAGGTGCCCGTCGGGTCGGGGGTCATCGTCGGCGACGTGATCGTCACCCAGCCGGTGGCCGGGGACTTCCAGGGCTTCTCGGCGGTATGCACCCATACGGGGTGTTTGATCAACAACATCAGCGACGGCACCATCAACTGCCCGTGCCACGGCAGCAAGTTCGATCTTGAGGGTCAGGTGGTCAACGGTCCGGCGGCGCGGCCGCTGGAGCCGATCGCGGTTGAGGTCCAGGGCGATTCAATCGTGCAGGGGTGATCTGGCTCGCGGGTAAGAGATCGTCAGCCTAACGCGATGGGTGTCAAGCTCTGTCCTTCGACGAGCACGGGCGGCGTTGGGACGACGACCTCGCCGACCTCCTGGCCGTCGAGGACTCTGGCGAGAGTCTGGACCGAGGTGGCCCCGAGTTCTTCGAATGGCATCCGGATCCGTGTGAGCGGCGGCACGGTCAGGTCCGCGATCTCGGCGTCGTCGAATACGACCAGTGAAATGTGTCGCGGAACCTGGACTCCGTGCGCGGCGGCACGTGATAGCGCACCCAGGCCGGACATGAGGTTCGCCGCGAACACCGCAGTGGGGCGCGGTTTCGAGGAGAGAATCTGCGTCATCGCGGCGGCACCCCCTTCGGCCGTGTAGGACCCGCTCACGAGCATGGGGTCGGGTGCTCCCGCATCTTTGAGCGCGGAGACGAATCCCTCTGTGCGGCGGTGAGATGTCTCTACGGTTGGCAGGCCGGTGATCATTGCGACATCGCGGTGGCCCCGGTCCAGCAGCGTCCGCGCGGCCAGCGCTGCTCCGGCGTCGTCGAGAACTGAAACCGACGGGCGTCCTTCACGTCTGCGGTTGACAAACACCACCGGCAGCCCTGCTTCGTCGAGGTCGGCCGTCACTTCGGGATCCGCGATGGCGGAGGCCACCAGCAGCCCGTCGATCCGGTGTTCGTCGAGCAGCCGGCGATATGTCCGTGTCGAGCCGGTGGCGGTGGGCGGAACCTCGGCGACGAGGACGACGACACCGGCCGCCTCCGCTTCGGCGAAGGCGCCACGCGTCAAGGCGGCGTAGGTCGGGTGGGTGATATCCGGTATCAACAGTCCGATAGCCCCGGCTCGGCGTAAACGCAGACTTCGTGCCGCCAGGTTGGGTCGATATCCGAGTTCTTGAGCCGCGGCCAGAACAACCCGCTGGGTTTCGGCGGCGACGTCGTTGCGAGGGTCGCCATTCAGGACGCGAGACACCGTCGAAACGTGGACGCCGGTCGCCTGCGCGATGTCGCGCAGGGTCGTGCGATTGGTCGATATCGGCACGATCCTCCTCGATCGAAGGCGCTCCTTCGCATCCCAATCGTAGCGACCTGCTGCTTGATCCAGCACACCGGATCAATCACTATTGCGCAGATCACAACACCGATGCTACGGTCCCCAAACGTTAGGGAAAGCAATTCATGTGAGGAGTGCCGGTGCCGGCAACGACTGATCCGGATCTGGTCGAGTACTACCGCCAGATGTTGACGACTCGGAGGCTGGAGGAGTGCGTCCTCGACCTGCGCAAGGACGAGTTCTTCCTGGGCTCGGTGCATGTGTCGGTCGGTCAGGAAGTGCCGCCGGTTGCCTTCGTCAACGCCCTCGACGAGCGGGACCGGGTCCTGGCGACCTACCGCGGGCATGGCTGGGCCCTTGCCTGCGGTGTGCCAATCAACGAGTTGCTCGCCGAGATCGCGCAGCGCAAGACCGGTGTCAACGGCGGCCGGGGCGGCTCGGCCTACCTGAGCGCACCGGACTATCGGTTCATCGGTGAGAACAGCATCGTCGCTGCGGGCTTGCCGATCGCCAACGGTGTGGCCATGGCCGCGACCTACCGCGGTACCGAGGGAGTCACCGTCGTCTCCTTCGGTGACGGCGCAACCAACCAAGGCGGGGCGCACGAAGCGCTGGTCTTCGCGGTGACCCGAAAGCTGCCGGTTGTCTTCGTCTGCGAGAACAACAGCTGGTCAGAAATGACGCCCATCAGTGAGATCGTGCCCGGCTCGCTGACCGACCGCGCCCGCGGCTACGGCCTGCACGCGGTGCAGGTCGACGGAAGCGATGTCACCGAGGTGGCCCGGGTTGCCCGCGACGCGGTCGGGCGGGCACGTGCTGGAGAAGGACCGCAGTTCGTCGAGGTGTCGGTGCCTCGGCTGTTGGGCCATTACAACGCCGATATCGAGCACTACCGCTCCGAGGAAGACCGCGACTCCCATCGGCGCCGCGATGCGTTGCCCCTCCTGCGGGCCAGACTGATCGAAGACGGCGTCGCGGATGAAGCCGAATTGGAGATCCTCGAAAAGCAGGTGTACGCCCTCGTCGATTCCGCGCGCGACTACGTGCTGTCGGCGCCTGCGCCTGACCCCGCGACCGCAACCGAACATGTTCTGGGCGGACCCGAGCCCCGGGCAGCCGGTCCTCTCCCGGCCGAAGGCAAGACATTGGCCTACGGCTTGGCGGCCAACCGGGCGCTGAGCACCGAGCTCGAAGCTCGGCCGGAGATGATCACATTTGGCGAGGACATCGCGACCGCTGGTGGAACATTCGGGGTGACGCGAAACCTCCGCAAAAACTTTGGTGAGCGCGTGTTCGACACCCCAATTGCCGAGGCGTCCATCCTCGGTGCGGCGCTGGGATCGAGCCTGCAGGGCATGCGACCGGTCGCGGAGATCATGTGGATGGATTTCCTGCTGGTGGCTTTTGACCAGATCGTCAACCAAGCAGCCAATGTTCGCTACCTGTCCCAAGGGCGCCAGACCGCACCGATGGTGGTTCGCATGCAGCAGGGAGCAGCCCCGGGCTCATGCTCACAACACTCGCAGAGTCTCGAAGCGCTCTTGGCGCACATCCCTGGGATCAAGGTGGGCTTGCCTTCGACCCCGCACGATGCCTACGCGATGCTGCGCGCTGCGATCGCCGACGACGACCCAGTCGTGATCATCGAATCGCGCGAGTTGTACCAGGTGAGCGGTGTCGTTGACCTTGATGCTCCAGTCGAAGCCGTAGGTGGAGCACGCTTGCGCCGAGCAGGGGATGACGTGCTGATCATCTCCTGGGGGCGGATGGTCAACGAGGCGCTCGCCGCGGCTGACCGGCTGGCCGAGGAATCCATCCAGGCAGCCGTGCTCGACCTGCGGTGGCTCAACCCCCTCGACTTTCAGTCCATCGCCGAGGCCGTACGCGAGGCCGGCGGCAAGGTGGTCGTCGCCCACGAAGCCAACCGAACCGGCGGCTTCGGTGCAGAGGTCGCCGCACGTCTGGCCCAGGAGCTGTTCACCGAACTCGACGGTCCGGTTCATCGGGTGGGTGCACCCGATGTTCGCATCCCGGCTTCGCCGTTGCTGCGCAACGCCGTGATCCCCGACGCCGAAGCGATTGCGCAGGCCGCCAGGACGGCTGCGAGGTTCTAGCTATGTCGATGTTTGTTCGCACCGATGAACGATTGGACGTGACGAAGAGGTCGCTGTCCGGCATGGTCGTCGCGGTTACCGGTTCGGCGGGGGCGATCGGATCGGCTGTCGTGGAGGGGCTGCTGGCGTGTGACGCGACTGTCGCGGCCCTGGACGTCACCGCTCCGGCTCCTGCGGATTCTGCAGCACACAGCTTCCGTCTGGATGTGACCCAACCCCAATCGGTGGTCGACACCATGGCCGATATATCCAATCGTTTGGGGCGCATCGATGCTCTGGTCAACTGCGCAGGTGTCTTGCATGCCGATTCCGTACTGGATGTGCACCTTGCGACCTGGCGGCATGTCTTTGCCGTCAACGTCGAGGGGACCCTGCTCACCACGCAGGCCGTCGTGCGGCATATGAGGAACCAGGAGCTTGTCGAGGGGCGGCGAGGGCTGGTGATTAATGTCGGCTCCCGCGCTGCGCTCATGGGACGCCCACACTCGCCGGCCTACGGCGCCTCCAAAGCGGCGGTCCAACACATGACGGCCTCGTTTCGGGCCGCGTTGACCGGCGAATCCATCGGTTTCGTCATCGTGCACCCCGGCGACGTCCTCGAAGGCATGCTCGGCGCGGCGCTGCCACAGCTTGCTCGCCTGGCCGAACGCCCGGTCGACGATCTCGTGGAACAACGGCCGGTGCAAAGCCGCGACCAAGCAGCCGACCTCATCATCGGTGCGGTGTCGTTGACCGGAATGAGGGTCGACGGCAGTCTCATTCACGCCGACGGGTCGATCAGCCGATTCCGGGACGGTGTGTGACATGCGCAAGACCGTGATCAGCGATGTCACCACCCATTTGGTGGAACAGCACTGCTATGTGCGGGTGCACAGCGAAGACGGTGCTGTCGGCACCGGGCAGTCGGCGTACTTCAGCTTCCCCCATGTGACCCCGGCTGTGCTCGATGCGTTGCGCGGCGTCCTGATCGGCCGTGATCCGGACGAAATAGGTCGACTGTGGATCGAAATGTACCGGCAGGCACCGGTGCGGGGCGGAGCGCTGACCTCCACCATCTCCGCCGTCGACATCGCACTCTGGGATCTCAAAGGCCGCCGACATGACCTGCCCGTCTACGAACTGCTCGGCGGGCGCCAACGCGAGCGGGTGCGCGCACACCTACTCCTCGGCATGCGGTCCTGGCCGCGCAGTGCCACACCCGAAGAGCTCATCGAGGAAGCCCGTCAAGCAGCCGAGGAAGGCTTCACCGCCGTCAAGCTCGATCCGTTGATCGAGGGCAGCGAAGGCTTTCACACCCGCAGCCACGCGCGACGGCTCAGCGACGTCGTCGAACTCGTCGCCGCGATGAGGCACGAACTGGGCGACGATGTCGATATCGGACTGGAGATCCACCGCAAACTCGATACCGCCGAAGCTCTGGCATTGGCCGAACGTCTTGTTCCCTTTGGTATCTACATGTTCGAAGACGCACTTCCGCCCGACAGTGCTAGTGAATGGTCTCGACTTGCGCAGCGGTGTCCGCTGCCTTTGGGCGTCGGTGAACGTCTCGACTCGATCTATGAGTTCGAGGACTACCTCGGGATGGGGGTGGGAGACTTTCTGCGACCTGATGTCGGAACATGTGGAGGTCTGACCGCCGCTACCAAGATCGCGGCGCTCGCTGAAGCCCGACACCGGCGAGTGATAGCCCACAACTTCCTCACGCCGTTTCTCAGTGCGGTGACCTTGCAGCTCTACGCCAGCGTCCCCAACGTGGGGACCTTCGAGTGGAATCCCCTCGACGAGTCTGAAGGCCGCCAATCGTCGGTACACGCACCGCTCGAGCGGGACGGAGGCTGGATCAGCATCCCCGACCGCGCAGGCATCGGTATCGACGTTCGTGACGAATACCTTTACGCAGGACCAGATTTCGAGCCTCCGAGAGGCATGGGAACTCTTCGGACCCCCGACGGATCAATCCATCTCCGCTGAACTGACCCACTGATCAGGAGCCAGTATGTCCCAGACTGACCAATCCATGGAAAACCCGCCGGTGGCTACCCAATCCGCCATTCGGCGCGTCATTGCCGCGGCATCGCTCGGCACGCTTGTCGAATGGTTCGACTTTGCGTTGTACGGTGCTGCCTCCGCCCTGGTGTTCGGGCCGTTGTTCTTCCCCGAACAATCACAGCTTGCCGCGACACTGGCATCCTTTGCGGTATTCGCCGTCGGGTTCTTCGTCCGCCCAGTTGGCGGACTCATCGCAGCCCATGTGGGAGACCGCGTCGGACGCAAGCCAGTGCTGATCGCCACCGTCACCATCATGGGTTGCGCAACCGTCGCTGTCGGTCTGTTGCCGACCTATGAGTCGATCGGAATCTGGGCCCCGGTCCTTCTGGTGGCCGCTCGCATGGTCCAAGGAATGGGCGCAGGTGCCGAATTTGCAGGCGCGGTGACCGCAGTCTCCGAATATGCGCCCACCCACAAGCGGGCCTTTTACACCTCCTTCGCCCAGGCGTCCGTGGGCGCCGCACTTGCCCTGGCTACCGGCACCTTCGCCCTGCTGGCGTTGATTCCTCGTGAGGTACTTCTCGATTGGGCGTGGCGTGTGCCGTTCCTGGCATCCGGCGTGATCTTCTTCGTCGCGGTCTACATCCGTCGCCGTATCGAGGAAACCCCACAGTTCTCCCAGGCCAAGAAGACCATCGAAGAAAGCGTCGCAGAACCCATCAAAATTCCTGTGGCAACAGCCATCAAGGAAAGCCCTAGGCCCCTGCTGATCGGCTTCATGTGTGGCGCCGGGCTGAACGTCTGCGGATATTTGCTGAATACCTTCGCGATCAGCTACATCGTCAATACCCTGGAACTGCCGGCTACCGTGGGAACGATCGCTGTCGTCGTCGCAACGGCGTCCAGCGCCCTGACCATTCCCTTCTTCGGAATTCTTGCCGACCGTATTGGCCGTAGGGCTGTTTTTGCTGGTGGTGCGCTGGGAATGCTGCTCTATATCGCTCCGTACTTCTGGCTTCTGCAGACCGGCAACGTGGCACTGATCATCATCGCGATGACCGTAGGCTACGGCCTTGGCCAAGGCGCCATGCTTGCCTCCCAAAGCGCCTTCCTGGCAGAGCTTTTCCCGACGCGCTACCGCTTCACCGGAATCGCGTTCACCCGGGAACTCAACGTGATGCTGCTCGGCGGAACCACTCCCTTCATTGCCACCGCCCTGATCGCGGCGGCCGACGGTAAACCGACGCTGGTGCTGGTGTACGTCGCTGTCGCACTGGGGATCACGTTGCTGTCGCTGGCGATGGCCTCTCCGCGGCGCAACGCCCCGGTCGAAGATGTCAAGGTGGTTGGGTGACTGAGCGGAGGAATCCGACGGCCGTCGACGACGAGATCCGTTTCTCTGCAGCACATCTTGAAGACGTCGTAGCCGGCGTGCTGACGGCCGAAGGGGTGCGGTCGGACATGGCGACCGCGATGGCACGCCAAATGGTCGCTGGTGACCTTTACGGTCATCGAACGCACGGGGTCGCACTGCTCGACGCATACGTCGAACAACTCCAACGAGGCACGATCGCAGTCGACGGGCGCATTGAGGTCGTGCACGACGACGGTGGCAGTCTCGCTTGGCGAACGAAACGAACTCCAGGCGCCTGGGTCATGGAGCAAGCGGTCCAGACCGTGCTGTCGCGGATATCGTCGCACGCTGTCGTGACGGTGTCAGTGGGCGGATGCTCACACCTGGGTTGTCTACAGAGCTACCTGCGATCGTATGTGCAGCACGGCCTGGTGGTACTGCTCACGGTCACCGACCCCGGTGTCAGATCGGTCGCCCCACCGGGCTCGGCCGACCCGGTGATCACGACCAACCCCATCGCGATGGGCTTTCCCACTCGGACGGAACCTGTCTTGCTCGACATCTGTACATCGGTTGCCAGCAATGGCTACTTCCGGCAGGCGGCACGACGTGGGGAGGCGCTGCGCGGTCCGTGGCTGATCGACGCACAAGGCAGGCCGACCACAGATCCCTCGGTGCTTGATGCCCAGCCACCGGGCAGCATCGCTCCGCTGGGCGCACCCGAGCACGGCTACAAGGGATTCGCTCTTGGGCTCATGGTCGAGGTTCTCGCACTCTCGCTCAGCGGCTTCGGTCGCCGGCTTGCACCCGAACCGTACGGCCAGGGCGTATTTCTTCAAGTGATCGACCCGCGCGGATTCGCCGGTCTCGACGACTTCCTCGACGAGACCGACGAACTTGTCCGTGCTGCGCGTGCGGCACGACCAGCTGTGCCGGGAGAAGCGATCAGGCTCCCCGGCGAGCGGGCGCAGGCGTCGCGTCGCGACCAGATGGCCAACGGCGTGGTGATCGAAGCCGATGTCTACCAATCGTTGTGCACCCGTGCAGCGGCGGTTGGTGTGGAGGTCCCAACGCCGTGACCGCAGCACCAGATGAGTGACTGCCTCCGTATAGGTCGGTTTCGGTCTGGCGAGGTTGCGGTTGCGCGGGCGTCAAGATGTCTCGTCGACGGCAGTAGCAGCGGGACGGTCGCTCCTCGGCCCGCTGGAGCAAGTCTGCTCCCGAAGGCCTAGACGTCAGCGGGCTGGTGTCGAGGCCTAACGCGGTTTTCGGCGAGGGCCCTTGTGCTGGGGTATTCGACCCTGAGGTGTCGGTGCTCCGTGGAGTTGTGGGGTCTTGCGGGCAGAGAGTGATTCCCGGGTTTGATTCCCATGGTTTGCTGCCAGTGCTCTGATCTGACTGATTCTTCGCAGATTGGTGCGGATTAAGTTGCCAGGGGGCCGGTAGCATTTCTGTTTGTGGGGAGCGAACAGGTTTGGGGGATTGCTGAGGTGATCGCGTGACTGTGCCGCCTGGGGGGCCTTCGCCGTGGTCG
>CAZLTV010000068.1:0-17958 GCA_964562545.1 uncultured Mycobacterium sp. | reverse complement strand
ACCGAAATGCCCGAGCATTTGGCCGCGTATTGGCAGCGTCATAAGGGTGGCCAAGGTCGGGCTTGACGGTTCGGTTCGCTGCATTTCACTGGCAGCTTTGCGCCCCCATTCCGGTCAAATGTGGCTCTCGGTGTTTCCCCCAAAAGCGGACGTTGACTCTAACTCATTTGATCCGACCGACAATGGTCAGGCAAATGTGTCGATCACGACCTTGCCGTGACTGGTTCGCGGGCTCCTGAGATATTGCCATGCCTCTATGTATTTCTCCATCGGGAAAACCTTGTCTATCTTGGGCTTCAGTTTGCCGTTCTCCAATGCGTTAGAGACGAATTCCACCCCGCGTTTCTGGCAAGCCAAATCCTCAACATAGTTGAAGAGCGAATAGGCATGGAACCAAAGGTTCTTCTGATACATCGATTTTATCGGAGGCGGTGAGAAGCTGCCTTCAAGCCCGCCGTAGAGCATCAGCTTGCCGCCCTTGGCCATGGCATCGGCGTAACGCTCCATGAAATTTCCTCCGATAGGATCAAACGACGCATGGACACCCGTTCCATCCGTTACTTGGTCGAGAAAGATGTTCAGGTCGCCGCCGTCATCAACGTAAACATGGTCGGCGCCGAGCTCGTGCAGGTAGGCCCGGTTCGCTTCCGACCGCGTGGTGCTGATAACGGTCGCTCCCTTCAGCTTGGCAATCTCTATGCCGGCGGCGCCGGCCGTGCTTGTACCGGCCGGAACCAGGATGTTCACGCCGGGCGCAGCTTCCCCCAACTCGACGATCGGATAATATGCGGTGAGGAATTGCATCCACACTGTCGCTGCCTCGATTGGAGACAACCCCTCAGGCGCCTTGGCGATATACTTGCTGTCGATGAGGAGCGTATCGGCGCTCGCTCCGCGCATGTCGTAAAAATGTGGCAAAGTGCCATAACGCGCACCGATTTCGATGCCGTCTACTTCGGACCCTACCGCCTCCACGATGCCGCTCGCCTCGATCCCCACACGTGCCGGGAGAGAAGAGAAACTGAACGAATAGAAATCCTTCATGAGGTCGGCATCGCCCCAGTTCAGAGCAAAGGCCTCGACGTTCAGGCGAACGTCGGTCGGCCCGGGCTCCTCCTTTTCGCATTCACGCAGCTTGAGCGCCTCGAACCCTCTGTACTCATCGAAAACCCATTCGCGAGCCATTGCACAGTCTCCCTTGGTATGTGGCAAGTGTAGAAGCGGTGCACCCCAAGTCACCCTACCCGGAAGGATAGGCATTGTGGCTGGGGCAAAGGCAGGCGGAACGCCGGTTGAGGAGCTTGGCTACCCGAAAGGATAGTTGGTGCAATCCCCAAAAATGCGCATGATGCACGCGCATAGCGAAGGAAGATGGGTGCCCCAAGAACTGCTATTGGTGGAGGCCAGAATCGTCGAGCCGGAAACGGAATCGGTATCGGAGCCTGTCAGTGTGCGAATATCGGGCGACCGGATCGTCGAAATCGGGGTGTGCCTTGCTGACGGCCACTCGGAACGCATCGATTGCGGTGGCCGCTATCTCCTGCCCGGCCTCATCGATTGCCATGTTCACCCTTTCCTTGCCGATGCCAACCTCGCAAGGCTAAGTGATGTCCCGCCGACGCTGATGAGCGCCCGAGCCAGCCGCATCCTCGAGGGTATGCTGATGCGCGGCTTTACTACCGTGCGCGATGCGGCCGGCGCTGATTGGGGGATAAAGCAGGCGGTCGAAGACGGGCTGATAGCGGGCCCACGCCTGTTCATTGCGGGACGTGCGCTCAGCCAGACAGGCGGGCATGGTGACTTTCGCGCGCGGACCGATGATCGCGAGGTCTGCCATTGCCAGCACGCTCTGGCTTTCACATCGCGCATTGCGGACGGTATCGACGATGTGCGCAAGGCCGTCCGTGAGGAGTTGCGCAAGGGGGCGGACCAGATCAAGATCATGGTGTCCGGCGGAGTTTCCTCGCCCAGCGACCCATTGGAAAAGAACCAATACAGCCCTTCCGAGATCGCCGTGATCGTCGAGGAGGCCCAGCGGCGCGGCACATACGTCATGGCTCATGCCTACACGGCCGACGCGATCCGCGTTGCCATCGAATGCGGCGTGAGGACGATCGAGCATGGCAACATGATCGACGACGTGACGGCGCGTCTGGCGGCGGAAAAAGGTGCCTTCCTGGTTCCCACTCTTACCACTTACGAAGTGCTCGCTGACACCGCGGAGGACAGTGGCTGGAGCGCAGAGATGCTCGAGAAACTGGCGAGGGTCCGCGAGGCAGGTCTCGATTCCATCAAGATATGTCGGGAGGCAGGTGTAAGAATAGGCTTTGGCACCGACCTTCTCGGCGAAAGTTTCGATCATCAATCGCGCGAATTTTTGATCCGTTCGGCGGTCGAAAGTCCCGCCCAGATCCTGACTTCCGCGACGCGCGTGAATGCCGAGATCCTGCGCCGTTCCGAAGATCTCGGCGTAATCGCGACCGGCGCGATGGCCGATTTGATCCTGCTCGAAAGCAACCCACTCGAAGATCTGGCCGTATTGCAAGAGCAGGGCCGCCACATCCCGCTTATCATCAAGGGCGGCGCGATCTTCAAGCAGGGCTTATGAACACCGCACCGACTGTCATGCTGGCGCGCTGCGAGGGACACGGCTACATCCGCGCCAAGAGGGAAGGTGATGTGCCGGATATGCGCGAAGACGAAAGTTTCGGCAGCGAAGACGGGTGGATTGCAACCAGCAAGTTTGCGCCGAGCCGACCGAATATCAACCTTGTCGATCGAGCGCGTTTGATCGAGCGGCTCGAATCGGGGCTTGCTGCGAAGGCGATTTTCCTAATCGCGCCCGCCGGGTTCGGCAAGTCCACCCTTCTCTATCAGTGGTATGCGGCCATGAAGGATGGCGATGGCATCATCGGCTGGCTCAGTCTCGATGAATCCGATGCCACGCCCGAGCAATTTCTGGCCTATGTGGCCCTTGCTTTGGCCTCCGCAGGGGCTGATCTCGACCAGTTCGAAGCCGCCGCGCGCAATGCCTTTCCCGAATCGAGGCCCAAGGTCGTCCTGAGCAGCCTGATGCGCAAAATCGGGGGGCTGGCTAAGCCTTGTATTCTGGTCCTCGACGACATGCATCTGGCCGCCTCGGAGGAGACGAACGAGCTGCTCGAACAGATGATACTGGAGGCTCCGGAGAACTTCACGCTCGTCCTCAACAGCAGGGTCGCGCCGGCAATCGATATGGCCAGCTTCGTAGCGTCGGGGAGCGCCGTCGAAATCGGGGCCGAGCAGTTGCGCCTGACTTTCGAGGAATCGCGCGGGGCACTCGGATCGGAGATCGCGGAACAAAGCGCCCAAGAAATCTTCGAGCTGACCGAAGGCTGGCCGGTGGCCGTCCAGCTCGCGCGGGTCCAGAAGCAGGCGAAACCCGAAATGTCGTTGCAGCCGGAAGTTTCTTCTGGGCTGATCGCCTCCTATCTCACGCGGCAGGTGTTGGATTCGCTGCCAAGCGATGTGCGCGAATTTCTGCTCGAAATGAGCGTTCTCGAGCAGTTCAATGCGCCCTTGGCGGACGCGGTGCGAGGGCGGCGCAACAGCCTCACGCTGTTGCGCGAACTGGAGGCGATCAAGGCCTTGCTCGTTCCCACCGATGTGAGGTCTGGATGGATGCGGTTGCATCATCTGGTCGCCGAATACCTGAGGGAGACGTTGCTGGCCGAGAGATCGGGCCGGGCAATCGAGATTTACCGGGCAGCCAGCACTTGGTTCGAGGGCGAAGGGCAGATCATTCCTGCTGTGCGCTATGCCGGGCTGGCAGGCGATCACGCACTGATCGAGCGGCTTATCCTGGATGCCGGGGGCTGGTCGATCATCCTCACCGAGGGCATCAACGTGATGCGGACGCTCCTGCGCCTTGCGCCTGAGCACCTGGTATCGAGCAGCCCGCGACTGATGCTCGCCAAGGCCTATTTGCTCTGCAAGGACGGCAGGTACGACGAAGCCCGCGGGCTGCTCGATGCATCGGAGGCATTGCGCTCGACCACCGGCGAGGACAGTTATGCGCGCGACCGCAGGCTGGTCGGTTCAATGCTAGGCGCCTACGAGGACATGCGCGAGTGGACCATAGCAACCGCCGCGCGCGACATGCCCGGCGAACTCGACGAATGGTCACCGCTGGAAGCCGGTACCTTGCTTTGCGAAGCCGTGATCGCCTTGTTTTCGACCGGCGAACTCGCACGTGCGGAAGAGAACCTCGAACTGGCGTTTCGGGAAATGCGCCAGAGCGGTTCGATCCTCGGCCTGAATTACTGTTACATCCACGCAGCGACATTGGCGCTCTATCGCGGAGCGTTCGATCTAGCGAAAGCCAACACCGCTCAGGCCCTCGACCTGGCGGAGAACAATTTCGGCTCCGACAGCGGCCTCAAGCGCATGGCGCAAGTACTTGAATTCTCCACCCGAACTTGGACCGGCGAAACCGATCGCGACGATCTCGCCGCCTTCTCGCAAGCATTGGCGCATATCGAAAACAACGATGGCTGGACGGAGATCTACCTCGTCGGCCTCGATGCGGCCTTTACCGCGAGCGAACAGCATGGCGAACTCGGCACGGGCGCGGAAATCTGCGATCGGATGCTGCGTTTGGCTCAGCGTCGCAAGCTCACCCGGCTGGAGCGTCTGGCGAAAATTCTCAAGCTGAGAGCGGCCTATCTGCGCGGCCATTCCCAAGAGGCAGCGCAGCTTGCGCGGGAAATTTCGGACTGGATCGGCCAGCATGATCTCAAGACCGCAGCACGCGACTGGCAGAACCATCTGGCTGCAGTCCGCAACCTGGCGATCGCGCGGGTAGTGTCTCCCTCGCTCGCGGCAAGTTCGCTTCGGCGCGCGATCGCCGATGCCAAGGAGCGCGGGGCAAATTTCTTTGCAACAAGGGAGCTTGTGTCCGAAGCTCTGCTGCTCTGGCAACTCGACAAGCAGGAAAAATCAGTAGAGGCGCTGCGCGAGGCGCTGGAGATGGCGGCCCCTCAGCGTCTCGTCGGACCGTTCATCGGGCTAGAGCCAATCACGGCGATATTCTCGGGAGTGAAGACCGATCTAGGTCTGAAGCAGGAGAGCATCCTGCTCGTGAACTTTCTCAGCGAGGTCACACAACGCCGACGCGCGGTCCGATCGCTGCAGGTTGACGATTTGCTGAGCGCGCGCGAGCACGAAATCCTTGAGCAATTAGCCGCGGGACGATCCAACAAGGAAATCGCGCGGCGCTTCGAACTGACCGAGAATACGGTCAAATTCCACCTCAAGAACATCTACGGCAAACTCGCGGTCAACAGCCGCACGCAGGCGATCGCCAAGGCGCGCGAGGCCAAGCTCATAGATTAGCTGCAAGCCGCCGGCGCATCCGGGGCCTACCCAAGCGGGTAGGTTGAGCGTGGCGGCCCACTCCTTTCCCTCAGCAAACTACCCGTCGGCGACCGTCACATTGGCGAACGAGCTGTTACAACCCTTCCGATGCCGAGAGGAACATTCGGGAGGAAACAATGAGAAATACCCTTCGTGCCGCAATGGCGACCACCGCACTGGGCCTGGGTTGGGCTGCCACGCCGGTCCACGCGCAAGACGCGCAAAGCCAATCCGCAGAAGCTGAGTTAAGCGAGAACGTGATCATTGTTACGGCGCGCGGGCGCAACGAGAGCTTGCTTGATGTTCCTATCTCGGAGACAGTCTTCAATTCCCAGGCGATCGCGGACGCCAACATCCAGCGGGCCGACGACTTCATCGCACTCACTCCTGGCGTAACGTTTTCGAATGCGCAGGACGCAGGCACCAATTTCATATCCATTCGCGGGCTGTCGCAGACCAGAAACGGTGAGCCGCCGGTCGCCGTAGTTATCGACGATGTCTTGCAGACCTACTCTGGCAGCTTCGACCAGCCGCTGTTCGATCTCGAGAGCATCGAGGTCCTGCGTGGCCCGCAGGGAGCCCTGTACGGTCGCAACGCCACAGGGGGTGCGATCCTGATAACCACCAAGATGCCGACCAATGAATACGAAGGGTATGTCAACGCCCACGTCGGCACGGGCGAGGAATTCGGCGGCGAGGTTTCGGTTTCGGGCCCCATCGTGGAAGATCGTGTGCTGTTTCGTGTTTCAGCGAAATACACGGATCGACAGGGCTTTTTCGATAACGATTTCCTCGATGAGAAGGTCGACAGTCTCGAAGACCTCGCTCTGCGGGGACATCTGCGGTTCCTGCCTTCCGATTTTGTGACGATCGACCTGCGCGGGTCGCTCGTCCGCACCAAGGCGGGCGCGCTCAATTATACCTACCAGCCGGCTATCGTGGATCCTGCCACGGGCCTGCCGACCGCATTCGATTTTACCATTAACGATGCGGACCGGGTCGAGCGGACGTTTTTCGCCAACAATCTTGGGCGCGACAATCGCGACATCGACCAGGTGTCGCTGCGGCTGAATTTCGACCTCGGTTTCGCCGATCTGAATTTCGTCTCTGCCTACGACCGGATCACCCAGAGCACCGGCAGCGACCAATTTCCCTATACTGCGGCAAGCCAGATCACGCCGTCGCCCGCGTTCCCCTTCTTCGACGCCACTCAATCGCAATTCTTCGATGTGGAGACGTTCAGTCAGGAGGTGCGCCTGACCTCAAAATCGGACATGGCGTTTCGGTGGATGGTCGGCGGCTATTACCTCGATACCAACCGCTTCGTGTCTTCCTCGATCATGAGCGATCTCGAACAGGGGTTCATTCGGATCCGGCGCCAACCGGTCACCAATCCCTCCAATCCGCTGACCAGCTTCATCGCCGACGATAACGATAACGAGGCCTGGGCGCTGTTCTTTAACGTGGCCTACGATCTTGCCGACAGTCTCGAGCTCTCGGTGGCAGGACGATACGATAAGGACAAGCGGGTCCAAAATGTCGATCCGGCCCAGGGCCTTTACGACGGGGCCGGCAATGTCATTGCCCCGGTCGGCCAGCCGGGTGCGACGAACCGCGCGACCTTCGACTTGTTTCAGCCCAAGGTCACGCTTCGCTATCAGCCGAGCAATTCGGCAACGCTCTACGCATCATGGGGCAAGGGATTCCGCAGCGGCCAGTTCAATCAGAACGGTGTCGGGGCCATCGCGGCGGGAGCGGGGGTCAATGGCGTAACCGATGTCTTGCCGCAGGAAGAAACCGAAACGCTGGAAGCTGGTTTCCGGACCGAGATCGGCAACCGGGTAAACCTCAGCGGTGCGGTCTACAAAACAGATATCAGCAACGCACCGTACTTCGTCTTCATCGGGGCAGTGAGTGCGCAGGTTCTCGTCCCGATCGACGAGATCGACATATTCGGGGTGGAATTCGAAGGCTCGGCTGAGCTGGCCGACGGGCTTACCGCCTATCTCGGCGTCAGCTTCACCGATGCGGAGATCAAGCAATACAGCGTCAATCCCGCGCTGGTCGGCAATGAAGCCCCTTATATTGCGAGCAACACGATCAATGCGGGGATCCAGTACCGGACCGACATTTCGAACTCGCTGGGCCTTTTCATCCGGACGGACTTCGAGAATCGCGGGCGGCAGTTCTGGGATCCCGAAAACAGCACCGCCCGCTCGGCGATCCAGCTGTTCAATGCCCGTGTGGGGATCGAAGATCTCGACGGTCGCTGGAGCTTCACGCTTTCGGGCACCAATATCTTCGACGAAGTCTATAACTCGGAATTCGTGACCGGCGGTTTCGCGCACGCGGGGCAGCCGGACGCCTTCCGTGCCGACCTTCGGTTCAATTTCTGATGGCCGCTCTCCGGGGCTCTCGGTGGCACCTATGCCACTGCGGCTCTTGGACCATCTGACAGGAGCAGGCGTGATGAACAGTTATCGCTTCATCAGCAGTTTTGGGTCCTTCAGTATCGTGCTGGACCATGCTGCGGCCCCGGCGACGTGCGCCTATTTCGCACATTGGTTCCGCGAGCCGCAGTTCGTCGACGCGGGGATCTTCAGGATCGTCACTGAAAGCAATTCCTCCACTGGAGAAGGGGTGCCGGTCGAGGTGATCCAGTTCGGTCTCGATCACGGCAACGGGGTACCGCTCGATCGGATCGAACACGAAAGCACGGACAAGACAGGGCGCACGCACAGCCGATGGACAGTGTCGGCCGCGCGCTACGGGCCGGGCGAAGTTTATCCAAGCTGCTTTATTTGCATGCGCGACGAAGCCGAACTCGATTTCGGCGGCAGGCGGCACCCAGACGGCGAAGGTTTCGCTGCATTTGCGCGGGTAACGTCGGGCTTTTCGACCCTGGAGCGTATTTTCGAATGCGCCGGAGATACGGACTATTTGGCAGAGCCCATCCCGCTCACCGTGGTCCGCAATTGGCAGGATCAAAGGGCGTCCTAGCGCCCAGAGAGCGAAAGAGAATCCATGGCTAAGTTCAAAGTTTCAGCCGACATCGGCGGCACCTTCACAGATATCGTCGTAGAGGACGATCAGGGCGAAGTGCGCATCGGCAAAGTGCCCACCACCAAGGAAAACCCGGCTCTCGGCGTGCTGCAGGGCATCGCCGAGTTGGTCGGTGATCCTTCGGAGATCGAATTCTTCGTCCACGGTACGACGGTCGGGCTCAATGCCTTTCTCGAACGACGCGGAGCAAAGACCATGCTGGTGATGACGGGTGGGGTCAGCGATACCTACACGATTGCGCGCGGGCATCGCGAGGAACTCTACAAGTTGCATTATCGCAAGCCCGAGCAGCTCGTACCGCGACGAAACGTCCACGAAGTGCGCGAACGACTGGCCTGGGACGGTTCGGTCGTTACGGAAATGGCGGAAGAGGATTTCGCGCCGATCATCGAAAAGGCGAAAGCCGAAGGTTTCGAGGCGATCGCCGTGTGTTTTCTGCATGCCTACACCAACCCGGCCCACGAGCTTCGGGCACGCGAGATACTCAAAGCCGCCTTGCCTGACGTGTCGGTTTCGCTGTCGCACCAGGTGGCTCCCGAATGGCGCGAGGTCGAACGCGCATCCTCGACCGTGATGGACGCCTATGTCGCACCCGTAGTCGAGCTCTATTTGAACACTCTCAAGGCTGAGCTCGCGGAATCCGGAATGCACAAGACGGTGCATGTCATGGGCTCGAGCGGTGGGGTGATGACCGATCGGCTGGCCAAGGAGCGCCCCATCGCCACGCTGATGTCGGGACCAGTCGGCGGCAGCATCGGCGGCTGCGAACTCGCCAAGCGCACCGGCATGAAAAACCTGCTGTGTGTCGATATGGGGGGCACATCGTTCGACCTGAGCCTCGTAATCGATGGTCAGCCCGAGATGACTTCGGAAACGGTCCTCGAAGGACTGCCACTGCTTATGTCGATCGTCAGCATCGACACGGTCGGCGCGGGCGGCGGCTCGATCGCCTGGGTCGAGGCGGGCGGGCTACGCGTCGGTCCGCAGAGCGCGGGTTCCTATCCCGGCCCGGTCAGCTACTCGCGCGGCGGCACCGAACCGACTGTGACCGACGCTAACCTTTTTTTGGGCCGGCTCGGGGACGATTCCCTACTCGACGGCAAGATGAAGCTCGATGGCGAAGCAACCGGCAAGGCCATGACCGAACTCGGCGCGAAGATCGGGCTTAGCGATCGCGAACTCGCCGAAGGTATCCTCGCCATCAGCAACGCCAAGATGGCCGACGCCATGCGCACAATCACAGTGGGCCAGGGGATCGATCCGCGCGACTTCACGCTCGTGGCGTTCGGCGGAGCGGGCCCGATGCACGCTGTCGAGCTTGCGCGCGAACTTGATATGACCCGCATTCTTATTCCGCGCTTCCCGGGCACATTTTCCGCCTGGGGCATGCTGCAGAGCGACATTCGCCACGACCTTATGGCCAGCCATATCGGTCTGATGAGCGCGATCGATCCACAAGAACTCGAAGCCTCCTTTACGGAGCTCGAAAAGCAGGGCCATGACAAGTTGCGCGATGAGAACGTGCCCGAAGAAGCGATGGCTTTCACACGCTCGGTCGACCTGAGGTATCAAGGTCAGGAGTATTCGATCAACGTGCCGATCGAGCAGGGCAACGGGATCACCGAGATATTGGAAAGGTTCCACACTCTATACGAGCGTCGCTACGGTCACTCGCAGCCCGATTCCGAAACCGAGATCATCAGTCTGCGGCTCGCCGCGACCGGCGGATTCGAGCACGGCAGCCCGTCGGAATTCTGCCCGGAGGAGGGCGAGCCTCAAGTAGGAACCCGCGACGTGATCTTTGATGGCGAAGCACATGTAACGCCGATCATCAAGCGTACCCGCCTTTCGCCCGACAATCCGATTTCAAGCCCCGCGATCGTTGAGGAGGAGAGCGCCACGACTGTCGTGCCACCCGGCTACACGATCGCCATCGACGCCTTCGGCAACATGCTCGTATCGGCAGGAGAGAGCGCATGACCAGCAATACACACACCAACCCGGTCACTACCGAGATCATCCGCAATGCCTTCAATTCGATCGCGGAAGACATGAACGCCTCGCTCATCCGCAGCGCCTTCACTCCGATTATCTACGAAGGCAAAGATTGCGCGGTCGGCCTGCTCGACGAGAATGGCGACGTTCTGGGGCAATCACTCGGGCTCCCGCTGTTTCTCGGCAACCTGTCGCTTTGCGTTCAGATCATCGCGGAAATGAAGGGCTGGGACTATTATGAGGAGGGTGACGTTATCCTCCTTAACGATTCCTACATTGCCGGCACACATCTCAACGACATCACCGTTATCATGCCGATTTTTCAGAAAGGTGAGCGGATCGGCTTTGCGACTTCGCGCGCGCACTGGCTCGACGTCGGCGCAAAGGATGCCGGATCGCCCACCGACGCTTCCGAGATCTACCAGGAGGGCATGCGCTGGCCGCCGACCAAAGTCTATCGTCGCGGTCAGCCGCAGGAGGACATCCTCAGTTTCATGCGCGCCAACAGCAGGTTTGGCGACGCGCTCATCGGCGACCTGCACGCGCAAATTGCCGCCGGACGGACCGGCGAAACGCGTATGCGCGGGCTGATCGAGCGTTTCGGGTACGACACAGTTAAAGCAGCGCGCGACGACATCTTCGCCCAATCCGCTGAGCTCGAGCGAGAGGCGATCGCAGCGATCCCGGACGGCGAATACACCGCAGAAGGCGCGCTCGACAATGACGGCATTTCCGATGAGCCGGTGCCGGTGAAACTTACCGTCCGTGTCTCGGGCGAACACATGGAGATGGACCTTGCCGGATCGGCCAAGCAGACGGTCGGCGGGGTCAATTGCGGCTTCACCCAGACTGTGTCGGCCCTGCGGGTCGCGTTCAAACTGCTCATCAATCCGGAGCGCCCGGTCGATGGCGGCACCTTCAGGTCGCTGGAAGTCCTCGCACCCGAAGGCAGCATTTTCCACGCCGAGGAGCCCGCCGCGTGCTCGTGGTATTTCTCCTCGCTGGGCATGCTGATCGATATGGTTGTGAAGGCGCTTGCCCCCGCACTGCCCGAACGCGCTGCGGCCGCCCATTATGGCGACTCCATGGTCACAATCTTCAGCGGCAACGATGCACGCAACGACGACGCGTTTTTTGTCGCGGTTGAGGCCAATTGCGGTGGCTGGGGTGCGTGGGACGGCGAGGACGGGCAAGATTGCCTGATCAACAACGTCAATGGCAGCTTTCGCGACTATCCCATTGAGGTCTTCGAGCATCGCTATCCGATGCGTATCGCGAAATATGGCATTCGCCGGGACAGTGGAGGGCAAGGTGAATTCCGCGGCGGCAACGGCAGTTACCGGGAATATCACCTTCAGGGGGACACCACCCTTTCGCTGTGGTTTGAACGATCGGTCACGCGGCCCTGGGGTCTGACCGGCGGTCAGGAAGGGCTCGGCCCAAAAGTCGAGATTGTCGGGCCTGACGGCAGCACGCGCGATGATCTGCTGAAGACCAATGCGCTGCCGCTGAAGGCCGGCACCATCGTTCGAGTGGCTACCGGAGGCGGGGGTGGTTTCGGCGATCCCACCCGCCGCAGTGCGGTGCGGCGCGACCGCGACCGTGAAAATGCCTTCGTAAGCTAGCGACGGCGTCCCCGACCCGAGAACCGAGCCAGGCCGAAACCAAGGGTCCCGCCGCAAGCCCGGCGAGGACGGAACGGTGCTGCTCGATAAGAGGATGAGGTGATGAGAATGACCGAATTCGAGGTGAAACGGACCTTTTCCCGCTTTGCGCCGCGCTTCGTCCCGCATTCGCGTTTGCGCGATGCTATCACATCCGCGCGCCGAACCCCCGAAGCGTTGGCGATCGCCCCGCTGATCAATGAAGCACGGGTGGACGCGAGCGACGCAGAGGCGATCGCTGCGATTGCCGGCGGCCTTGTCCGCCGTCTCCGCGCCCGGGGACCGGCGAGCGGTCTGGATGCGCTCGTGAAGGAATATTCGCTCTCGACGCAGGAGGGGGTCGCCCTCATGTGCTTGGCAGAAGCCTTGCTCCGCATCCCCGATGATGCGACGCGCGACGCTCTGATCCGTGACAAGATTTCGCTGGGGAACTGGCAATCGCACCTCGGCGGCGGCCGGGGACTGTTCGTCAATGCAGCAACTTGGGGGCTCCTTTTTTCCAGCCGGATCGTCGGCGGGGCTAGGGAAAATGCCCTCGAGTCCTCCCTGGAAGGTCTGGTGCGGCGCGCGGGCGAGCCTGTCATCCGGAGCGGGGTCGAGTTTGCCATGAAAATGATGGGTAACCAATTCGTCATCGGCGAGACGATCGGAGATGCCCTCGACCGCGCGCGCAAACAAGAACACCGTGGCTTTACATACAGTTACGACATGCTCGGCGAAGCGGCGATGACCATGTGCGATGCCGATCGGTATTTCGCGGCCTACGAACGCGCCATCCACGCCATCGGCCAAGCTGCCGCAAAGCGCGGAATTTGCGACGGGCCCGGCATTTCGATTAAACTTTCGGCATTGCACCCCCGCTATTCACGGTCGCAGCTGGACCGGGTGATGGGCGAACTGTTGCCGAGGGTGCGGTCGCTCGCGCTGGCTGCCAAGCAGTACGATATCGGCTTCAACATCGATGCCGAGGAAGCGGACCGGCTGGAGATTTCGCTGGATGTCTTCGAAGCCCTTCGCATGGACCCGCGTTTCGACGGCTGGAACG
The DNA here is from genome assembly GCA_964562545.1 of uncultured Mycobacterium sp. GTDB lineage: Bacteria > Actinomycetota > Actinomycetes > Mycobacteriales > Mycobacteriaceae > Mycobacterium. Next base: position 4,797 of record CAZLTV010000068.1, on the reverse strand, counting down.
GGTTAGGATTCGTTGTCCAGGCGTTCGGAAAGCGGTGTCCCTTCGTGATCGATTGGCTCATCGATGTCGCAAAACGGTCTGGCCACCGGGTCATGGTGCGGCTGGTCAAGGGGGCTTATTGGGACAGCGAAATCAAGCGCACGCAGGTTGAAGGCCTGTCGGATTTTCCCGTATTCACGCGCAAGGCACATACAGATGTAAGTTACATAGCCTGCGCGCGCCGTCTTCTGGCTGCCCGACAGCACGTGTTTCCGCAGTTTGCGACCCACAATGCCCAAACGATTGCAACCATCCTCCACTTGGCTGGTGATCGGTTCGCGAAGGGCGACTACGAATTTCAGTGCCTCCACGGCATGGGCGAGGCGCTATACGCCGGGATCGTCGGAAGTTCGACTTTCGACCGACCCTGTCGCATCTATGCACCGGTTGGAACGCATGACACGCTGCTCGCCTATCTTGTCCGGCGCCTTCTGGAGAACGGCGCGAACTCGTCCTTCGTAAACCGCATCTGGGACGCCGATGTTTCGGTCGACGAGCTGGTCGCGGACCCGGTGCAAGAGGCCTTGGCTATCGATCCCCCCGGATCGGCACACCCTCTGATCAAGCTTCCGGCCGATATGTATCCCGACCGCGCGAACTCGCGCGGCCTCGATCTCAGCGACGATAACACGCTCATCAAACTGACCGCCCATCTTCAGGCCAGTGCCTCCGCGACGTGGACTGCCGAACCGATGATTCCCGGATATGTTCCAAAAAGCAGAGCGCAAGCAGTACACAATCCGGCAGATCGCCGCGACATCGTCGGCACGGTAAAGGAGGCTTCACCCGCAGGCGCTCATCTGGCCGCTGCAAATGCAGCACGGGCCTTCGCCGACTGGGCAGGCGTGTGTGTGGCCGATCGCGCGCGCTGCCTCGTTCGAGCTGCCGAGATCTTGGAATCGCGGACCGAAGTGCTGCTCGGATTGATCATGCGCGAAGCGGGCAAATCCGCTCCCAACGCAATCGCGGAAGTGCGTGAAGCCGTCGACTTCCTGCGCTATTACGCTGTTGAAGCCTGCAAGGGCCTCGAGCATTCCAAACCAGTCGGACCGATAGTCAGTATCAGTCCGTGGAACTTCCCACTGGCAATTTTCACTGGCCAGATTGCGGCCGCTTTGGTTGCTGGCAACACCGTGATCGCCAAACCGGCCGAGGAAACGCCGCTAATCGCCGCCCAGGCGGTTGCGATTCTGCACGAAGCGGGAGTACCTCCAGAGGTACTCCAACTTGTGACCGGAGCTGGGGCTGTCGGCGCAGAACTGGTCGGTGCTAGGGAAACCTGCGGTGTCGTTTTTACCGGCTCTACCGAGGTGGCGAAGCTGATCCAGCGGCAACTGGCTGACCGCACGCTCGAGGATGGATCGCCGCTTCCGCTAATCGCCGAGACCGGCGGACAAAACGCGATGGTGGTCGATTCCTCGGCCTTGCCCGAGCAGGTCGTGCGCGATGTCATCGCCAGCGCTTTCGATAGCGCCGGGCAGCGGTGTTCAGCGTTGCGGATACTATGCGTGCAAGAAGACATTGCGGACGGGCTGCTCGAGATGCTCAGCGGCGCGGTCGGCGAGCTGCGTGTCGGATCGACCGACGAATTGCGCACCGATATCGGACCGGTAATCAGCTCGACCGCTCGCTCGACTATCATAGCGCACATCGAAAGCATGCGATCGGCCGCGTACCGGGTTGAGCAAGTGCCGCTCGACGCCGCGACGCAGCAAGGGAGTTTCGTCGCACCGACGCTTATAGAGATCGACGACATCGCCCAGCTGGATCGGGAAGTGTTCGGTCCAGTCCTGCACGTACTGCGTTACCGTCGGGATGAACTTGGCCGAGTTATCGAACAGGTCAATGCCACCGGATATGGGTTGACCTTCGGCATCCACAGCCGGGTCGAAGAGACGGTCGACGAGGTCATCGCGCGGGTCGGGGCGGGCAATGTATATGTCAACCGCAACACCATCGGGGCCATCGTTGGGGTACAGCCATTCGGGGGGCGCGGGCTATCTGGAACGGGACCCAAAGCCGGGGGGCCCCTCTATCTTTCGCGATTGACCCGCTCAGCGCCGCCCAATTCGGTCTTCCTTTACGATGAGGTCGGGAAAATCCAATCGGGTCACACGCTAGGGCTGCCGGGGCCGGTCGGCGAACGCAATCTGTATAGCCTGGGGCCACGCGGGAGGGTTCTGCTGCTGCCCGAAACAACAGATGGACTGCGAGCGCAGCTTCAGATTGTCGCCGAAACTGGAAACCGGCCAGTGCTTCCCGACAATGCTTGCGTGCACAAATTGGCCGCCCGGCTGGAGCCGGAAGAAACTGCACCTATCATCTGGTCTGAGAACTGGAGCGGTGACTCTGAGTTGGCACAGGTGCTTGTAGAGCGGGGGCGGCAGGAAATCTCACCTATTCTTAAAGCCATTGCCGGCTGGGAGGGGCCGATTCCTATCGTTCAGTTAGGGAAGCACCGGTGCGATTATCGTTCGGACTGGCTGGTAGAAGAGGTGTCGATTTCGATCGACACAACGGCCGCTGGCGGAAACGCGAGTCTGATGTCCGTGGCTTGAAGCGTTTCGCCGAACTGCCTGTCGACGGAACTGCAGTTTGGGACACTCCACGGCCCAACGCGGCCTGTCGGCTACCGGCCCCAAATCCGACGGGCGGAAACGCCGCATTATTTGCCGAGAGGACTTATGAAGCTCGGAGGCCGCTATCCCTCTCCCACATAAGTCGGTGATTTTTGTTCGACAGCTTCGGCTTCCACAGGCGCCTTTCCGAATAACGGCCAGGCCAGTTGTTCAGCCAGGTTGGTTTCCGGTAGGTTCTCTACTCCGTAACTCTGGGGATAGGTTCGAGTAATCTTGGCCGTCCCAAAGAGAATATCCCAGATAAACAATAGATTACCGAAATTTCCCTTATAGTTCGTAGCGGGGTCGCTCGCGTGCCGGCCGTGGTGCGCATGGTGTGTGGCGGGCGTCGAAATTACACGCTCTACAGCCCACATGATCGGCGATAGCCACTTAATCCGATAGAGCGGTCGATCCCATGGAACATCGGAATGCGCGCCGGTGATTACCGCGAGCTTCACGACGATATAGCCAGCGTAGACCCAACCGAGCCCCAGATAGATCAGAACACCCGACAGCCAAATGCCGGGCATCATGGCGTAATAGAACAGGTTGTTTCGGTACACTAGCCGCACGCTCATGTAGCGGGCGTTATGGTGCGGCCGGTGCAGGTTGTAGAGCCACGGAAATGTGTGCGCGGCGCGGTGCCAAAGATACTGCGTTAGGTCATCGAACACCAAGAACAACGCGATTGCGCCGAAGATGTTGAGATCTTTGAGCGCACCTTGCCAATCCGGCAACGCAAATCCCGCAAGAGCATTGGCTGCGAACAAAACCGCGGGCTGTGTGATGCCGAGCAGCACAACAATGCTGATCCCTTCTACGATGCCGTCGTCGCGGTTCTGCTCCGGTTTGGCGAATAGATCGCTGCGCCAAAGTTCCAGAAGCGCGAAGCCGAGATAGATTGCGAGGATGGCAACGGTTGAACCAGGCATGGTCTGTCTCCCTTGTTGAATTAGGCCTACAGCACTAGAGGGGACAAGAATGTCTGATATTTTACATTCTCAGCAGGCGCGCTCGCGGTCAATTGCCTCCCCCACACTCTTCGGATTGCTGGACAATGACCAACGCGATCGGCTGTTGTGCGAGGCGCCACTACGCCAGTTCATAGCAGGACAATTGGTCCAACACCGGGGCGAGATTTCCAGTGGATTCTGGCTCATCGAAAGCGGTGCCGTGGTTGTTGGACAATTCTTGGAGGGCGGCGAGTTTCGCGCGATTGCCCATCTTGAGCCTGGCGACTCTTATGGAGAATTGGCGTGGCTCACCGGGCGGGCGCGGGTAGTCGACGCTGTAGCCCGTATTCCCTCCGGGCTGCGCTGGCTCGAAGGCGCTCGTTTCGAGAAGGTATTAACCGCAAGACCCGCTGCCATGCGCCGCGTAATCGCCGGCCTAGCAGAAGAGTTACAGGAGATGATTGACCTGGTCGCGGGTCATCGAGGTGGCGGCGGTCCAACTCGGATCGCGCATTTCCTGTACAACCTTTCTGCGAGTGGGCCTGTGGTCGCGCTAAGCCAAGAGGAATTAGGAAATCTTGCCGGCGTCACTCGAGCCACCACAAATGCTGCACTCAAGACGCTAGAGGAGATCGGCTGCATTGAGCGGGGCTATCGCCGCATTCTCGTGATCGACCGGGAGGTGCTCGCAGACAGGCGATAAAGAGCGCGCAGCCTATAGGCTTAAGTCGTGACGGAACGACTAAGTCTCTGAACGCTGGGCGCCCCCATAGACGGCTGCTTACTGAAAAAATGAAGCTGAGAGCATACGGTCCGCCATAGGCTTCTAAGCCGAATGAGTAGTCATTCGATCGACGTTGGGACGGGACGCGTTCGGAAATGGCAGCCATTGCCTGTAGGCGTGATATAAAACGATGATTTATCAATAGAACTACTGAATGCCGAGGATAAGAAACACGAGGAACACGAAACCGATGACAATCAGGGAGTTTGACAACCAACGCCAGCGTCCCATTCCCTGCCACATCCCGGCAATACTCCGTCCAAGTCGCACCCGGTCGCCGCGTACCCGCGCTATGCGCAGCGAATAGATCGCCGCTCCCGACAGCGAGAGCCCCGTCATGGCCAAGCCGAACAGGAACCATGGCACCTTGGTCCAGTAACCGCCGAAATATCCGAAATGG
>CAZLTV010000067.1:0-18016 GCA_964562545.1 uncultured Mycobacterium sp. | reverse complement strand
GGCCAACTTCTCCGGCGGCACACCCTGCTCCTCGGCCGCCACCACGTACAACGCGAGGATCGGCAGTACCGCCCCGTTCATCGTCATCGACACACTTACCGTCGACAGATCGATTCCGTCGAAGAGCTGGCGCATGTCCAGGATCGAGTCGATCGCCACGCCCGCCATACCGACGTCGCCGGCCACCCGAGGGTGATCCGAGTCGTAACCGCGGTGAGTGGCCAAATCGAAAGCCACCGACAAACCCTTCTGGCCCGCGGCCAGGTTCCGGCGATAGAACGCGTTGGACTCCGCGGCAGTGGAGAACCCCGCATACTGGCGGATCGTCCACGGCTGGTTGACGTACATCGTCGGGTACGGCCCACGCACGAACGGCGGCGCACCGGGAACGGTGTCCAACGGATACCCCGCATCGACCACGTCGTCACGATCGGCGGCAATATACACGGGCTTGACGTCGATGCCTTCCGGCGTCGCCCAGTCCAACTGCTCAGCGGTGTAGCCGTGCGCACCGGCCGCCGCCGAGGCCTGCGCGGCGACGTCGGAGGGAGTCGGGGCCGCGGCGGTGTCGCCGCGCAACGGGATCTCGGCGAAACTGCCGATGACCCCGTCGGAGATCGCCTGCGCTTTGATTTCGTGGGTGGTCATCGTCTTTCACGCCCCCAATCGGGTCAGCAGGTCCGCCAGCGCAGCGACCGCATCGATCTTTGCGGTCAAGTATCCGTCGGGCTTGGATTGCACCTCGGCAACCGCTTTCTCCGGCCCGGCAAGCAGAAGGTGACTTACCCCCGCGCCGCGGGCCGCCTCGACGACACCCGACACTTCAGCCGCATAGCGCGTATCGGTGCCGCAGATCACGGCCACCGCCGTGGAACCGGACTCGGCGACCACGGCCTGAACGCCGGCAGCGTCCAACGGCCCCGGGTTGAGCGCTTCGATTCCACCGGATGCCAGCAGATTTACCGCAAAAGTCGCGCGGATGTTGTGCTCGGCAAGCGGACCAAGCGGCAGCAGCATCACCTTCGGGCGCGCCCCGGTCTTGTCCAGAAAAGCATCAGAGCGGTTGCGCAGCTGCTCGAAAACCGCAGCATAGCGCCGCACGGCGGGCAGCGGATCTGTCTGCGGCAGCGCCACCTCGGACAGATCCGGGTACTCGTTCACCCCCGTCAGAGCGGTGCGGCGGTGCGCGATGTCCTCGGCCCGTGCCGACGCAACGTCGGCGATCTCGGCGCAAACATACTCACGCGCCGCGCCGAAACCACCCTTGGCCTCAATGTCCTGCAGGTGCACCCACGCCCGGTCGGCCAGCTCCTGGGTGAGGTCCTCCACGAACCACGAACCGCCAGCCGGATCGAGCACCCGGCCGATATGGGACTCCTCGAGAAGTAGCAGCTGGGTGTTTCGTGCGATACGGCGAGCGAAAGTCCTTGCCGTGCCCGGAAAGCCGCCGGCGATGGCCACGTCGAAGGGCTGCACCAACACACTGTCTGCGCCACCGACACCTGCGGCAAAGGCCGCCACCGTGGTACGCAGCATGTTCACCCACGGATCGCGCTGGGCCATCATCGGCAGCGACGTCGTGGCATGAATAGTGGCCGCGCCGGCATCCCGCTGCCCGACCACCTCTGCCACCCGCGCCCACAGCAGGCGCGCGGCCCGCAGCTTCGCGATGGTCATGAACTGGTCATCGGTAGCGGCGAACCGGAAACTAATCTGCCGCAGCGCTGCCTCGACCGGCAGGCCCGCCCCAACCAGCAGGCGCAGGTAGGCAACCCCGGCGGCCATCGAGGCGCCCAGCTCCCAGGCGGCATTGGCACCCATGTTGTGAAACGTCGGCCCGTCGACCGTCACCGTGCGCACATGACCGGCGTAGTCGGCGACCTTCGCAGCGACCGCGGCTACCTCTTCGCCGCCAGGCGTCTGGCGGCCTGCCAGCGGCGCGGTCAGCGGGTCGGCACCCAAATCCACCGACAGCCGGGAACGCTGACCGTCGTCGAGTCCGGTCAGCAGCGCCAGCATCGCATCGGCCGCGGAAGTGAACGTCGATCCCTCGCCACTGACGTCCAGCACGATGGGTACCAGCTCGACGAACACGCCCTCAAGGAGGCGGGCCAGATCGGCCGGTGACACACCGGAGTCACCCACCCGCAACAGCAGCGCACTGACCCCTTCAGTCAGCCCCAGTAGAACCGCCCCATTGCCCTCTTCGACCGTCGCCCCGTCGAACGGAAATGCCTCGGCGACCTTCCACCCCGACCTGACGTCGCGCAGGGCGTCGCCGCCGCGCACATAGGGCCAACACCCCGGCAACGCGGTTTCGTCATGGTCGTCGACGCTGGTGTACAGAGGGCGAATCGGGAATCCCTCATAGGTTGGCGAATCCAGTAGCCGTTCGGGCTCAGCTGGCAGGTCGTCGACTTCCCGCCGCAAGCTCTTGGCCAGAACGCCCGCCACCGCGGAGCGCCAGCTGTCGAGATCGGGCTCGATTACTCCCCCGGCAGTGCCGGTGCTGGGTTTCTGCACAGCCATCAGGCTAAATGATGCCCGCCACACCAACGAGCAGCGGTCGACCCGACCACCGCGCCCAAATCGGGAGGCCCACGCCACCAGCCCGTACTGTTATATGGCGTGAAAGCCGTCGTCAACACGCTGCGCACGCTTCGCGCTGCGGTGCTGGCCACTATTACGACGATGCCCAGGACGCGAATCGCTGCGATACTAGCCGCGATTGTGATCCTCGTCGCAATTGCGATGTGGGTTCCGGTGCCCACCGCGATTCAGCTGCGCGACTGGGCCACATCGGCCGGTCCTTGGTTTCCGTTGGCGTTCTTCGCCGCGCACGTCGTGGTGACCGTGTTCCCGTTCCCCCGCACAGCGTTCACCCTGGCCGCGGGTCTGCTGTTCGGCCCCTATCTCGGAATCCCGATCGCCGTGGCCGCCAGCGCGCTGAGCGCATTGTTCGCACTGTTGCTGGTGCGGGCAGCGGGGTGGCAGCTCAATCGCCTCTCCCACCACCGGCGCATCGAGGTCATCGACGCCCGTCTACGCCAACGCGGCTGGGCAGCGGTCCTGGCAACCCGGCTGATCCCGGTGGTGCCGTTCTCGGTGCTCAACTACGCTGCGGGCGCTTCCGGAGTCCGCATCACCCCGTACATGTTGGCGACGTTGTTCGGGTTGATGCCAGGGACCGCGGCAGTGGTGATTCTCGGCGACGCGTTCACCGGCGTGGTAAACCCGCGGCTGGCGCTGGTGTCTTTCTGCACGGCAAGCCTCGGGATGGCCGGCCTGGTCTACGAGTTCTGGCACCATCGCCGGCAGAGTCGCGCCGCAGCACCGGTGAACTAGCGCGGCAGCGGTGAACTAGGGAGTGGGTTCGGCCGGAGGCGACTGTGGCTGAGCATGCGCTGGCGCCGCACCCAGCTGCGAGGTCGACCTTCTCGACAGGTAGCCGGGCTCCTGCACCGGAACCCGCGCCTCGGCCTCGGCCTTGGCGACCGCCTGGGCGATCGCCGGGTCGGTCTGGGTGGAGAACCAGTCGGCAACTTCCTCGCTGTCGTCTTCGGGGCGGGCCAGATCGTCCTCCACCGGCGGCGGAGTCCAGCGGAACACGCCGTCTTCGCCGGGTGCCCCCAGCATCTTGGTGAACCCCTGCAGGGCTGTGCCGAAATCGCTGGGCACTACCCACACCTTGTTCGCATCGCCTTCGGCCATCTTGGGCAGCGTCTGCAGGTAGTGATAAGCCAGCAACTCGGGGGTGGGCCGGCCCGCCTTGATCGCGGCGAACGTCTTCTCGATAGCCTTGGCTTGTCCCTGCGCCTGCAGGTAGGCCGCCGCGCGTTCACCCTGCGCCCGCAGCATCCGGGACTGCCGGTCGGCCTCTGCTGCCAGGATCGCCGCCTGTTTGGCCCCCTCGGCCGACAGGATCGCCGCCTGCTTCTCACCTTCGGCCTGCTTGATCGCCGACTCGCGATGCCCCTCGGCGGTCAAGATCATCGCGCGCTTCTCCCGGTCGGCGCGCATCTGCTTTTCCATCGAGTCCTGGATCGACGGGGGTGGATCGATGCTGCGCAGCTCGACGCGAGCCACCCGCAGCCCCCACCGGTTGGTGGCCTCGTCCAGTACGCCGCGCAGCGCGGTGTTGATCTGATCGCGTGAGGTCAGCGTCTGCTCCAAGGTCATTCCACCGACCAGGTTGCGCAGAGTGGTCGTGGTCAATTGCTCGACACCGACGATGTAGTTGCTGATCTGGTACACCGCAGCCTGAGGGCTGGTGACCTGGAAGTAGACGACGGTATCGATCTGCACGGTCAGGTTGTCTTCGGTGATCACCGGCTGCGGCGGAAACGACACCACCCGCTCCCGCAGGTCCACCCGCGCGCGAATCTTGTCGACGAACGGAAGCAGCAAGGTCAGCTGCCCGGAAACGGTCTTGCTGTAACGGCCGAGTCGTTCGATCACCGCCGCCTCGGCCTGCGGGATCAACGCCACCGACTTGGCGACCACAATCACCGCGAAGACGACCAGCACAGCGAGCAGGATCAAACCTGCGACAGTGCCTTCCATGACGAACTCCTTCCTAAGAGATCTTCGACACGACCGCGGTCGCGCCGTCGATCTGTACGACCGTCACCTGGTCGCCCGGTTCGTAGACATCGTTCTCGTTGAGCGGCCGCGCCGTCCAGACCTCACCAGCGAGTTTCACCTGACCTTCATGACGGGCGACACGGTCGAGCACCAGTGCGTTCTTTCCTTCCAGTGCCCTAACCGGCTCCGGCAGGCCCCGGCCGGACAGCATCCGCCGCCGCAACGCGGGGCGGACCCCCGCCAACAACAGCACCGACACCAACAGGAACACCAGCCCATCGGCCCAAACCGGCAAGTCGAACAGCCACGCCGAACCGGCAGCCGCCAGAGCGCCACCGCTAAGCATCAGCAAGAACAGATCGCCGGTCAGTGCCTCGGCGCCGGCCAGCGCCAGAGCCGCGATCAGCCATATCAGCGCAACAGGCATATCGCCAGCCTATCGCGCAGCCGACCCGGCGAGCGGCGAACAACTACACTGCTGCCATCATGTGGTGTCCCAGTGTTTCTCTGTCCTTGTGGGCTAACTCCTGGCTGGCTGGCGCCGCCGCGCCTGACGACGTGTTGGACGCCTTATCCCTCTGGACGCCAAGACATTCGGTAACCGCCTACGACTCGGTGGCCGCCGAACGCACGGGCCTGTCGTGGCCGGACCTCGATGACGCCCCCGCGGTGTCACTGCTGCAGACCGTGCGCACGGCGGCCGGCTCGATCGGCTCGCAACCGGCGATCACCCTGGCATTGCCGATTCCCGGCGATGTGCGGGGCCTTCCGCCCGGCACCCAATTCGGTCGGGATGCCATCGCCGCCGGCGAGGCGATCCTCATCGGCCCACCCGAGGCCATGGTGGGCCTGGTGCCCGACTTCGAGTACCCCGACGGGTTCGCCGACTCCGAAGACGACGTCGAAATTAACGCCCTGGACCCCGATCCGTGCGGGCTGTCCTGGACGGTGTACTCACTGGCCGGCGCGCCCGTGCCCGATCATCACGACCTCGGTGAGGCCGAGTACGCGCTGCGCGACGCCGTCCGCTCGGCGGCCGACGCGCTCGGCGCGTTGCGCGCGGGCACTTCCGGAGCAGACATCGCCGACCCGCGCAGGCTCGTCGAGCAGGTACTGGATTCCACGTTGGCCCACCGCATTCCCGAGCACGCTCCACCGCGGGCCCTGCGCGTTCTGGAGAACGCCGCGCACGTCGACGCGATTATCACCGTCAGTTCGGGATTGATTCCCAGCGGGCTGCAGAGCTCTTCGGAGGTGCAGCTGGCCAGCGACGCGTTGCGGCCCCTGACGGCCGTGGTGCGCTCGGCACGTCTGGCCGCGGTCGAGTCGATCATGCACTCCGCTTGGCGCGGTTAGGGTTCCCGCGGATCAGGGCTGACAGGCCGGCGTACACACCTCGCCGTTGACGCTGTAGCCGTACCCTGGTGCCTCCCCCGAGCCCGAGACCCTGACGGCCGGACGGCCAAAGCGCACCTCATCGACCAGGTCGACAACCAGCTGAGCAAAACGGGGCTGCGCGTTGGGAGTCGACGCCCGAGCCAAGACGATCCCTGCGGCCGCGGCCTGCTCAGCCAGCTCGTTGTCGAGATCCCACACCACCTCGATATGGTCGGCGACGAATCCGACCGGGCACACGATGACGGCCCTCGCGCCCGCCTGCGCCAACGATTCGAGATGATCGCCGACGTCGGGCTCCAGCCACGGCACCTGCGCCGGACCGGACCGCGACTGCCAGACCTGGTCATAGTCGGAGTAACCGGCCGCTGCGGCCACCAACCGGCAGGTGTATCGGACCTGCCGTTCGTAGAGGTCGGGCCCGCAGCGATTGGCGGCGCGAAGCGGGATCGAATGTGCGGTGAAAACCAGTCGGGCCTCGCCGCGAAGCTCCTCGGGCAGTGTCGCGGCCGCACCCCGGATCGCATCGGAGAACATTTCGATCAGCAGGGGGTGATCGAAGTATTGACGCAGCTTGACCAACTCCGGGGCGTTGACACCGGCCGCCGCACGTCCCCGCGCGATGTCCTCCTGATACTGCGCGCACCCGGAGTAGCCACCCCACGCCGACGTGGTAAACACCGCGGCACGCCCGACTCCGCCGTCGCGCATCCGGGTGACGGTGTCCTCGACGTAGGGCTGCCAGTTGCGGTTACCGAAGTACACCGGCATCGGCGACCCCCGCCGAGTCAGCTCCGCCTCGATCTGCGTGATGAGTGCGCGATTGATGCCGTTGATCGGCGAGATCCCACCGAAATGCAGGTAGTGCTCAGCCACCGATGCCAGCCGCTGCCTGGGGATCCCGCGACCCCGGGTGACGTTCTCCAGGAAAGGCATCACCTGTTCGGGACTCTCCGGCCCCCCGAACGACAGCAGCAAAAGGGCATCAAAGTCCACGGCAACTCATCACAGCAGCTGGGTGCTGGCCCCGCCGTCGGCGTAGATCACGGTGCCCGTGGTCGCCGGCAGCCAGTCTGACATCAGCGCACACACGGTCTTGGCAACCGGCGTGGGGTCTTTCATGTTCCAGCCCAAGGGGGCACGCTGATCCCAGCCCTCCTCAAGTAGTTGCATCTGCGCGCCGGCCTCGTCACCGAGCGCACCGCCGACGATCGCGCTCATCGCCAACGTCCTGATCGGGCCGGCAGCAACCAGATTCGAACGCACCCCAACCTTGCCGGCCTCCCGGGCGACAAACCGGTTCACCGACTCCAGCGCGCTCTTGGCCACCGTCATCCAGTTGTAGGCAGGCATCGCACGGGTCGGGTCGAAGTCCATCCCGACGATGCCGCCACCCGGATTCATCACCGGCAGCACTGCTTTGGCCAGCGACGCATAGGAGTAGGCCGAGATGTGGATACCCTTGGCGACGTCCTCGTACGGCGCATCGAAGAACGGATTGACACCCATTCCCGTCTGGGGCATGAAACCGATCGAGTGCACGACACCGTCGAGCTTGTTGCCCTCACCGATCTCAGCGGTGATCCGGTCTGCCAGCGTGTCGAGGTGCTCCGAATTCTGTACGTCGAGCTCGAGCAGCGGAGCCGGGTTGGGCAACCGGTCGGCGATTCGACGGATCAGCTTCATCCGGTCGAACCCGGTGAGCACCAGTTCGGCACCGGCCTCCTGGGCGACCTTGGCGATGTAGAACGCGATCGACGAATCGGTGATGATCCCGGTGACCAGGATCCGCTTTCCCTCGAGAAACCCTGCCATGTCAATCCTTATCTCTTTTCGTGGCGATTGTGCCGCCGTCGGGCAGTAACGCTGTCTCGCCGTGGGTCTAGTGACCCATCCCCATGCCACCGTCGACCGGGATCACCGCGCCGGCGATGTAGCTTGCATCTTCCGATGCCAAGAAGCTCACCACACCGGCTACCTCGTCGGCGGTGCCGACCCGCTTCGCCGGGATGAACTCCAGCGCCCCTTGCTGGATCCGCTCGTCGAGCGCCCGGGTCATCTCGGTGTCGATATAGCCCGGGGCCACCACGTTCGCGGTGACGTTGACCTTCGACAACTCTCGCGAGATCGAGCGGGCCATACCGATCAGACCGGCCTTGGAGGCCGCATAGTTGGCCTGATTGCCGATGCCCCACATGCCGGACACCGAACCCACGTAGATGATCCGGCCGAAACGCTTGCGCTGCATGCTGCGCGAGGCGCGCTGGGTCACCCGGAACGCGCCGGTCAGGTTGGCGTCGATGACCTTCTGGAACCGCTCCTCGGTCATCCGCATCAGAAACGCGTCGGCGGAGACTCCGGCGTTGGACACCAGCACCTCGACCGGGCCCTGGTGCTCCTCGACCTCCTTGAAAGCGCGGTCAACGGCGTCGTTGTCGGTGACGTCACACTGCACACCGAACAGATTCTCCGGGGCACCCGAACCGCGGTGGGTGACGGCGACCTTGTGGCCGTCGGCGGCCAGCCGGGTCGCAATAGCCAGCCCGATCCCCCGGTTGCCGCCGGTGACCAGCACCGACCGAGAGACGAACGGCGGCCTGCCGCCCGCGACGGCCGGCTCGGCGACTGGCTCCGATGTCGCCGCCTCGGCGGCTCCCGCACTGTCGTTCATGCCGCCAACCTAGTGCCTGGACTGCGCACACCCGAAATCACGGCAGGTGCCCGACCTCCCGCGCGGCCACTGTCGCACGCAGAGTCGCACTGTGCTGACCGGGCGGCGCACCGAACATCCGGCGGTACTCTCGGCTGAACTGGGTCGGGCTGTCATAGCCGACGAGGTGACCCACTCCCGCGACGTCACCTGGCTGGGCGATCAGCAGCGAGCGCGCCTCCTGAAGCCGGATGCGTTTCTGGAACTGAAGCGGACTCATGGTCGTCACGGCGCGAAACCGCCGGTGAAAGGCCGACGGACTCATCCCGGCCAGCCGAGCCAGATCGGCGATGCGTGCCGGCTCGGCGTAGTTCTCCCGGATCCAGCCGATCGCTTTTCCGATGTGGGACAGGCCGCTGTCGGCCAGACCGATTTGACGGATGACTGCGGCGTGCGGCCCCGTCAAGAGCCGCCACAGGATTTCCCGTTCGATCAACGGGGCCAGTACGGATGCGTCGGCGGGTCGATCGAGCAGCCTCAGCAGCCGGCGGGTGGCGTCGAGGAGGTCCGGCCCGGCGTCGCCGGCGGCGATAGCCGGCCCATGGACATGGCTCGGCGGCTCATGCGTCGCCGGCGCCTCCAAGAGCAGCGCAGCGATAGCCGCGGGACGCAGCGTGAGAGCCATACCGAGGGCGGGTGTACCCGGGCTGGCGCCGAGAAAGTGACCACTGACCGGGAGTTCGGCGGCCACCAGCAGGCACTGGCCTGCCCGATATTCGAGGACCCGGTCGCCCAACAGCAACCTCTTCGCGCCCTGCACCATCACCACAAGCAGCGGTTCGGTCAGCGAGTACTCCGGCGATTCGGTTTCGACCCGCGACAACAACAGTCCGTCGATCGATGTCGTCATCTCGGGACGAGCGTGAGCCGCGATCAGGTCGCGCATCTCCACAAGTGATTCTGCAGGCACATCCCTGATCCTGCCTAGTTGAGCAGGATCAGGCAAGCATCGGCTCGGATTGGCCTACCGCGCCAGGGGCCGGTCGAGGTGTGATGTGAGAGCGCGACTATCTATCCCGCCTATCCCGCGAACCCCCACAAGGAGCAAACAATGTCACTCGACCACTACCTCACCCTAGGCCGATCAGGGCTGCGAGTCAGCCCTTTCGCGTTGGGCGCCATGACATTCGGGGAGGACCCCGGGAGCGCAGGCTCTAGCGTCGAGGTCGCCGAAGCCATGCTCGGCGAATACCTCGATCGTGGTGGAAATTTCGTCGACACCGCGAACTTCTACACCAACGGCCACTCCGAGAAGATCCTCGGCGACTACTTCGCTGCGCGTCCCGGTCTGCGGAATCGGGTAATTCTGGCGACGAAGTTCTTCACCAACATGTTCCCCGGCGACCCCAACGGCGGGGGCGCCGGGCGCCGATCGATCATCGCCCAGCTCGACGAAAGCCTGCGGCGGCTACGCACCGACTACATCGACCTTTACTGGCTGCACAACTGGGACAAACACACTCCGATCGAAGAGACCATGCGCACCCTCGATGATCTGGTCCGGGCCGGCAAGATCCGCTACGTCGGCTTTTCCAACACGCCTGCCTGGGTGACCGCCCAAGCACAGACACTGGCGATGGTGAAGAGCTGGACCCCACTGATTGCGCTGCAGGTGGAGTACTCACTGCTGGCCCGGACCGTGGAGGCAGAGCTAGCGCCGCTGGCACACGACCAAGAAATGGCCCTGGTGGCGTGGAGCCCACTGAAAAACGGCTTCCTGTCCGGCAAATACCGCCGCGACGCGCAGGTCACCGACTCCGCCCGGGCCGCCTACGTCGGGAGCCCGAACGACTGGGAGTTCGGCGTCATCGACGTCGTCGCCGAAATCGCCGCCGAACTCGGCACCACCCCGGCGGCCGTGGCACTGGCCTGGTTGCGGAACCGACAGGGAAAGGTCGTGCCGATCCTGGGTGCTCGTCGCGCCGAGCATCTCGACACAAACCTGGCCGCACTGGAGGTCACGCTGTCGGCGGCCCATCTCCATCGCCTCGACGAAGTGTCGGCGCCGCCGCTGGGTTACCCGGCGTCGATGCACGGCCCGATGCGAGACACACTCCAGTTCGCCGGTGCCACGGTCGACGGCCTGGCCTCGGGTGTCTACCCGCCCCTGCTCGCCAGCGACGTCCGGTACTAGCCCGCCCCGCCGGTATTGGAACGCACGCTAGGACGCGAATGCACCGAAATCCGGTTTCTGCGGACAACCGCCAGCCAACCGCCGAGAAGCCTCACCAATACTAGGTTTCGGCGCGGGTGAGACCGAGCAGCTAGTTGGGCAGACGCCGATTGATCAGTAATGCGCCCAGCGCTGCGGCCGCCAGCACCAGTGCACCCAGCCGCAGCCAGCCCACGCTGGCATCGCCCTTGATCGTCTCGTAGCCGATCTGCTCCTGCAGATCCGTGAACACCTGCTTGAGTTGCTCGAGACTGGAGGCGGTGAACGCCTCACCGCCGGAGAGTTCGGCGATCTTGGCCAACATCTCGTCGTCGACGGGAACGGGCTGACGCTGCTCGTTGATCTCGACGTAGCCGTAGGGGGTTCCGAACGAGACTGTCGAAATCGGCACCCCTTGGTCCTTGGCGGTGCGCGCCGCGGTGTAGGCGCCCTTGGGGTTGTCCGGGTTCGACGGCACGGTCTCCTTACCGTCGGACATTAAGACGATGCGCGCCGGTGGCGGCTCGTCGCCACCGCCGATCACCGCGCCGACCGTGGCGATCGCCTGCAGCGCGGTGAAGATGCCTTCGCCGGTCGCGGTGCGGTCGGCCAGCTGCAGCTTGTCGATCGCGTTCTTGGTGGCCTCACGGTTGGTGGTCGGAGAGACCAGCACGGTCGCAGTGCCGGCGTAGGAGATCAACCCCAGGTTGATGCCAGGGGTCAGCTGGTCAGCGAACTGTTTGGCCGCTTCCTGGGCGGCCACCAGACGGTTGGGGGCGACGTCGGTGGCGCGCATCGACTGCGACACGTCCATCACCAGCATCACCACCGCGCGGTTGCGCGGGATGCGGACATCATGGGTCGGGCCCGCCATCGCAATGGTCAACAACACCATGGAGGCTGCCAGCAGGATGGCCGGCAGGTGCCGCAGGCGACTGGGCCGCTGCGGAGCCACGCTTTCCAGCAACTCCATGTTGGCGAACCGCAGCATCCGATGCTGACGGGCAACCTGCACGATGATGTAGAGCGCGATCAACCCGAGAATGGCCAGGAAAAACAGGAAGAACCACGGATGTTCGAAGCCGGTCAGTGACATCGGACCGAAGAACGGTAAAGTCATGTGCTACTTGTCATTTCGTTGATCGTCTGCTCATGCCGTCGGTTCATCGGTGCAGACGAGGCTTATCGGGCGGCGGCCAGGGCGCCGCGGCGACGACTCGCGACGAAGCGCACCACGTCGGCGATCCAGTCGCGGTCGGTGCGAAGGGTCAGCAGCGGGGCGTTGCAGCGGCGCAGCGTGCGGGCCACCTCGGCGCGATGGGCTGCGGCGGCCCGCTCGAAGTCGCTGCGCAGCTGCTCGTCAATTCTGAACTCGCGGGTGCGGCCGGTCTCGGTGTCCTGCAGGATGACATCCCCGACCGGCGGCAGTTCGACATCGCGCGGATCCAGGATCTCGATGCCGAGCACCTCATGGCGTCCGGAGATGGCACGTAACGGACGCATCCAGTCGATCGGGCCCAGGAAGTCGCTGATGATCACCACCATCCCGCGTCGCCGTTCCGGCCTGCGCAGCGCGTCGATCGCGGCGGCGAGGTCGCCACGCACCCCCATCGGAGCGCGCGGGGTCGTCGCGATCGCGCGCAACAACTCCTGTTCGTGCATACGCCCGGATAGTGCCGGCACCCGACGCATTGTGTCGCCGTTGGAGATGACCGCACCGAGCCGGTTGCCGCCTCCGCTGTTGAGAAATGCGATCGAGGCGGCCGCCGCAACAGCCAAATCGCGCTTCTCACAGCCGGCGGTGCCGAAATCGAGGCTCGCGGACACATCGACTACCAGCCATGTCTCGAGCTCGCGGTCGGCGATCATCTGACGAACGTGCGGGGTCGTCGTCCTCGCGGTGACCGACCAATCCATCCGCCGGACATCGTCTCCGGGTTGGTAGGTGCGCGACTCCCCTGGCTCAGATCCTGGACCAGGTAGCAGCCCCAGATGGTCGCCGTGCAGCACACCGTCGAGCTTGCGCCGCACCGTGAGCTCGAGCTTGCGCAGCGCCGCGGTCAGAGCCGGGTCCCGGATCTCCCCGCGCTGCAGCGAAGGCAGATCGACGGTGCGATTGGGCCGGGCGGTGTCTGCGGAATCTGAAGGGGACGTCACAGCGCGCGCCGCCTACGCATGCTCAGCGCCCGCCCGCCGCGGCGGCAGCCGGAACCCCGGGAGGAACCGAATGGCCTTGCTGCGGAATCGCGTTCACCTGGGGCAGGGCGACCGTCTGCATGATGCGGTTAACGACGGTTTCGGAAGAGACCTCGTCGGCCAACGCGTCATAGGTCAGCACCAGGCGGTGCCGTAGTACGTCGGGGATGATCTCGACGACGTCCTGCGGAATGACGTAGTCACGACCCCGCACCAACGCCAGCGCACGCGCCGCGGCGATGATTCCCAGCGAGGCACGCGGGGACGCACCGTAGGCAATCCAGGCGTTCGCGTCCGGCATGCCGAACTTCTCCGGCTCGCGGGTGGCGGTAACGATGCGCACCACATAATCGACCAACGCGTGGTGGACGAAGGTGTTGGCGGCGATGTCCTGCAAGCGCAGCAGGTCGGCGGTGGTCAGGATCGGCTTGGGCTCCGGGGGCTTGACACCCATCCGGTAGATGATCTCCCGCTCTTCCTCGGGCGAGGGGTAGCCGACGTTGAGCTTGAACAAAAAGCGGTCGCGCTGAGCTTCGGGCAGCTGGTAGACGCCCTCCTGCTCGATCGGGTTCTGGGTGGCCATCACCAGGAACGGGCTTGGCAGCGGGAACGTCTTGCCGCCGATGGAGATCTTGCGTTCGGCCATCACCTCGAGCAGCGCGGACTGCACCTTTGCCGGGGCGCGGTTGATTTCGTCGGCGAGCAGGAAGTTGGCCACCACCGGGCCGAGCTCGATGTCGAACTCCTCTTTGCCCTGCCGGTAGATCCGGGTGCCGATGATGTCGGTAGGCACCAGGTCAGGGGTGAACTGAATACGGGCGAACGTGCCCCCCACCACCTTGGCGAAGGTCTCCACGGCCAGTGTCTTGGCGACGCCGGGGACACCTTCGAGCAGGACGTGGCCCTTGGCCAGCAGCCCGACGAGCATCCGCTCGACGAGCTGATCCTGGCCGACGATGATCCGCTTGACTTCGAAGATGGCCCTCTCGAGGGTGTGCACATCCTGCTGCAGTCCGCCGTTGGTTCCCGATGGCGCGGGATTCTGCGCGGCGTGCGCACCCGCGGAGTAGCCGGGTGCCGGGGACTGCCCGGGAAATCCTCCAGAGCCCTGTGGCGGCCCACTCGGTGCGGTCATCAAAGTTCCTTCCACATGCGCAGTACCTACTGGTCTGTGCGGCGCGAACCCGTGGTGGCCGCGCGCCCGCCGTCAACTATTCCAGGCGGTTCAGATTCCGTCGACGTCGCCCATCGCCCGGCGCGGCGGAGCCCACAGTTTCACCAGTAGTGCTCAGGTTTCACTCAGTGCACGCTCAGGATTCGATAATGCGAGCCGCGTAGGGCTGCAAGCCCGCCGTGCGCACCGGGCTCACCGTCACCTGGCCCGCACTGCCGGAGGACTCCAGCATCTTGCCGCCACCGAGGTACATCGCGACGTGCTGGCTACCACCCGGGCCCCAGAACAACAGGTCGCCACGCTTTGCCTCGGCCACCGGAACCTTGCGGCCGGTGTCGTACTGATCGCCTGAATACTTCGGTATGAGCACGCCGACACCGGCGTAAGAGAACTGCGTGAAGCCCGAGCAGTCGTAGCCCACGATGTTGGCGCCTGAGTCGACGCCGCGGCTGGGACCGCTGGGTTTACCGCCGCCCCAGGAGTACGGCGTGCCCATCTGCGAACCGCCGCGCCGGATCACGTACTCAATGGCCGCCGGCCCGCGCACGGAGCCGGGCGCCACGCCGGTCGCCGCATCCGGCGGAACCAATCCGATGGATTGCAGGAACTTACGGCCCAGGCCCATGGTGACCTCGGTCGCCTGCGCGGTCGCGGCCAACGATGCGTTGGCAATGGACAGCGGATCGCCCGGCGCACCGGCACTGATGAGCTTGGGCAAGGTGGGATCCCACTGCCCGGCCTCGGGCTGAGCAGATGCCGGTGTAACGGTCGCGGTCGCCACTCCCGCAGCGGCGACCAGGGCAATGATGAAGCGGCGCAGGGTGATCACCACTCGATCATTCGGGTCACGTACGGGGTCATGCCGCTGGTGCGCACCGGCGAGATCTTGACAACCGAGCCGGTGTAGGGCGCCTCGAGCATTTGGTCGTTGCCGAGGTACATCGCGACGTGCTGGCTGCCGTTGGGGCCGTAGAAGATCATGTCGCCGCGACGCATCTGCGAGGACGGGATCTTGCGGCCGGCGTTGTATTGCGAGCCGGAGTAGTGGTCGAGCTTGATGCCGGCGCCGGCGAACATGTAGAGCATCAGCCCGGAGCAGTCGAACCCGACGGTGCCCGCGCCGTGATCGATGCCGCGGCTGGGTCCCGAAGCGTTGCCGCCTCCCCACGAGTAGGGCACACCGAGCTGCGACATCCCGCGTCTGATGACGAACTCGGTGGCTTGCGGGCCAGCCACGGCCGGGATCGCCCCGTTGGTGAGCCCGGTGTCGGTCGGCAGCAGTCCGATGCTCTGCATGAACTTGCGCCCCAGGTTTTGGGTGACTTCAAGCGATGTCGTGATGATCGTGATCACCGCGTTGATGATCTGGATCGGGTCACCACTGACGAATGCGCTGGGGATCTGCGGCAGGGTCATGTCCCAGGCGCTGTTGCGGTTTCCGGTGCTCGGGTCGACATCCCAATCCGGGTTCACCCCACCCGGTGTGGCAGGAGACGCAGCCCCCGACGTCCCGGTTCCCGGTGCCGCGGCCGCGGGCCTGGTCGGGCCGACTGATCCGCTTGGCGCGGCCAGCGTGCGGGCCTGTGCGAGTTTGGCCTGAGCCTGTTCGCGCTCGGCGGTGAGTCGGTCGAGTTCGACCTGCTGGGACTTGAACGTCTCCTGCGCGCCGGTGAGCGCTTCGACGGCGTCGTGCTGACTGGTCTCCGCGGCGGCGACCGCCTCGTCTGCCTGCTTTTTGGCCAGCCGGGCCGCCGACTCTTTGTTGACTCGCTCGGTGCGGGCACCCTGCAGATTGGTCATCACCTGCTCGGTGCTGATCGCGAGGGTCTCCCCGGCCGCCGCGGTGCGGAGGATATCGCCGGGGTCCGAGGCCGTCAGGTACGAGCTCGACGGTCCATTGACATACATCGCCGCGGCGAAGGTGTCGAATCTGTTCTGGGCTTCGGAGATTGCGGTGTTGGCCTGCTCGACGCTCCGCGCGCTGGCGTCGACCTCCTGCTGAGCAGCGGCGGCGTTGTCGCGCGCCGTTTTCACGTCCAGGATCGCCTTGTTCACGCTCTCCTGCTGGGCCTGAATGGCGGCGCCGAGGTCCTGCAGCTTCTGGTTGACGTTGGCGACCTCGGTGACGAGTTCAGCGAGGCTGTCTGAACTCGCGGGCTGCGCTTGGGCGAGGCCGGGCCCAAGGTTCGGCACGGTCAAGACCATGCCGAAGGCCATGGACACCGCACACAGCCGCGAAGCGGGGCCGCCGCCAGGGGTGCGTCTCATCCGACTCAAGTCTCCTAAGGGCTCCCACGCGAACGTGTCGGAAGATTCTCAGGCGCTTGGCCACAGGAGTCACATCAGGAACAGCTGCAACAACAAGCGCTGATCGCACCGTACGTCACGTCTGACGCTAAAGAAACTTTAGTAACGAACTACAACATTGTAATTGCTTTTCGCGTTATCAAACGGTGATGTTTGAATTTGCGAGAAAAGGGAAAGCAGTTCAATCAGAGCTGGTGGAAGCCACATTATGAGTCACGTCCCGCTTGCCCCATTTCTGCAACATGCGGGTGACAACAACGGCCGACACCGTTGCGAAAATCACGACAATCGTGAATGGCGTCCACGCAAAGTGCGAAGTCGTCAACTCCTCGACGAAATTGGTCGACGACACCACCGGGTTACCGGTCTCGGCCAGGTCCTCGCCGGCCTCCAGCGTCACCCGATCGAAGTCCATGCTGTAGGTACCGGCGTGGGAGGGGCTCATCGCCAGCACTGTCGACCCCGGGTTGGCCTCACCCACCTCGGTGGCAATATCGCGCAACGGAGTGTCGATCACCGGATTGAAGTCGATGGCGACGATCTTGAGGTCGATCCCATGTTCGCGCGCATCCTCGATCACCTGCCGCAGCGCCGGAACATCGGCCTCATAGACGGGAGCCACACTGATGCCGTCGTCGGCAACGTCGGCCTGCACATGATCCATATCGATCTCGGGCGGGATGAAGCCCGGAAGGAACCCGATGAACTGCGCTCCGGTCACACGAGCACCGTACGCGAGCAGCGGGCCGAGTCCGCGCAGACACGAGAAGAGACCCCCGCCGAAGCTATCGAGTGGCATCAACAGCGGCCACCGACAAGACTGGGAGGCAACCTGGGAATATTTGCAGGACAA
The DNA here is from genome assembly GCA_964562545.1 of uncultured Mycobacterium sp. Taxonomy (GTDB): domain Bacteria; phylum Actinomycetota; class Actinomycetes; order Mycobacteriales; family Mycobacteriaceae; genus Mycobacterium. The sequence continues at coordinate 645 of CAZLTV010000067.1, read as the reverse complement.
GCGTACTGTTAAAGTAGCAGCGCCGCCGACACAGCCCGTCGCGGCGAGGAACACAGCCGGGAGTTGATGTGAGCACCAAGAATTCATCCGTGAACTCGTTCGGAGCACGCGACACGCTCGAGGTCGGAGCGAACAGCTACGAGATCTACCGCCTCGACGCGGTGCCCGGCACCGAAAAACTCCCGTACAGCCTCAAAGTGCTCGCCGAGAACCTGCTGCGCACCGAGGACGGCGCCAACATCACCAAGGAGCACATCGAGGCGCTCGCCAACTGGGATCCCAACGCCGAGCCGAGCGTCGAGATCCAGTTCACCCCCGCCCGCGTGCTGATGCAGGACTTCACCGGCGTGCCGTGCGTGGTCGACCTAGCCACCATGCGGGAGGCGGTCTCCGCGCTGGGCGGCGACCCAGAGAAGGTCAACCCGCTCTCGCCCGCCGAGATGGTCATCGACCACTCGGTGATCCTCGACGTGTTCGGCCGGGCCGACGCCTTCGAGAAGAACGTCGAACTCGAATACGAACGAAACGGCGAGCGCTACCAGTTCCTGCGCTGGGGCCAGGGCGCGTTCGACGACTTCAAGGTCGTCCCGCCGGGCACCGGCATCGTGCACCAGGTCAACATCGAGTACCTGGCCCGCGTCGTGA
>CAZLTV010000066.1:0-18365 GCA_964562545.1 uncultured Mycobacterium sp. | reverse complement strand
CAGACCAACGTGCCGTCGCGGCTGGCGTTCGCCACATCCTCGCTGACCGACAGCCGGGTGATCCTGGATCAGCAGGGTGCCGAGAAGTTGATCGGCATGGGTGACGGGCTGTTCCTGCCGATGGGTGCCAACAAGCCGATCCGGTTGCAGGGCGCGTTTATCACCGACGAGGAGATCCATGCGGTCGTCGCGGCGGCCAAGGAGCAGGCCGAGCCCGAGTACACCGAGGGTGTGACCGCGACTAAGGCCGGCGAGCGCAAAGACGTCGACCCCGACATCGGCGACGACATGGACGTGTTCCTGCAGGCCGTCGAGCTCGTGGTCTCATCCCAGTTCGGCTCGACATCGATGTTGCAACGCAAGCTACGGGTGGGCTTCGCCAAGGCGGGCCGGCTGATGGACCTCATGGAGACGCGTGGAATCGTGGGTCCCTCCGAGGGGTCCAAGGCGCGCGAGGTGCTGGTCAAGCCCGACGAGCTGGCCGGCACGCTGGCCCTTATCCGCGGCGGCAGCGACGCCGTGGGCTCCGAGGGCTCCGGCGACCCGGACTTCTGATCACCCACCCATAGCGGTCCGGGTCCAGGCCCCGCCTAGCCGGGCATTCGAGCAGGGAAGTAACCCTCTGCTCGAATGCGAGTTCGGCGGGACTAGAGCGTCAACAGCATGCGGGTGTTGCCGAGGATGTTCGGTTTGACGAAGGACAAGTCGAGGAATTCGGCGACGCCGGTGTCGTAGGAGCGGCACATCTCCTCATAGACCTCCGCGGTGACCGGGGTGCCGTCGATCTCGGCGAACCCGTGCCGGCCGAAGAAGTCGACTTCGAAGGTGAGTACGAAGATCCGTTGCAGGTGCAGCTCCTTGGCGACGGTGAGCAGCTGGTCGACCAACGCGTGCCCGACTCCATGGCCCCGGACCTTCGGGTGTACCGCCACGGTGCGCACCTCGCCCAGATCCGACCACAGCACATGCAGCGCACCGCAGCCGATCAGCTCACCGCCCAGTTCGGCCACCCAGAATTCCTGCACCGACTCGTACAGCGTGACCAAGTTCTTCTCGAGCAGGATCTTGCCCGCGTAGATGTCGACAAGAGTCTTGATAGTGGGCACATCGGAGGTGCGCGCGCGCCGCACTACGAGCTGGCCGGCGGCCTCGTCGGGATCTGAGCTCACACACCGAAGAGTATCGGTAGCCGCAACAAGTATTCTGTGGCGGTGCCGGGCCAACCACATACCGATCCGGCGGTTCCGCGCGTCCGCGTGGCCAACCTGGCCAATGCGCTCACCGGCGTCCGTTTGGTGCTGGTCCCGGTTTTCCTGGTTGTCTTGTTCGTCGGTGATGGGCATGAAACGACTTGGCGGGTATGTGCATTCATTGTGTTCGCCGTGGCCGTCATCACCGATCGGTTCGATGGGGCGTTGGCCCGTAGCTACGGCATGGTCACCGAGTTCGGCACTTTGGCCGACCCGATCGCGGACAAGGCGCTCATCGGTGCGGCGCTCATCGGGCTGTCGGTTCTGGGAGATCTGCCTTGGTGGGTGACGGTGGTGATCCTGGCGCGCGAGGTCGGGGTGACGGTGCTGCGCTTGGCGGTGCTGCGCCGTGGCGTCATTCCCGCCAGCCGCGGCGGCAAGCTGAAAACCCTGGTCCAAGCCGTCGCGATCGGACTGTTCGTGCTGCCGCTATCCGGCGGGTGGCTGGTCTTCGGATGGGTCGTCATGTCTGCGGCCGTGGTGCTCACGATTCTCACCGGCGTGGACTATTTTGTCTCGGCAGTCAGGGATTGGCGTGGACGACCCGCTGATCACTGAGGACGCGCGCGCATTGGTGGCCGACCTGACGGTGCGTCGCCAGACTGTGGCCACCGCGGAGTCACTGACCGCCGGCCTGTTGGCCGCGACGCTGGGCGGGGTGCCCGGAGCGAGCGTTGTGCTGCGAGGTGGCTTGGTGACCTACACGGTGGAGACCAAGATCGATCTTGCCGGGGTGGCCCCCGAGCTGCTGTCCGACGTCGGCCCGGTGGCCGAGCCCACAGCCCGGGCACTGGCTGTGGGCGCCCAACAGCGTTGTGCAGCGACCTGGGGCGTGGGACTGACCGGAGTCGCCGGTCCTGAACCGCACGGTGGTCACCCGGTGGGAACCGTGTTCATCGGGTTCGCCGGCCCGGTCGACACCGAGGTGGAGTCGCTGCAGCTAGCCGGCACACGCTGGGAGATTCGGCTCGGTGCCGCGCAGGCCGCGCTGCGTAGGCTGCGGGCGCTCGTCGAAGGGCAGGAAAGTTGACGGTTGGGTGAGGCCTGGGTGCTGATATTCGGATGCGGAGCTCGGGAACCATCGGCAGGACATCGTGCGTTGGGCTAAATAGGCGCCCAAATTAGGTAGGCAAGAACACCGAAGCTCGCCCCGATATGGCCCGATGAAGGCAAGGAGACCGCGATGACGACATTGCTGCGCGAGGTGATTGGCGACGTGTTGCGTCGCGCCCGAGTTGAGCAGGGCCGCACGTTGCGTGAGGTGTCGGATTCGGCCCGGGTCAGCCTCGGTTACCTCTCCGAGGTCGAGCGGGGACGCAAGGAGGCCTCCAGCGAGTTGCTCGGTGCTATCTGCGGTGCGCTCGACGTCCCGCTTTCGCGAGTGCTGAGCGAGGCCGGCGACGAGATGGCTCTCGAGGAGTCTCGCGCTGCGGTGGACGTGGCAAGCGCCGGCGGCATCGATGTCAGCACCAAGGTCGTCATCCCGCACGTCGTGTCGATGGCGGTGGCCTGACCCGCTCGGCGAGCAGGGGTGTGGCGATCTCTGCGGAACCGATAAATTGGGATTACGGCAGTTCGGCAAGTTCGACACACACGAAGGCGGAATGAACTCATGGCCAATCCGTTCGTCAAGGCGTGGCGTTATCTTATGGCGCTGTTCAGCTCGAAAGTCGACGAGTACGCCGATCCGAAGGTTCAGATCCAGCAGGCCATCGAGGAAGCGCAACGTCAGCATCAGGCGCTGACGCAGCAGGCTGCGCAGGTGATCGGTAACCAGCGTCAGTTGGAGATGCGGCTGAACCGCCAACTGGCCGACATCGAGAAGTTGCAGGTCAATGTGCGCCAGGCCCTCACACTTGCCGATCAGGCGGTCGCCAATGGTGATGCGGCCAAGGCGACGGAGTACAACAATGCCGCCGAGGCTTTCGCCGCCCAGTTGGTGACCGCCGAGCAGAGCGTCGAAGACCTCAAGAGCATGCACGACCAGGCTCTTCAGGCTGCTGGCCAAGCCAAGAAGGCTGTCGAGCAGAACGCGATGATGCTGCAGCAGAAGATCGCCGAGCGCACCAAGCTGCTCAGTCAGCTCGAGCAGGCGAAGATGCAGGAACAGGTCAGCGCTTCGCTGCGGTCCATGAGTGACCTCGCAGCGCCTGGCAGCACCCCCAGCCTCGACGAGGTGCGCGACAAGATCGAACGCCGCTACGCCAACGCGATGGGGGCAGCCGAACTCGCGGAGAATTCGGTGCAGGGCCGGATGATGGAGATCCAGCAAGCCAGCGTCCAAATGGCGGGGCATTCGAGGCTGGAGCAGATCCGCGCCTCGATGCGTGGCGAACAGCTGCCCGCGGGTAACCAGGCCGCTGCGCCCACTCCGACGCAGACTCCGGCCAGCCCCGCGGCCTCGCCGAACCCTGCTCCGGAAAATCCTCTGTCACAGTAGCTTTCGTGGATACGTTGTCATGAGCAGTCGGACCAGCAGACCCGAGGCGTGGCGTTCGGCGGCCCAACGCGGCGTAGATACCGCCGCCGAGTGGTCCGACATGCTCGCCGACACTCTGCATGCCGCGACTGACCCGCGGGCCAAGTTGTTGCGCAAGCGGCGCTGGGCGTTGCGCCTGGGCGTGTTCTTCAGCGTGTGCACCGTGTTCTGGATCGGCGTGACCGGGTTGCTGGCGTCTTGGAGCACCCCGGTGTGGGCGCTGTTCATTCCGTCGCCGATCGCCGTCGGCGCCGCTTTTCTTGCGACGCTGGCGCTGCTGCGTTACCGCTGGCTGCGCGGGGAACCGCTGCCTCCGCAGCGCAGCAGGACGGCTCGACGGTTGCCGCCCAGGGGTTCGGCGGCGCGTCCGTCGATGACGTCGCTGGCAGGCTCCGAGCGCGCGCTGTTCTCGCTGCTGGGCGTTTTGGAGCGCGGACAGTTGCTTCCCGCCGGGGATCTGCTGGAACTGCGGGCGGCCGCCGAGCGGACCGCCGAGACCATGGCGGCCACGGCCACCGAGGTGGTTTCGATGGAGCAGACGGTCAAGGCGGCTCCGCAGGCCCGCGCTCATTTGGGGCCCACGATTGCCGCGTTCGTCGCCCAACTCGACCGCGGCGCCCGTCAATACGGCGAAATGGTCTCGGCTGCAGCTCAATTGGTGTCGGCGGCGAACTCCGGATCGATGTCGAGCTCACCGATGTCACAGCGGAGGTATCGCGATGAACTCGTTTCGGCCACCGATCGGTTGACCGGCTGGGCGCAGGCATTCGACGAACTGGGTCGGCTGCGCGGGGCTTGAAGTTCCCGCGGAGCCGGCCGGGGAGCCCGCGGCGTCTCGGACTCTCGGAGCCCCGGACTCTCGGAGCGCCGGACTCTCGGTGCCTTCTAGGACGTCACCCGCTTGGACGGGATCACCGCCGCCGCCAACGCCCGTAGCGGAGCTTTGACCAGGACGTCGAAGAAGTCGAAATAGTCGCGCCACAGCGTGATCTGGCCGTCGTGCACCTCGAAGGTTCCGCACGCCCAGAACTGCAGCCGGACGGGGCCGAAGATCACCGCGTCGGTGCGCTCGGTCAGCACCGTGCTGCCGTCCTGGGCGATCCGGTGGATTGTCACGGCAAATCCCATCCGGCCCTGCCCCCTGCGCAGCAGCTTCGTGATCCGCGCTCGTCCCCGGATGGCCGGTAGCCCGACGTTCTGCCAGAGCAGTTCGGGGGCCGCCAGCGATTCGACGGTGTCAAAGTCCTCATCGGCGAGCGCGAACAGAAAGTCCCGCACGATACGGGCGTTGTCGCTACTCGCCGGTGCAGAAATAGATGTTGGTGATTCCGGAACCTTGTCGGTCATACCACCCGAGACTAACGCTGGATGGTGTGGCAGGGTAGCCGGCATGCGCGTGGCCGTCGTCGCGGGGCCTGATCCTGGTCACGCTTTCCCCGCCATCGCGCTGTGTCTGAAGTTCCTCGAGGCCGGCGACTCTCCCACGTTGCTGACCGGTGCGAAATGGCTCGCACTGGCTCGCGAGGAGGGGATCGACGCCGTTGAGCTCGACGGCCTCGATCCCACGGCCGCCGACGATGACACCGACGCCGGAGCCAAGATTCATCAACGGGCCGCCCGCATGGCCGTGCTCAACCGGGCCCGCATCGCCGACCTGCAGCCCGCGGTGGTGATCTCGGATTCGATTACCACCTGCGGCGGGCTGGCCGCCGATCTGCTCGGATTGCCATGGGTCGAGCTGAACACCCATCCGTTGTACCGCCCTTCCAAAGGGTTGCCGCCGGTGGGCAGCGGTTTGGCGCCGGGCACCGGGCCGCGGGGACGGCTGCGTGACGCGGCGCTGCGCGCGTTGAGTGCTCGTTCGTGGCGACTGGGACAGCGCCAGCGTGCAGCCGCGCGTGTCGAGATTGGGCTGCCTGCCGAGGAACCGGCTCCGCTGCGGCGTCTGATCGCGACGCTGCCCGCGCTGGAGGTTCCCCGACCGGACTGGCCGGCTGAGGCGGTGGTGGTGGGTCCGCTGCATTTCGAGCCGACCAGGGAGGTGCTGGCGGTGCCCGCGGGCGGCGGGCCTCTCGTCGTCGTCGCGCCGTCGACGGCGACAACAGGGGCGCGCGGGATGGCGGAATTGGCGTTGGAGGTGCTTGTGCCCGGTGTGGCGCTGCCGCCCGGGTCCCGCGTGGTGGTGTCCCGGCTACAGGGGCCCGACGGGCAGCTACCGCCGTGGGCGATGGTGGGCCTGGGGCGCCAGGACCGGTTGCTGGCCGAGGCTGATCTGTTGATCTGCGGGGGAGGCCACGGGACGGTCGCCAAAGCGCTACTGGCCGGCGTGCCGATGGTGGTGGTTCCCGGCGGCGGTGACCAATGGGAAATCGCCAATCGTGTTGTGCGACAAGGAAGTGCACAGCTTGTCCGGCCGTTGACCGCGGATGCGCTGGCGGTGGCGGTCCGGGAGGTGCTCGGTTCACCGCGGTACCGGGAGGCGGCCCGGCGTGCTGGCGCCACCATCGCCGACGTCACCGATCCGGTACGGGTGTGCCATGACGCGCTCGCGGCGTCGGCGTAGTTTGGGCCTGTGCGTTTGACGGAGTTCCACGAACTTGTGGAGGGGCAGTTCGGAGCGGTGCGGGCCTCGTCGATGCTGGTTGACCATGTGCTGAGCAGCGTCGGGGGCCGGACCGCTATGCAGGCCATCGAGGACGGTATCGATCCACGGCAGGTGTGGCGGGCGTTGTGCGCGGACTTCGACGTTCCACGCGAACAGTGGTGAGCGCCAGCCACGAAGCCTGATGTGACCGTTGAACGGTCGTGGTTCGCGCGGTCCGCGAATGATCCGAATCCCATCAGACCGCCGTCCTCGCTGACCTGCTGGCGGTGCATGTCGGCACCGCCAGCAGGTGGGCAGCGATGTCAGCGAAGCGTCACTCGCTGTCGGTGTGCGCGGTTGCGGCGGCGGCCTGATACAGGTCGGCGATCTCGGTCTCGATTCGCTCGGTCATCACGGTGCGGCGGTCGAGGGCGTCCTGTCCGACGGGCAGATGCAGTGGCAGCGAGTCGCCGGATGCGACCCGATATATGAACGCCGCACCCTTGACCGGGTCACCGAGTTGAGTGTGGTTGGCCTCGCTGACCCAGTCGAGTGTGGTGTGCGCTGGAGTTCCGTCGTAGTCAGCGAGCCGGCGCTTCGGCAGTTGCACTGACGACGCGTCGAGGAAATCGGTGCGGAACACTCCCGGCTCGACAACTGTGCTTTGAATGCCGAAGGGCTCCAATTCTGCGGCGAGCGCTTCGCTGATACCCGCGACGGCGAACTTGGACGCCGCGTACATGCTCACTCCCGGTTCGCCCTCAAAACCCGCGCGTGATCCGATGTGCACCAGCTTTCCTCGTCCAGCTTTGCGCATGACCGGTAGCACCGCCCGCGTGGTATTGATCAATCCGAAGACATTCACGTCGAACAGCGAGCGCGCCTCGCAGTCGGTGATCTCCTCCAGAGCGCCAAGCAGACCGCGACCCGCGTTGTTGACAAGCACGTCGATGGTGCCGAATCGCTCGACAACCTGCGTCACGGCCGCCTCGATCTGCTCCTGGTCGGTGACATTCAAGGTCACCGGCAGCACGTTCGGATGGTCGCGTACTTCTTCGGGGAGACGTTCGGGAACACGCGCAGACACGGCGACGTGCTCGCCACCAGCGATAGCAGCGCGGGCAATTTCAAGGCCGAGGCCGCGACCAGCGCCGGTGATCATCCAAACAGACATGCAAGTTTCCTTCCGAACCACAATGGACCACGTCGTGACGACGGGTGCCCCCATCGTCGGAGCGTCAGGATTGAGTGGGGAAGGCCCAACGGTTCCTGGGACGGATTGGGCTACCCTGTGTGCTCGACCCGCACCTCGAGGGTTGAGAGAATCCAGGAATGGCCGATCCGATGGAGCCGCGTCTGGCCGAGTTCTTGCGGGCCGCACGTGCCCGCCTGCGCCCCGGGCAGGTGGGCGTGGTCGACACCGGTAACCGCCGGGTCGAGGGACTGCGACGTGAAGAGCTTGCGATGCTCGCCGGCGTCAGCGTCGACTACTACACCCGCCTCGAACAAGGTCGTTCGAAGACCGCATCGCCCGAGGTGCTCGAAGCGCTTGCCGACGCACTTCGGCTGGATGACATCGAACGCGCGCACTTGCACACGATCGCCAGACCGAAACCTGCTCGTCGTGGGCGGGCGGCGCGATCGCAACGACTCCATCCCTCGACACGCTCACTACTGGATACCTTCGACGCCGCGTTGCGTCCGGCATTCGTTCTCGGACGACGCCTTGATGTTCTCGGGCACAACCGAATTGCCGGGCGGTTGATTGCTGATTTCGAGAGCATGCCCGTCGGGGAGCGGAATCAGGCCAACTTTGTCTTCCTCGATCCACATGCGCGTGAGCTGTATGCGGATTGGGACCAAGTTGCCGCCGATACCGCTGCAATGCTTCGAGTGGACGCCGGTAAGCACCCCGATGACCCGCAGCTCGGCAAGCTCGTCGGCGACCTGTCGATCAACAGCGTCGAGTTCCGACGGTTTTGGGTTCGGAATCGGGTTCACCAGCGTACGACTGGAACCAAGCGTTACCACCATCCGCTGGTCGGCGATCTGACCATCACCTACCAAACGCTCATCGTCGCTGATGATCCCGACCAACTTCTGATGGTCTATGACACTGCAGGCGACTCCGCTTCCGCGCATGCCCTCCAGCTCTTGGCGGGCGCGGTCGGTCACCTTCGCGCAGGGATGCCAGACCCTGAACGCGGGGGTGGGGCGCCACCGTCTTCGGGTCGTTGTTCGCGGCTCGAGTAAAGCCGAACCCACCAGGATCTGTGGTCGTTGTCGTCTAGGTGTGGCCGGCTTCGCAGAATGCTCGGGGACAGGCGGGTAGCCCGTCGTCACGGGTGCCGCTGAAGCCGTGTGCCATCACGATGCACGGAGGTGAGATGGGCGCTTGACCATCGCTGTCCTGTGGGTGGTAGACGTAAGCAGCGATCTGCTCACCATCTGCCCAGATGAGGACGTCCTGCCTGGTCGTCATGCATGTGACCGTAACCTTTCGGCGTGTCCACTTGAATCGAACACCTGTTCGTCTACTCTGGGCCGAGAGCTCGACGCACGACTTGTCGAGAACTTGGCAGCAGAACCTGTCGGTGCCCTGATCTACCGTCGCGGCTAACCGACCGAGAACCGGTCAACAACGACTACCGGAGAGGTACCCACCATGGCTCAGCAGGCCCCCGATCGCGAGAAAGCGCTAGAGCTGGCGCTCGCACAGATCGACAAGAACTTCGGTAAGGGCTCAGTGATGCGACTGGGCGAAGAGGTGCGGCAGCCGATCTCGGTCATTCCGACCGGTTCGATCGCCCTTGATGTCGCGCTCGGGATCGGCGGGCTGCCCCGTGGCCGGGTGATCGAGATCTACGGCCCGGAGTCCTCCGGTAAAACCACCGTGGCGCTGCATGCGGTGGCCAACGCCCAGGCCGCTGGCGGTATCGCAGCATTCATTGACGCCGAGCACGCTCTGGATCCCGATTACGCCAAGAAGCTCGGTGTGGACACCGACGCGCTGCTGGTGTCCCAGCCGGACACCGGTGAGCAGGCACTGGAGATCGCCGACATGCTGATTCGGTCCGGTGCGCTGGACATCCTGGTCATCGACTCGGTGGCCGCGCTGGTGCCCCGCGCCGAGATCGAGGGTGAGATGGGTGACAGTCACGTGGGTCTGCAGGCCCGGCTGATGAGCCAGGCGCTGCGGAAGATAACCGGCGCGCTGAGCAGCTCGGGCACCACGGCCATCTTTATCAACCAGCTCCGCGAGAAGATCGGGGTGATGTTTGGAAGCCCGGAAACCACCACGGGCGGGAAGGCCTTGAAGTTCTACTCGTCGGTGCGCCTGGATGTGCGCCGGATCGAAACCCTCAAGGACGGCACCGACGCGGTCGGTAACCGTACGAGGGTCAAGATCGTCAAGAACAAGGTGTCCCCGCCGTTCAAGCAGGCCGAGTTCGACATCCTCTACGGCAAGGGGATCAGCAGGGAGGGCTCGCTCATCGACATGGGGGTCGAGCAGGGCTTCATCCGCAAATCCGGATCCTGGTTCACCTACGACGGTGAACAACTGGGGCAGGGCAAGGAGAATGCCCGCAATTTCTTGCTCGAGAATCCCGAAGTGGCGAACGAGATCGAGAAGAAGATCAAAGAAAAGCTCGGTATCGGCGCCGTGATGACGGATGACGCAAGCGATGACGCTCTTCCCGCTCCCGTCGACTTCTAGCAGTTCGCCGGCGGGTGCCGAGGAGCGGACTAGGCGTTCGGAGCAGGCGCGGGCGGTGTGCCTGCGCCTGCTCACCGCACGAGCCCGGACCCGGGCCGAGCTGGCCGGCCAGCTTGCCAAGCGTGGCTATCCCGACGACATCGCCGCAGAGGTCATCGACCGGCTCACCGAGGTGGCTTTGGTCGACGACGAGGACTTCGCCCAGCAGTGGGTGAGTTCGAGACGGGCGAATTCGGGCAAAAGCAAGCGTGCTCTGGCCGCTGAGCTACGAAACAAAGGCGTCGACAACGAGGTGATCACCGCGACCCTGGCCGGTATCGATGCCGGAGCTGAGCGAGAGTGCGCCGAGAAGCTGGTTCGGGACCGGTTGCGCCGCGAGAAACTCGGTGACCCCGAGGACCGTGACAGCGAAAACAAGGTCACCCGGCGTCTGGTCGGCATGCTGGCTCGTCGTGGTTACGGCCAGACAATGGCGCTCGACGTTGTCACCACAGAACTGGCCAACGAACGGGAACGCCGCAGGGTCTGAGCGGGGCCGGCAGGGCGGTTTATCCCGTCGTGGGTGCGGTGCGGGTGAAATCTGCGATCAGGCTACGAGTGATGAGCCTGCGCACAGTGATCACCATGACGGCCCCCGCGATCGCGGCCCACGAGTTGTCCACGCTCAACCGCAGCAGACCCGAGGCGATGAACAACTCCAGCATTACCCGAAGCGCCAGCAGTGGTTGACGGAACACCGCAAGCGCCGCAATTCCCAGCACGATTCCCGCGATGGCGAAACACCACGAGACACCGACGATGATGTTCATCAGCCCGCCGCAGCAGGAGGGGGGCGGGATTTCGCGAGCTCAATCTCGTGCTGCTCCTGGGCGATCTCACGATTGAGGAAATAGTTCAGGATCGTCCTGATCGCGGCGATCGCGGCCAACTTGCCGATCTCCTCGAACGTCGGAGAGATCGCGGTGCGCAACACATCAGCGGCAAGCTGGAATTCCAAACCCAGGACCAAAAACCGGGCCAGCGTGAGGCGCACCGGCGAGAACTGGTTGATGTCGCGGCGGCCCAATGCCACGGTGAACTTCACCGTGGCGACGATCGCGCCGATCATGATGACGATGGCGCCACCAGCCTCGATCAGGCGCACCATCAAGTCCACCATGCTGCGCAACGCAGACTCGGGCAGAACCTCCATAGCCGTCAGCGCCTGCGCCATGTCGTTATCATGCCCGATCGTGCGGCAGATTTAGGTGCCGCGAGTCTGATCGCCGGCCTCTTCCATCGCCGCCTCGGCCGTCGGCTGCTCGCGGCCCTTGCGTGATCGCCGCAGGCGGCCTTCCAACCACGTGGCGAACCACGACAACGTGAAGTTGAGACTGATCATCAACGCCGCGATGACGATCAGGGCGGGAATGAAGTTGCTGTACGCTGCGCCGACCTGAGTGCCTTGCCGCACCATCTCGACGAACGTGATCTGGTACCCGATTGCGGTGTCCTTGAGGACGACCACCAACTGCGAGATCAGCACCGGCAGCATCGAGGTGATCGCCTGCGGAAGCAGGATCGAGCGCATCGTCTGACCCCAGGTCAAGCCGAGCGCCGAAGCCGCCTCCGTCTGGCCTCGGGGCAGTGCATGCACCCCGGCGCGTACGATCTCGGCGATTACCGCCCCGTTGTACAGCGTCAAACCCGTGATCACGCCGGCCAGCGCCAACTGCCCCGACGGGAACACGGAGTACACCGCGTAGAAGAAGTACGCGAAGATCATCATGATCAGCACCGGAACGGCGCGGAAGAACTCGACGATCACGGCGCAGACCCAGCTGATACTGGCATGCGTGGAAAGTCGCCCGACGCCCAGCAGAAGCCCCAGAATCACCGCCAGCACAATCGAAACCGCGGCCGCGGTGAGCGTTCCCTGAACACCCGGCAGCACATAGGTCGTCCACAAGTTGGAGGTGAGAAACGGCTTCCACTTCTCGGCGGTGAGCTGCCCGCGCTCCTGAAGCCGGCTTAGTACCACCCACGCCACCAGCAGCGCGACCACCACCGTCACCACCGAAATGAGCCGGTTGCGAACCCGCGCCCGCGGCCCCGGCGCGTCGAACAGGACCGACGACCCAGCGCTCATCGTGCAACTCCGCTCTTCGCGCAGGCGCTCATCGTGCAACTCCGCTCTTCGCGCAAGCGGATCGGATAGCTTCGCTTTTCCATCACCGCACGACCTTGAATCGTTTGCCCAGCCAGCCGAACAGCAGGCCCGTCGGCAATGTCAGGATCACGAACCCGAGCGCGAAGATCCCGCCCACCACCATCACCGCCGCGGTGTCTTCGATCATCTCCTTCATCAACAACGCCGCCTCGGCCACTCCGATCGCCGACGCGATCGTCGTATTCTTCGTCAACGCGATCAATACCGAACCCAGCGGAATGATCACCGCCCGAAACGCCTGGGGTAACAGCACGATCCGCAGGTTCTGCCCGAACGTCAGACCCAGTGACCTGGCGGCTTCGGCCTGTCCCAGCGGCACCGTATTCACCCCGGAGCGCACCGTCTCACACACGAAAGCTGCCGTGTATACCGTCAACCCGAGGGTCGCCAACCGAAAATTGCTGTCCTCGATGAACGTCGGCGACTGGCGGCTGGCCAGCGTGATTCCCAACGTCTGCGACAGTCCCAACGAACAGAAAATGATGATCAGCGTCAAGGGCGTGTTGCGCACGATATTCACATACGTCGTGCCCAGCCAATTCATCATCGGCACGGGTGAAAGCCGCATCGCGGCCAACAGCGTGCCGAGAATCAACGCCCCGACGCCCGCGAACACCGTCAGCTGAATAGTCGTCCAGAACGCCGCAAAGATCTGGTCGCGATACTCGCTGAATATGTCCACGGGCGGCGGTCCCTATCTGCTGTTGTCGACTGCTCGGTCCTAGACGCGTCGCTGCTGCCGGTCGATCCTCAGCACGCGTCCGGGGTCGGGGGAGTCGGGGCCGCCAGGCCGGCCGGGCCAAGATTGTTGTCCCAGGCTTCCGTCCAGGCTCCGTCGCTTTCCATCTTCGTCAGAGCGTCGGTGATCTGGGTGCACAGCTCGGTGTTGCCCTTCTCCAGGCCGATGCCGTAACGCTCCTCGGAGAACTGGTCGCCGACGACCTTGAAGGCGCCGGGATCCTGTGACGCATAGCCGGCCAAGATCGTCTCGTCGGTCGTTACCGCGTCGACCGCGCCGTTCTTGAGCGCTTCAATGCACGCCGAGTAGGTGTCGAACTGCTGAAGCTGAACCCCGGCGAATTCGTCTTTGATCTTCTGCGCCGGGGTCGAGCCCGACACCGAGCACAAGATCTTGTTGTTCTCCAGATCGGCCGGGCCGTTGATGTCATTGCTGTCCGAGCGCACCAACAGGCTCTGGCCAGTAACCAGATAGGGGCCGGCGAAGTCCACCTTCTCCTTTCGGGCGTCGGTGATCGAATAGGTGGCGACGATGTAGTCGACCTGCCCGTTCTGGATCAGCGTCTCGCGCTGCGCCGACGGCGCTTCCTTCCACTCGATCTGTTCCGGGGTGTAGCCCAACTCGCCGGCAACATAGGTGGCCACGTCGACGTCAAACCCGCTCATGGTTCCGTCGGGATTACGCATGCCCAGGCCGGGCTGGTCGAACTTAGTGCCGATCACGATGGTGTCGCTGTCGCCGCCGCTACCGCTGTCCCCGCCGCCACACGCGATCGCGGCGAACGGCAGTACAGCGGCGAGCGCGGCAACTCCGAAGGCGCGCTTGGGCAGTTTTGTCGTAAACATGGCGATGTTTCCTTTCGCGAAGCAACGGTATGTCGGTCAGTGGTGCAGGATCTTGCCCAGGAAGTCCTTGGCTCGCTCCGATTGCGGGTTATCGAAGAATTGCACGGGCTCGGCGTCCTCGACGATCGCCCCGTCGGACATGAACACGACCCGGTTGGCCGCCCGGCGCGCGAAACCCATCTCGTGGGTGACCACCACCATCGTCATGCCCTCACTGGCCAATGACACCATCACGGCCAGAACTTCGTTGATCATTTCCGGATCCAACGCGCTGGTTGGCTCGTCAAACAGCATGACCTTCGGGTTCATTGCCAACGAGCGAGCGATAGCCACCCGCTGCTGCTGGCCGCCGGACAGCTGTGCCGGGTACTTGTTGGCCTGGTTGGCCACCCCCACCCGTTCCAGCAAGCCCATTGCCTTCTCGCGCGCGGCCGACTTCGAAAGCTTGCGCACTTTCATCGGAGCCAGCGTCACGTTTTCCAGAATCGTCTTGTGCGCGAACAGGTTGAACGACTGGAACACCATGCCGACATCGGAGCGCAGCTGAGCCAGCCTTCGGCCTTCCTCGGGCAGTACTTCGCCGTCGATGGTGATCGTCCCCGAATCGATCGTCTCGAGTCGGTTGATCGTGCGACACAGCGTCGACTTCCCCGAACCCGACGGCCCCAGCACCACCACGACTTGCCCCTTGCCGACCTCCAGATTGATGTCCTGGAGGACGTGGAGTTCGCCGAAATGCTTATTGACACCTTTCATGGCGATCATCGGCACGTCAGGGGACTCCCTGGGGCTCTCCATGCGTGAACCTTACCCAGGTGACGCTCACCTCGCCGGGGACTCGCAGATCCGCGTAGATCACCGCGCGCAGGTGGGCGGTGGGGCGGGTCGCTCGCGTCCGTAGGATAGAGCCCGTGACTTCTACGGTGACGCACCAGGTGAACGGGCCAGAGCCCGGGCGGGATGCGCGCACCTTCCAGGTCAGAACCTACGGCTGTCAGATGAACGTGCACGATTCTGAACGGCTCGCTGGTCTGCTCGAAGCCGCAGGCTACCGGCGTGCCGACGACGGTGCGGACGCCGATGTCGTGGTGTTCAACACCTGCGCGGTACGCGAGAACGCCGACAACAAGCTGTACGGCAACCTCAGCCACCTTGCACCACGCAAGCAGTCTGATCCGCAGATGCAGATCGCCGTCGGTGGCTGTTTGGCTCAGAAGGACCGTGACGCGGTGCTGCGCAAAGCCCCGTGGGTCGATGTCGTATTCGGCACCCACAACATCGGCTCGCTACCGGCTCTGCTGGAGCGGGCCCGACACAACGATGCCGCCCAGATCGAGATCGCCGAGGCGCTGCGGGAGTTCCCGTCAGCACTACCTGCAAGTCGTGAATCCTCCTATGCGGCATGGGTTTCCATATCCGTTGGCTGCAACAACACCTGTACGTTCTGCATCGTGCCCGCATTGCGAGGCAAAGAGGTGGATCGCCGCCCCGCCGATGTACTCGCCGAGGTCGCCGCGCTGGTCGACCAGGGCGTCGTGGAGATCACGCTGCTAGGGCAGAACGTCAACGCCTACGGTGTTTCGTTCGCTACCGACGAGCGCTTGCGCGAAGACCCGACCAACTGGGCCGACCAGCCGCGCGATCGCGGCGCGTTCGCCAAACTGCTGCGGTCCTGCGGGAGCATCGAAGGCCTGGAGCGGGTGCGATTCACCTCGCCGCATCCGGCCGAATTCACCGACGACGTCATAGAAGCGATGGCCGAGACGCCGAACGTCTGCCCAACGCTGCACATGCCCCTGCAGTCGGGCTCGGACCGGATTTTGCGCGCGATGCGGCGCTCGTACCGGGCCGAACGCTACCTCGGCATCATCGAGCGGGTGCGGGCAGCGATTCCAGACGCTGCGATCACCACCGACCTGATCGTCGGGTTCCCCGGCGAAACCGAAGAGGACTTCCAAGCCACCCTCGACGTCGTCGAGGCCGCCCGATTCGCCAGCGCATTCACCTTCCAGTATTCCAAGCGACCGGGCACCCCCGCCGCCGAGTTGGCGGGGCAAATTCCCAAAAGCGTTGTGTCCGAGCGCTATCAGAGGTTGATCGAGCTGCAGGATCGAATCTCTCTGGAAGAGAACGCCGCCATCGTTGGACGCACCGTCGAGTTACTCGTCGCCACCGGCGAGGGGCGCAAGGACGCTGCGACCGCGCGGATGTCCGGCCGGGCCCGCGACGGCAGGCTGGTGCACTTCACGCCGGGCGCTTCGGCCGAACAGATCCGCCCCGGCGACATTGTTGTCACCACCGTCACCGGCGCCGCGCCGCATCATCTGATCGCCGACGCGCAGCTGCTCGAACACCGGCGCACCCGCGCAGGAGATGCCCACGCCGCCGGTCGTAAGCCACGCACAGGTGTCGGACTGGGCATGCCCGCAATCGGGACGCCGTCCGTCGAACCGGCGACGGAGTCCGCCCACGTAGGGTGCCCACGATGAGCAACGAATCCGACGGCGGCGACTCCTCAGCGGAGTTGCCCCGAGATCTCGACGCCTACAACGCCTACAAGGGCGACCTCAACGACGTCGAGCAGCGCATCGCCCGAGAGATCGACCCCGGACCGCGCGCCCTGGTTCTGGCCATCATGGTGTTCGCCCTGCTGGCCAGCTTCGTGCTGCCCCACACCGGCGGCGCCCGGGGATTCGATGTACTGATCGGCTCCGACGTCGCCACCGACAACGCTGTCGCGTTGCCCTCGCGGGTGTTCACCTGGATCGCGCTGGTCTTCGGCGTCGGCTTTTCGATCCTCGCGTTGGTAACCCGCCGGTGGGCGATGGCCTGGTTGGCGCTTGCCGGCTCGACCGTAGCCGCCTTCCTGGGCCTGCTCGCGGTCTGGTCACGTCAAACCGCCGAAGGTTCCCATCCCGGCCCCGGCATCGGTCTCATCGTGGCGTGGCTCGCGGCCATCGTGCTGACCTACCACTGGGCCCGGGTAGTGGCGACCCGCACCGCACTGCAGCTGGCCAGTGAAGAACACCGCCGCCGCATCGCCGCCGAACAACAACGCAAAGGTCTGCTGGACCGATTCGGCGACAACCCGGCCTCGGAGCAGCCCCCGAAAGACCCGAACTAGCGGTTCTTGCCCAGCGACTCGGCCGCCGCCTCGGCCCACTGACGCCACTGTTGAGCGCTGGCGCGGGCTTGCTCGGCATCCTTGGCCCGGCCCGCAGCCTCCGCTTTCTCGGCTTGGCGCTCGAACTGCTCGGCGCGGACGCGGAACTGGTCGGCACGTGCCTGGGCCTCCGGGTCAACCCCGCCGCTGGGCGCATCGCGGACCTTCTTCTCCACCGCGCGCAGCCGTCGCTCCAGGTCGGCGCCGCGCTCGCGCGGGACCTTACCGATGGCGTCCCACTTGTCGCCGATGGAGCGCAACGCTGCCCGCGCGGCCTCCACATCCGAGGTGTCCAGCCGCTCCGCCTCCGCCAACAGCGACTCCTTGGCCTGGGCATTGGCGCGGAACTCGGCGTCTCGTTCGGCCGTGGCCGCATTGCGCGCAGAGAAAAACTTGTCCTGGGCACCTTTGAAGCGCCGCCACAGCGCGTCGTCGACGTCTTTAGCCGCTCGGCCGACGGCCTTCCACTCGGTGAGCAGGTCGCGGAAGACTGCCGCGGTGGTTCCCCAATCGGTGGAGTCACACAACTCTTCGGCGCGCACGCACAACGCCTCCTTGGCCTTCTTCGCGCCGGCCCGCTCGCGGTCCAACTCGGCGAAATGCGACCCGCGGCGCCGGTTGAACGTCTCCCGCGCAGCCGAGTACCGCTTCCACAGCGCGTCATCGGTCTTGCGTTCCAGCCCGGTGATCGTCTTCCACTCGTCGAGGATGGCGCGTAACCGATCGCCGGCGGACTTCCACTGCACCGAGTTGGCGGCCAGCTCCTCGGCCTCAGTAGCCAACGCTTCCTTGCGCGCGGCCTGCTCGGCGCGTAGCTCCTCGCGCTTGGCCTTTTCCTCCTGGGTGGCGTTGTCGGCCTGGTCGACGATCGCCGACAATCGGGCCGCCAGCGCGTCCACATCGCCCAGGACGTGGGCCGAAGGCAGGCTCTCGGCCAGCGCCGAAGCCGCCGAACGGACCTTACGGGCGTCGCCCGATCCAGAGGCGAGCCGCTGCTCCAGCAGCACCACCTCGGTGTGTAGGTCATCGAAACGCCGCCCGAAATGCGTGAAGGCGGCATCGGCGTCGCCAGCCTGCCAAGACCCGATGTTGCGTTCTCCGGAGGCAGTGATCAACCAGACCGTACCGTCGGCATCGACACGTCCGAAACGGCGCGGATCACTGGCAGGAACGGCGGCAACCGGGACCGCTGCCACCGGCGCAGCCGGGTGCGGACCCGGGCGAGGGGAACCCGGCCTGGGCCTGGGCCGGGCCACGGCGGCGGGTGACGGTCTGCGCTCAGCTGCGGCCGATGGGATCGGCGCGGAGTCCGTATCGCGCGCTTCTGCGTCCTGGGCTCCGCCCGGTTCAGTGATCGTCATGCTCGGTTACCTCATGC
>CAZLTV010000065.1:3419-18542 GCA_964562545.1 uncultured Mycobacterium sp. | reverse complement strand
GCACCGGCGACGAGATCCACACCTCCATGGAAGCCGGCCCGATGATCCGCAAGGGTGCGATGAAGTCCACCGCGTGGATCCAGGCGTACGAGAACCAGAACGTCGATATCGGGCTGGCCACCGGGTTCTCCGGGCGGGCCCAGATCGGCAAAGGAATGTGGGCCATGACGGAGCTGATGGCCGACATGGTCGAGCAGAAGATCGGTCAGCCCAAGGCAGGCGCCACCACCGCCTGGGTGCCGTCACCGACGGCAGCCACGCTGCACGCCATGCACTACCACGAGGTCGACGTCTACGAGGTGCACGCCGAACTCGCCGGCAAGACGCGCTCAACCATTGGCGAGCTGCTGACCATCCCGCTGGCCAAGGAGCTGGCGTGGGCGCCCGAGGAGATTCGCGAAGAGGTCGACAACAACTGCCAATCCATTCTCGGTTACGTGGTGCGCTGGATTGACGCCGGCGTCGGGTGCTCCAAGGTGCCCGACATCCACGACGTCGCGTTGATGGAGGACCGGGCCACCCTGCGGATCTCGAGTCAGTTGTTGGCCAACTGGCTGCGCCACGGTGTGATCACCGAAGACGATGTCAAGGCCAGTCTGCGTCGGATGGCGGCAGTGGTCGACGAGCAGAACGCCCACGACCCCGAATTCCGCCCGATGGCACCGGATCCGGAAAACAGCATCGCCCTGCAGGCCGCGCAGGAACTCATCCTGTCCGGCGGTGAGCAGCCCAACGGCTACACCGAGCCGATCCTTCACCGCCGCCGCCGAGAGTTCAAGGCAGCTAGCAACATTGGCTGACGCGGACGCTTTGGCACTGACATCCACAGCACAATCGACAGTGAGACGACGCGAAGGCATGGTCAGGGGCTTGAGTAGGGGCTCGAGCAGGAGCAGGCATGGGCAGGCATAGCCTTCCTGATCCGGAGGATTCGGACGCACAGTCACAGGAGCCGGCGACCGAGCAGTTCGGTTTCGCGGTAGACGGCGGCGGAACGGAATTCGAGCCCTTGGGCGAATCCGGCCCTGCAGCGGAGCCCTCTGCAGCTGCGCAGCCGCCCGTGTCGCCCCGCTCGGGTCCGCAACACAGCGGTGGCTGGGATGGCGGCGAGTGGACCGGAAGTCACCGCGCAGTGACCCCGGCCAGGCGCGGTGTCAGCATCGGTGTGATCGCCGCCTTGGTCGCCGTTGTGGTCGTCGTCGGTGCGGTCATCCTGTGGCGCTTCTTCGGCGACGCACTGTCCAATAGGTCCGATGTGGCGGCCGCGCGTTGCGTCGAAGGTGAGGTCTCGGTGGCTGTCGTCGCCGACCCGGCGATCGCCGACCCGGTTACCACGCTGGCCGAGCGCTACAACGAGACCGCAGACCCGGTTGGCGACCTCTGTGTGAACGTCTCCGTGCAACCGGCGGATTCCGATGAAGTTCTGGCCGGATTGACCGGTGAATGGTCTGCAGATCGCGGCGCGCAACCGGCGTTGTGGATTCCGGCGAGCTCACTGACGGCCGACAGGTTGGAGGCCGCCACCGGCGCGCAGACCGTCAGTGACAGCCGCTCACTGGTGACCTCGCCGGTGGTCCTGGCCGTGCCGCCCGCACTTGACGGGGTTCTGGGTGAACAGAATTGGGCCACCCTGCCGGACCTGCAAACCGATCCTGCCGGCCTCGACAAGCTGGGACTGCTGGGATGGGGCGGACTGCGTTTGGCGCTGCCGCTCGGCGGCGACAGTGATGCGTCCTACCTTGCCGCGGAGGCAGTGGCGACCGCCTCCGCCCCGGCCGGCGAGCCGGCCACGGCGGGATTGGGCGCGGTGAGCACGCTGATCGGGGCCGCTCCCGACCTGGGCGACAATGATGCCGCCACAGCGCTCGACGCGATGCTCGACGCACCGGATCCATCAACTGCGCCGGTTCACGCGGTGGTCACCACTGAGCAGCGCCTGTTCCGGCAAGCCTCGGATACCTCCGATGCGTCGTCGCAGCTGGCCTCGTGGCTGCCGCCGGGACCGACGGCGTACGCCGACTATCCGACCGTGTTGCTCGATGGCGATTGGCTTTCCGAGGAACAGGTAACCGCCGCGAGTGAATTCGCGCGTTTCCTGCGTAAGCCCGAGCAGCTGGCCGACTTTGCTGGCGCCGGGTTCCGCGTCGAGGGAGTCGAGCCCCCCGCCAGCGACGTCGTCGACTTCGCCGCGGGTGGCGCCCCACTCACTGTCGGTGACGGGGCCCTGCGCGCCAGCATCGCCGAAACGTTGGCCAGGCCCACCGAAGACTCGACGGTCACGATCATGCTCGATCAGTCGATGCCCGTCCAGGAAGGCGAACAAAGCCGGTTGGCTAATGTCGTCGACGCGCTCACCGCTCGCTTACAGGTGTTGCCGCCCGACTCGGCAGTGGGATTGTGGACGTTCGACGGGGTCGCCGGGCGCTCCGAGCTCAGCGCCGGTCCGTTGTCTGAGGAGATCGCCGGGCAGCCCCGCTCCGAAGCGCTGACCGCGGACCTCGACTCTCAGACAGCATCGAACGGTGGCGCAGTCTCCTTCACGACCCTGCGACTGGTCTACACCGATGCTTCAACCAATTACCGTGAGGGGCAACCGAATTCGGTTCTGGTGATCACTGCTGGCCCCCACACCGACCAGTCGCTGGGTAGCGAGGGGTTGCAGCAGTACATCAGTGGTGCGTTCGACCCGGACCGCCCGGTGGCCGTGAACGTCATCGATTTCGGCGACGACTCCGACCGTGCCACCTGGGAATCCGTGACCCAAACCACGGGGGGCAGCTACGTGAACCTGCCGACTTCGGCATCGCCGGAACTCACCTCGACGATCGCGAACATGCTGTCCTGATCCTCGCCGCCCCGCCAAGGCGGGGCGGCGAGCGGGCAGGGACCTGGCTTGGGCAGGACTGACCAGGCAGGTTTGATTAGGCGAACGCCTCCACCGGAGGGCATGAGCAGACCAGGTTGCGGTCACCATAGGCGCCGTCGATCCGCCGTACAGGCGGCCACACCTTCGGCCGGAACGCCTTGCCGAGCGGATAGGCCGCCTGCTCGCGGGAGTAAGGGTGCTCCCATTCCTCGGTGAGTAGGCATTCCGCGGTGTGGGGCGCCCCGATCAGTGGGTTGTCGTCAGCAGGCCAGGCGCCCGAACCGACCTGATCGATTTCGGCACGTATCGCGATCATCGCCTCACAGAAAGCGTCCACCTCGGCCAGGGACTCACTCTCGGTCGGCTCCACCATCAACGTGCCCGCGACAGGGAAGCTCATCGTCGGGGCGTGGAAACCGTAGTCCGCCAGCCGCTTAGCCACGTCATCGACGGTCACTCCGGTGTTTTTGGTGATGGCCCGCAGGTCGAGGATGCATTCGTGGGCGACCATGCCGTGCTCGCCGGTGTAGAGCACCGGGTAGTACTCGTCGAGACGGCGGGCGATGTAGTTCGCCGACGCGATGGCCACCAGGGTCGCCGACCGCAACCCTTCGGCGCCCATCATGCGGATGTAGGCCCACGTGATCGGAAGGATCGACGCCGATCCGTACGGTGCCGCCGAAACTGGGTGGGCATCACCGAGCTCGTCGGCCAACGGATGCCCGGGAAGGAACGGGGCCAGATGTGCACGCACCGCGACCGGTCCGACACCGGGTCCGCCGCCACCGTGCGGAATGCAGAACGTCTTATGCAGGTTCAGGTGGCTGACGTCGCCGCCGAAGCGGCCGGGCCGTGCCAGCCCCACCAGCGCGTTGAGGTTGGCGCCGTCGACATACACCTGGCCGCCGGCGTCGTGCACGGCCGCGCAGATGTCGGCGACATCCTGCTCGTACACACCGTGGGTGGACGGATAGGTGATCATCAACGCCGAAAGCCGATCCGCGTACTGGGCGACTTTGGCGCGCAGGTCATCGAGGTCGACGTCGCCGGCGCCTTCCGACCCGGTGCGGCATCCGACCACGACAACCTTCATGCCGGCCAGCGCCGCCGATGCGGCATTGGTGCCATGCGCGCTGGACGGGATCAGGCACACGTCGCGCTGCGACTCGCCGCGTTGGGCGTGATAGGCCTGAATTGCCAGCAGTCCGGCGTACTCGCCCTGGGATCCGGCGTTGGGCTGCAGCGAAACCTCGTCGTATCCGGTGATGCCGGTGAGCCAGGACTGCAGATCGGCGATAAGCCGGCGCAGTCCCGGAGTGTCGGAGGCCGGTGCGAACGGATGCTGGCGGGCGAACTCCGGCCACGTAATCGGCTCCATCTCGGCGGCCGCGTTGAGCTTCATCGTGCATGACCCCAGCGGGATCATGCTGCGGTCCAGCGCGATGTCCTTGTCGGCGAGCGCACGCAGGTAGCGCATCATGTCAGTCTCGGTGCGATACCTGGTGAACGCCGGATGGGTCAGGAATTCCGAACTGCGGGTCTCGATGTCGGAACGACCGGAGGCCTCGACAACGGTCGGCGAAGCCGCCGCCCCGAACGCGTCGAGAACCGCGGTGATGTGCACGCTGGTCGTCATTTCGTCACAGGCCACCGACACGTGATCGTCATCGGTACGCCAAAGGTTGATGCCGTGCTGCTTGGCAGCGGAGACGACCTCTGCGGCCCGCCCCGGAACACGGGCCTGCACAGTGTCGAAGAATGCGTCGTGGACAACGTCGACTCCCCCGGCCGACAGACCGGCTGCCAGCGCCCGGGCATGATCATGCACCCGTCGCGCGATCGCGGTCAGGCCGCCGGCGCCGTGATAGCTCGCATACATCGCCGCCATCACCGCCAACAGCACCTGCGCGGTACAGATGTTGCTGGTGGCCTTGTCCCGGCGGATGTGCTGCTCACGGGTCTGCAGCGCCAACCGGTACGACGGCGTGCCATCGGCGTCGACGGATACGCCCACCAGCCGGCCGGGCAACTGTCGCGCGTGTTTGGCGTGCACCGCGAGATATCCGGCGTGCGGGCCACCGAACCCCATCGGCACACCGAAACGCTGCGTTGTCCCGAAGGCGACATCCGCGCCGATATCACCTGGCGGGGTGATCATGGTCAGTGCCAGCAGGTCGGCGCCGACCGCGACCAGCGCACCACGTTCGTGGGCCTCGGCGATGAGCCCGCTCCAATCGACCACCGCGCCGCTGGCGCCCGGCAACTGGGTGATCACGCCGAAGAACTCGCCGTCGGGCAGGCCGGCGCGCAGATCCGCGGTGACGATCTCGATGCCGAGCGGTTCGGCGCGGGTGGCCAACACCGCGCTGGTCTGCGCATAGACGTCCACATCGACGGCGACCCGGTGCGCCGATCCGCGCACCGCGCGGTGCATCAGCGTCATCGCCTCCGCAGCAGCGGTGCCTTCATCGAGCATCGAGGCGTTGGCGACCTCCAGCCCGGTCAGATCGGTGACCATGGTCTGGAAGTTCAGCAGCGCCTCAAGCCGGCCCTGGCTGATCTCAGGTTGATACGGGGTATATGCCGTGTACCACGCCGGGTTTTCCAGGATGTTGCGGCGCAACACGGGGGGCGTGAATGTGTCGAAGTAGCCCTGGCCGATCATCGAGACCGCCACGGTGTTGGAGTCGGCCAACGCGCGCAACTCGGCCAGTGCCTCGGCCTCGGTTGCGGCAGGTGGCAGATTTTCGAGACCCGGCGCCACACCTGTCCCTGTCGCTGGCAGCGGGTCCAGGATCCCGGTGGGCAGTGCCCTGGCGGCCAGCTCGTCGAGCGAGGACACGCCAATGGTGGCGAGCAGGGTTTCCACGGCAGTCGCGTCCGGCCCGATGTGGCGGTCGACGAACGTGAGCTCGGAACTGGTTTCGCGATGATCAGACACTGGTTGACATCTCCCGACAAGTGCCGCGGGCGCGGAGCGCAGGCGAACCGGCTCCTCCCCCTCTGTCGTCGACCCGGGACGGGCTGCCTGAGAGATTCAGCCCGGCACAGCAACGCGAACTGTGCAGACCTTTCCCCATGGGCGGGGACACCGCCGACAAGGCCGGTGCACCACTTTCCAGAGGCATCGGGGCCTCGCGCGGTCCTGAGGCCTGAGAGGTTGACGGAGAGGTGTTGCTCCTTCGGCGCCCGTGGCTGGCGGCCACGGGACTCTCCCGCGCAAGGGCGATGCAGGACTGAGTCTACCCAGCGTTGGCCGGGGGGCAATCTGACGCTCCGGCGGCGCCGAGCAGGCTTAGCCGCGTGATGTTCTGATCGGCTTAGCTGCGCGATATTTTGATCGGCTCAGCCGCGTGATGTTTTGATCGGCTCAGCCGATTTTGCGATCGCGGTGCTTGCGCCGCGATGCCAGCTCGTCCTCGGGAGTCGAAATGGACTCTCCGCCGTCGGCACGCTCTCCCGGGAAATCGGCGATCGCTCCCGTCAGCTCCCGCATCGCACCCGAAACCGCGATGCCGAACACACCCTGGCCGCCCTGCAACAGGTCAACCACTTCTTCTGCCGAGGTGCATTCGTAGACCGTGGTTCCGTCGGAGAACAACGTGATATTGGCCAGATCCTGTACACCGCGCTGGCGCAGGTGATCCACGGCGACTCTGATGTTGTGCAGCGAGATACCTGTGTCGAGCAGCCGTTTGACGATCTTGAGAACCAAAATGTCCTTGAACGAGTACAACCGCTGGCTGCCGGACCCTGCAGCGCCCCGAATTGAGGGCACCACCAGCGAGGTGCGAGCCCAATAGTCGAGCTGGCGGTAGGTGATACCGGCGATCTGGCAGGCGCTGGGCCCCCGATAGCCAACCAACTCGTCAGGTACCGAGTCGTCGGGGAAGAGGCCGGCCTGCACCGGCTCAGCGACCGCCCGGGGAGGAGTCTCCGCCTGTGGGGAGCCGGTGTTCAAGTCCAACTGCTCCTGACGTGGCGTGTCTCCCACTTCGTATCCTCTCGCCGATCGAACCCGCGTCCGTGACCTGCGTGGGCGCACGTCTACCAAACCCCTATGAATTCCGTTCGAGCATACGCCGGAGAGTTATCCCTGACTGCCCGTCGGGACCAAGTATGGCTTCCCGATCTGGACCCGACGGAAACGCGCCCGCGTGTCGAGTCGGACGAGACGCATCCGTGACCATGTCCGCCCCTGACCGTCGATGTCCGCCTGCGTCCGACCGTGTCTTCCCGTGCGCGGCTGATACTGCCCGAGCCTGACCACAGTCGTCGCCGACCGGTCAGGTCGCCTTGAAGTCGTCGGGCGACACGCTGTCCAAGAACTCCTTGAACTTTTCCACCTCATCCTCGCGGACGGTGCCGTCGGATTCCTCATCGGTCTCGTCCGGGATCAGCAGGCCGGCCTCCGCGAGCACCGCCTCTTCCACATAGATCGGAACACCGACTCGCAGCGCGATCGCCACCGAATCCGACGGCCGAGCCGAGACCTTGATGTCGCGGTCAAAGACCAAATCCGCGTAGAACGTGCCCTCCTGCAGATCGACGATCCGCACCTCTTTGAGCGAATGGCCAAGCGCAGCAATGACATCTCGGAACAGATCGTGGGTCAGCGGCCGGGGCGGCTCCACCCCCTGCTGCTCCAGAGCGATCGCAGCAGCTTCCGACTGCCCGATCCAGATCGGTAGGTAGCGGTCGCCATTGGACTCGCGCAACAACAGAACGGGCTGGTTGCGGGGCTGCTCAACACGAATGCCGACCACACGAACCTCACCCATTTGTGCCTACCCTCCGCACCGGTGTGTTGCCACTTCCCACCCGACCGGTGAAGGCCGGATGTAACGGGAAACCCGTCACGCCGAGTCTAGTCCTCAGCGATCGAGAACGTCGCGCACGGCCGACTTGATCAATGACGTGTGCAACGTAATCGCCAACGCCGCCACCTCACGGGCCAGATCGTCGGCACGGTCGCGGGCGCCCGCCTTTCCACCCTTGACGACCGGCCCGGCGATCTGGGCGATCAGATCCGATTGCCGATCGGCAGCGGATCGGAATGCCCGCAGATGGCGCGGCTCCACGCCGTAGTCGGCCAGGGCACGAGCGCACTGGGCGATCACCACCGCATGCTCGTCGAAAAGAGCTGTGCCGGCGCCCTTGAACATCGGGGTCACCACGCCGGCCTTGACCAGTGCGTTGAGCAGATCCTCACCCACCCCGGACCTTTCGAGAAGATCCTCGCGGGTGAGCCGGACCTGGGCCGGACCGACCCCGGAACGACTGGCCGTCGCACCGGGCTCATCGGTCACCGTGACCAGACGTGGAGCCGGATACGTGCCCGGGTAGCCCACAGACTGAGCACCCGCGCTCTGGGGAAGCTCACCATCGGGCTGCGCGTCCAACTGGGCCTTGATCACCTTCAGCGGCAGATAATGATCCCGCTGAGCGGTGAGGATGAACCGCAGCCGCGCGCAGTCATACGCCGTGAAGCGGCGATACCCGGACGCGGTGCGCTCCGGGGTCACGAGCCCTTCGGCCTCGAGGAAGCGAATCTTCGAGATCGTGACGTCCGGGAACTCCTCGCGCAGCAGATCGAGCACAACCCCGATCGACATTCCGTTCAACGCTGGAGTGTCGGGTTGGGTCATCTGCTCGCTCGCGGCGGATCGGATTGGGCGTGTGGTCCAGGCGGGTACGTCGAACGGTCAGCCGGCTGCGCCGCTGTCGTCACCCTTTGGCCCGGTCAGGAAAACCAAGCGGAACTTACCGATCTGCACTTCGTCGCCGTTGGCGAGCATCGCCGAATCGACCGGTTCCCGGTTGACGTAG
The DNA here is from genome assembly GCA_964562545.1 of uncultured Mycobacterium sp. GTDB lineage: Bacteria > Actinomycetota > Actinomycetes > Mycobacteriales > Mycobacteriaceae > Mycobacterium. The sequence goes on along the minus strand of CAZLTV010000065.1, from coordinate 9,847 downwards.
GTGCCGTTAAGGCTACCCACGTCGACGACCTGGAACTCCCCGTTCTCGAGACGGAATTCGGCGTGCCGGCGGCTCACCGTGACGTCGTCGAGGAAGATGTCGCTGTCGGGATGTCGACCGGCCGATGTCGTCGGCTGGTCGAGCAGAAAGCGTGACCCGGCGTTGGGGCCGCGCTTGACGACCAGCAGCGCCGAGCCGACCGGCAGACCTTCCACGCCGGAGACCGCACTCTCACCGCTCGCGGCGGGCGGTGCGTCTAATTCGTTGAGAAAGTCGGCGCGGAATACCGAAGTCGTCTCCACAGTGACTTCCTCAGAGTCAGCCCCAGAGTTGAAGTCCTTTTCCGTCACCCACTGCTCCTCACTGGCTGCCGAGGCGAAACGCGCCGGATTTCCGGCGGTGCGCCGCTGATGTCGACCGTACCGTGCTGTGGGCCTCGTTGTGCGCACCACCGCCGGATCGGCGTTGCTAGTCGGTCTGGCAAGACCCTAACAACAACTCAATCGGTTGCGTGGGCACGGTAACCGTCCGCGTCCAGCAGCCCACCCAGCGCGGCGGCCAGGTCGGCGGCATCGGCCTGCAGTTCAACAAGCCAACCCGCGCCGTAGGGATCGGTGTTGACCAGCTGCGGATTGCTGTCCAGATCGCCGTTGACCGCAGTGACTTTCGCGGTGATCGGAGCGTAGAGATCCGACACCGACTTAGTGGACTCCACCTCGCCGAACGACTCGCCGGCGGTCAGTTCCGACCCGACATCAGGCAGCTGGACGAACACAACGTCACCCAGAGCGGACTGGGCGAAGTCGGTGATGCCGACTCGCACGGTGTCGTCGCCGGTCTTTTGCACCCACTCGTGTTCGACGGTGTACGACAACTCGGCGGGAATCTCGCTCACGGCGCTCCTCGATTTCAGGTGGACTTTTCGTTCGGACTGTGGTCTTCGGTGGTCGTGTGAGGCGGTGCTCACTTGACGGGCTGAGCGTATTGGCGCGGTTTCGGTTGCCGCAAGGCGGTGACGTCGACCCGGTCGGACTGTTGTACCACCATCGTGCCGCCCACGCGTTCGATGCTGTCGGTCGCCCCACCCGGAATGTTCATCGCCGCGGCAAGCGTGGGCGGATCCCCTATCGCCAGAACCGAATACGTAGGGTTGAGCGTGACCGAGTCGATGACCAGGGCGCCCGGGTTGCCCACCACCCAGGTGTCGACCCCCACCCGCACCGCCTCCCGCTCGTCGCCGCGGATTTCCATGGTCTCGGCCCCGGCGGCGCGCAACTCGTTGATCACGTCGAGCATCGTCTCGGGAGCCACCCCACGTGCGGGATCCTCAATGGTCAACGTCACACCAGGGCCGGTTGCCGGCACGGTGCCGATCAGGATGGACAGCGCCGCCAGCCTGGCCTGGGCGTTCTCGATGGCGGCCTGGTCGCTGCTCCCCGACGCCCGAAGCTCGCTCAGGGTCTGCTGCAGCTCACTGACCTCAGTGTTCAATGCCGCCTCCCGCTGCTGCAGGGAGTCGAGCAACACCAGCAGGTCGGCGGGGCGCGCCGTGTCCAGGGAGTCGCCGGAATCGGTCTGGCGGACCTGGGTGGCGATCGCGACACCAAGCAGCAGGCAGAGCAGCACCGCCAGCACCCCGAACACCTTCGACGAGGGCCGCCGCGCCGGCGAAACCTGCCCACCCTGGGCCGCAGCGCCTTCTGAGCGCGCAGCGGGTTCGGCGCCGGGGTGTTGGTGGCGCCCGTGCGACGGCAGCTCGTGACGGCCCTCATGCCGGCCCTCGCGCCCGGTCATGCGCCGAACAACAGCCTGCGCAATGCGGCAGCATTGCCGAAGATGCGGATTCCCAGCACAACGATGATCGCGGTGGACAGCTGGGTGCCGACCCCGAGCTGATCGCCGACGTAGACGATCACCGCGGCGACGACGACGTTGAAGACGAACGACACCACGAACACCTTGGAGTCGAAAATCCGCTCCAGATAGGCGCGCAAGCCGCCGAACACCGCATCGAGGGCGGCCACGACGGCGATGGGCAGGTAGGGCTGGACGACCTCGGGGACGCTCGGGTGCAGGACGACGCCGAGGACGATTCCGACGACTAGGGCGACGATTCCGATCAATTGGGACCCATCTGTTCGGCGTAGTTGACGTCTCGGATCGACCCGGCCGGCAGCGCGAGCCCGTCACCGCCGGCAACGCTGACCCCGACGCCATAGGAGGCTTCCAACAACCGCAGGCGTTGTAGGCCCGAGGTGTGGTCGAACGAATTCTGCATGGCGTGCGGCGGGCCCACCGCGAGGATGACATACGGGCTGGAGACAGGCTGGTTGTCGACCAGTATGCCGCCGCCGGCCTGCCGGATGGTCACGTTCGGGCCTAGACGTACCCCGCCCACCGAGATCGCCTCGGCGCCGCTGACCCACAGCGAGTTGACCACCATTTGCAGGTCGCGATCCAAGATGACCTGCCTGGTGCCCTCAACCCTTTGTTTGGATACGTCGGTCAGGTCAGGTGTCATCCCCGGGTCGGTGACGGTGATCGTCAGCCCCGGCCCGATTACCGGCGTCGCCGCGGCAGCGAAGTTGGCCTCGTCGAGCTCGTCGAGCAGCCGCCGGCCGGTGGCGTCGCCCTCCAACCGGCTGCGCCGCGCGGCGTTGACCTCGGCTGCCAGCGAGTCACGGCGCCCGGCGAGTTCCTCTGTCCTCAACTCGGTCGCCTGCACCGTGCCGGCCAACACCTGCTGTGACTCCCGCACCCCTGGCGCGGTAGCCCGGGCCTGCGACCAGGCCAGCGCAAACACGGCTGCGATCGTCACCGCGGCCAGCAGCTGCCAGGCCCATTCGGCGCCGCGCGAGCGGGTGCGCTTCTCCTGCGCGGCGGCAGCGTAGCCAGGGTCGAGATGATCCGTCAGCAGCGAACGCAGCAGCGACGGCACCGGTATCAGGCCGCGGGCCCCGGTCCGGCGGGGGTCGCGACCCGAATCGAATCCCCCCAGCGAGCTCATCTCGTGCGTGCCCTCTCCGGCATGGTGCGCGCGACCTTCACCACCTGGACCAGGTAAAGCACCGCGGACCACAGGTACATCGCCAAACCCCAGATGACGAAACCCCATCCGGCAGCCAACACGACGCGAGCCCACACCGCGTCGTACTGCCCGAGCAGGACGAACGGCAGCCCGGACATCAGCGCGAACGTGGCGGCCTTACCCACATAGGTGACCGGCAGCGCGGACAGACCGCGGCGGCGAAGAATCGGAAGTGTCGAGGCCAACACCAAGTCCCGCCCGAGCAGAAGCGCCACTACCCACCACGGAAGGGCTCCGGCCACCGCCATCGCGACCGGGACGACCACCATATAGATCCGGTCAACCGCGGGATCGAGCAACTCACCGATCCGGGAGGATTGGTTGTCGAACAGCCGGGCGATTTTGCCGTCGGCCCAGTCGGAGAACCCGCTGAAGATCAGGATCGTCACCGCCCAGCCCAGCGCGCCGGCAACCAGCAGCAGGTACAGGAACACCGGTACCAGGACCAGCCGGACAATCGACAGGGCGTTGGGCACCGTCAGCACCCTGCCGTGCGATGCCACTCGCCCAGCGCGTCCATTCGGCGCCTCGGGCATGCCTTAGAACCTAGCGGAACACCCCGGGCAGGCTAAGTGCCGACATAGTGTCGTCGGCCAGCGGATTGTCATGGACCATGTATGTCCACGTCGATGTCGGTCGCGCCAGCTTCGACAGATCCAACCCGAGCTCGTCTTCGATCGAGGCGGCGGTGTCGAACGTCTGCTGAGCCGCCTCGATCGCGTCGGCGGCCAGCGACGCAAACGCGTCCACGGCCAGCCGATGAAACTCATCAAGTGGGTTCTGCCGGCCCAGGGCGCGCAAGTGGATGCTCTCCCGGATATCGGACAGGAATGCCAGGTGATCGGTCCAGCCGCGGTCGAGGTGATACAGCATGATCAGTCGGCAGATCTTGGCCAGCTTCTCCTCGGCGCCGGTCCCGAGTTCCTCGCAGAGTTCTCGGTACCGCTTGGGTGACAGCTCAGCCAGCTCGTCGCGGGCGGTGGTGGTGCGCAGCAGTGTGTCGCGCCGCTCGACGAGAATGGCGCGCTGCTGGGCGATCAGCTGGTTGTACCGCCAGGTGTTGGCGTGCACGTCGAGCAGTCGGCCTTCGGCGATGCGCTGGGCATGTTCGAGCAGGTTCGCCGCCTTCGGATTGATCACCCGCCCGTTCTCGTCGCATTCCATCGGCAGCTTGTTGGGTTCCAGATGTGACACCACCACGTCGTCTTCCCAGCTGGAGAAGAACACCGTCGAACCCGGGTCGCCCTGGCGGCCCGCGCGGCCACGAAGCTGGTTGTCCAGGCGCTCGGTGTGGTGGCGTCCGGTGCCGATGACGTGCAGCCCGCCGAGTTCGGCGACGCTATCCTTTTCGGCGCCCTGTTCGCTGGCCTCCGATCCGCCCAGCCGGATGTCGGTGCCGCGGCCGGCCATCTGGGTCGATACCGTGACGGAGCCGAGCGCCCCGGCTTCGGCGATCACCGCGGCCTCTTCGGCATCGTTCTTGGCGTTGAGCACCACCGCCGGCACACCGGCTTTCACGAGGCGTTCATGCAGTTCTTCGGACTCGGCGACGTCACGCGTGCCGACCAGGACTGGCTGTCTGGTCGCATGCACCTCGGCGATGTGCTCGATCAGCGCATCAGTCTTGGCGGCGATCGTCACGTAGACCCGGTCGGTCTCGTCCTCGCGGATGTTGGGTTTGTTGGGCGGAATCGGTGAGACACCGAGCTTGTAGAACTGGCGCAGCTGCTCACCGGCTGCCAGCGCGGTGCCGGTCATGCCGCATACCCGCGGGTATCGGTTGATCAGGGCCTGCACGGTGATGGTGTCGAGCACCTCGCCGGTCTCGGTGGCTTCGATGCCCTCCTTGGCCTCCACCGCGGCCTGCAAACCATCGGGCCAGCGCTGCAGTGTGGCGATGCGTCCACGCGAGGCGTTGATCAGGTGCACCGCATCGTCGCGGACGATGTAGTGCACGTCGCGTTGCAGCAGGACGTGGGCGTGCAAGGCAATGTTGACCTCGGTGAGCGTGGTGCCGACGTGCTCCTCGGAGTAGAGGTCGATGCCGCCGAGCGCAGCCTCGAGTTTGCGGGCGCCCACATCGGTCAAGTGCACGTTGCGGCTGTCTTGGTCGGTGCTGAAGTCGGTATCCGCCACGAGTTCGCCGACCATGCGGATAAGTTCGACCCGGGGGGCCTCCCGGTGGCTGGTCCCGGCCAGCACGAGCGGCACCAGGGCCTCGTCGACGAGCACCGAATCGGCCTCGTCGATCAGCGCCACATCGGGGTTTGGCGACACCAGATCCTCGACATCGGTCACGAGCTGATCGCGAAGCACGTCGAAGCCGACCTCGTTGACCGAGGCGTAGGTGATGTCGCAGCGGTAGGCCTCGCGTCGCTGTGCGGCGGTCGACTCCGCGGTGATCCACCCGACCGTCAGACCCAGTGCCTCGATGAGCGGGCTCATCCACTCCGCGTCGCGGCGGGCCAGGTAGTCGTTGATCGTGATGACGTGCACACTTCGGCCTGCCAGCGCGTAACCCGCCGCCGCGATCGCACCGGACAGCGTCTTGCCTTCACCGGTAGCCATTTCGACGACATCACCGGCTAGCATGCGCACCGCGCCGAGCAGCTGGACGTCGAACGGTCGCATACCGGTGGCCCGGTCGGCGGCTTCCCGCGCGATCGCCAGGAACTGTGGGATGTCCAGCGAGTCGGCAAAATCGTCGAGTTCGAGCAGCGTTGCCGCCTTGGCCAGCTGCTCGTCGTCGAGCTCGGCCGCTTTCGCGTCGAACTCCGCCGCCTGGTTCACCAGCGTCATCGACTTGTCTTGGTCCTTGTCGGCGCTGGCCCCGAGCAGTTTCCAGAATCGACCGGACAGCCGCCCCGACTTCGCCTTGGCCGTCGGTTCGGCGCCTGCCTTCGAGGACGTCTTCGATGAGGTGCGTGCCACACGATTACGGTACGCGTCTCCCCGTGCCGCGCGGCCGCGCGTGTCCCCCCGCGCCGCCCGGCCGCGTCTGTCCCGATGCAGTGCCGGCCGACCCGCGATCCTGGCCACATACCGGCCCGGATGACGACGCTTCGGCGAACTTGGCCGCATACTTTCGCGCGTGACGTTCGACACCTCGGTCCTTATCGCCGGTGCCGGGCCCGTCGGTCTGACCGCGGCCCTCGAGTTGAGTCGTCGCGGCGTCGACTGCCGCGTCGTCGACCCGTTACTCGAACCGCCGCGATATGCCAAGGCCGTCGGTGTTCAGCCGCGCGCGTTGGAAGTATTCGAAGCCATGGGTCTGCTCGGCCGCGTGCACGGTGCGCAAGGCGCTTGGGGCGACATTCGAGGGTGCGGCGTTCGCCGAGCA
>CAZLTV010000065.1:0-3319 GCA_964562545.1 uncultured Mycobacterium sp. | reverse complement strand
GCACGGTGCGCAAGGCGCTTGGGGCGACATTCGAGGGTGCGGCGTTCGCCGAGCAGTACATGCTCGGCGACGTCGAGGTGGACTGGTCGATGCCGCCCGGTTACGCGGTGCGGGCGATGCATCAAGACCGTGGGGTCACCGACGATCTGTTGGTGTGCATACCGTTGCCGGGCCGTGGCCGCTACCGGATGTCGATGCTTGCGCCCGAAGAACTGCGCGGCCAGCCGACCGCAACGGACACCGCCGACGATGCCGTGACGCACGGCTTCACCGCCGGTGCGGTGCCTCAGTTGGAGCACCTGCAAGCCGTGCTCGACCGGCTCTCCCCCGAGCCGGTCACCGCCGGCAATCTGCGCTGGTCCTCGGTGTTCCGGATCAGCCACCGCATCGTCGACACCTACGGCTCGGGGCGGGTCTTCCTCGCCGGCGACGCCGCGCACATCCACCCGCCGACCGGCGCGCAGGGCATGAACACCGGCATCCAGGACGCCTACAACCTGGGGTGGAAGCTCGCGCTGGCGGTGGCCGGCGCTGCCGCGCCGACGCTGCTGGGCAGCTATGACGCTGAACGCCGGCCGGTAGGCGGTGAGGTTGTCGGCCGCACGGTGCGCAGTGCACAGGACGGGATCGGTGCCGATTCCACCGACCCTGACTATGTGATCCGCCGGGAGGCCCAACTTCTCGTCGATTACGTCGGCAGCCCAATCGTGGCGTCCGGCGCCGGCAAGCGTGCACCGGATGCCCGCGGCTTGACCCGGGCGGCAGTCTCTGCGCCGTTTCGGCTGTTCTCGCTGTTGGCTTCGGGTCGGCACACGCTGCTGTTGTACGCCGAGAATGGCGCGCTGGCTGCGGACCTGGAACGGGTCGCACGTGCCGCGGTGCGGGCCGCACACGGTCAGCTGAACACCTACGTCGTCGTGGCGGCAGCCGCGGAATCGCCCGCCACGGTCCTGCCGGTGATCGTCGACGCCGACGGCGAGTTCGCCGCGGCCTACGGCGCCTCGGCGGGATCGGCGTTCGTCGTACGGCCCGACGGATACCTTGCCTGTGCGACGGCCGGCCCCCTCGACGCCGAGCGGATTGTCACCGCGCTGCGCACGACATTCGCCTGACTGCCGCACGCTTCCTCCCCACCGGCAGCACGGTGCTGGGGTAGCTTCGCCGCAGGTAATCGCCAGGAAGGGGAGGTCGCACGGCTGTGGACACCGTGAGCACCGAGACATTCGAGCCCTCCCTGGACTGGAGCCGCGAGTGGTTGCATTCGGCACAGTGGATCGCCACGACGTTCGTGTTGACCTTGGTGTGCCTGCTGCTGTTGTTGGCTGCGCTCGGCCGCTTCACCCAATGGGGACGCCAGTTCTGGCGGGTGACCGGCGACTACTTCAAGGGTCGCGGCAGCGTCTCGGCCTGGCTGCTGTTCGGCGTGCTGCTGCTCTCGACGGTCATCTCGGTGCGGATCAATGTGCTGCTGACCTACTACGTCAACGACCTGTTCACCGCGTTGCAGGTGGCCTTTTCCGGCGGCACCACCGACGATGGCAGAGCCAGCGGCGTCTCCGGGTTCTGGTCGACGATGGTGGTGTTCGCTGTGCTGGCGGGCTGCTACATCGTGCGTTTGCTGGCCGATCTGTACGTCACTCAGCGGTTCATCATGCGCTGGCGGATCTGGTTGAGCCGGCGGTTCATCGACGGCTGGCTCGGCGATCTGGCCTACTACCGGGCCCAGTTCTCCGCTCGCCCGATCGACAACCCCGACCAGCGCATCCAGCAGGACGTCGACGTCTTCACCACCAACGTGGGCGGCGACCAGAACAACCCGATGTTCAACTCGGGTCACACCCTGCTGTTCGGCGCGGTGGAAGCGGTGCTCTCGGTGCTGACGTTCGGCCAGATCCTGTGGCGGCTGTCGGAATCCCTCACGATCGGGGGTTGGACCCTGCCCCACGCGTTGTTCTGGATCGTGCTGGTCTACGTGTTGGTCGCAACCGTCGTCGCGTTCGCCATCGGTCGGCCGTTGATTCGGCTGAGCTTCTTCAACGAGTTACGCAACGCGGGCCTACGCTACGGCCTGGTCAGAGTCCGTGATGCCGCTGCGGCCATCGGCTTGTACCGCGGAGAGCGGGCCGAGAGCACCTTGCTCAAGCGGCGCCTAGACGAGGTCATGGACAACTATCGGCACTGGCTGAACCGGATGATGCTGTTCTTCGGTTGGAACGTGTCGATGAGCCAGGCGATCAACCCGCTGCCGTGGCTGGTGCAGGCGCAGGGCCTGTTCGCGGGCCGGTTGACCTTCGGCGACGTGTGGCAGTCCTCGAATGCGTTCGCCGCGATCCACGACTCGCTGTCGTTCTTCCGCAACGCCTACGACCAGTTCGCCAGCTACCGCGCGGCCATCATCCGCCTCGACGGGCTGGTCGACCAGAATGCCCGCGCAGGCGCTTTCTCGGCCCTGGAGCTGGGCGAATCCGTAGACGGCGCAGTGGAGGTCGAGGCGGTGGCGGTGCGCAGGCCCAGCGGTGTGACACTTCTGCACGAACTGGACCTGAGGGTGGATCCCGGTGAGGGGCTGCTGATCAGTGGACCGTCCGGGGTCGGCAAGTCGGTACTGTTGCAAAGCCTGGCAGGGCTCTGGCCGTTCGCCTCCGGTCAGGTGCGGCTGCCGGCCGGGCCGGAGTCGGTGATGTTCGTTCCGCAGTTGCCCTACCTGCCGCTGGGTGATCTTCGGTCGGTCGTGACCTACCCCCGCCATCACGAAACCGATGACCGCGCGATCCAGCAGGCTCTGATCGACGTCGCGCTGCCTAACTTGGTGCTTCGACTCAACGAGGTCGCCGACTGGGCCAAAGTGCTATCCGTGGGCGAACAGCAGCGCATCGCCTTTGCGCGGATCTTGTTGGCCAAACCGAGAGCGGTATTCCTCGACGAGGCGACCTCGGCGATGGACGAAGGTCTTGAGCTGATGCTCTACGAGCGGCTCCGGGATGCCCTGCCGCGGGCTGCGATCGTCACCGTCAGCCACCGCACCACGGTGCACCCGTTCCACGAGCGGCGGTTGGAGCTCGTCGGCGACGGGGATTGGCGCCTCACGCGACTCGTCGCTTCAGGTTGACGTCTCCATCACGCCACAGCAAGAAGCGCACGGTACCTTCTCCCGAATGGAAACCTTCACCCCGACGCTGGACTGGGGTAACGAGATCTGGATCTCGCTGGTGTGGATCGCCAAGGGGTGGGCGATCGCCGCACTGGCCACCCTCGTCGTCCTGGTCCTGATCACTCGCTACACCGTCTGGGGCCGACAGTTCTGGCGAGTCACCCGGGG
>CAZLTV010000064.1:0-18749 GCA_964562545.1 uncultured Mycobacterium sp. | reverse complement strand
AGACCACGATGACCCACGAACCTCAGGTGCTCGGCCAGGCTGCGCATCTGTGGACCCGCACGTCGTTGCGTCCCTCCGACGTCGACGTCGCCGAACTCTACGACGGGTTCACGTTCAATTGTCTGTCCTGGCTCGAAGCCCTGGGATTCTGCGGTATCGGCGAGGCCAAGGACTTCCTCGACGGTGGTTCGGCAATTGCGCGCGACGGTGTGATACCGCTGAACACCCACGGCGGCCAGCTATCTCACGGACGAACCCACGGCATGGGCCTGATCCACGAAGCCGTGACCCAGCTTCGCGGGGAGGGCGGCGCGCGTCAGGTCGACAACGCCAGCGTCGCGGTGGTCAGCAGCGGCGGCCTGACACCCAGCGGTGCGATGCTCTTGCGAACGGGGGCCTGACCGGACGTGACTGATCCTGCCCCACGCCGCCGCGTCGTCGTCGTCGACGGCGTACCGATGTCGGGAATCGTTGCGCAGGTTCACGCCCCCCGCGCGGTCATCGTTGCGGTGCACGGCGGTGCCACCACTTCGGTCTACTTCGACTGCCCCGGCAACCCCGGACTGTCGCTGCTGCGCACCGCCGCAGCGCAGGGTTTCACGGCGATCGCGTTGGATCGTCCCGGATACGGCACCTCCGCGGTGCATGCCGCCGTGTTCGATGATGCCGGACGCCGTGTCGAGGCCGCGTTGGGCGCCGTGGAGGCGATGCTGGGGACCGGCAGCCGGGGCGCGGGGTTGTTTCTTCTCGGGCATTCGGCCGGATGTGAACTGGCGCTGCGGATGGCGATTGGTGCCAGCGACACGCTCGGTGTCGAGCTGGCAGGCACCGGGCTGCGTTACAGCGACAAAGCCAAGTCGATCATCAGTGGGGCCACGACGACGTCGCGTCCGGCCGGGCTGCGGGATCTGTTGTGGCAGCCCACCGAGTTCTATCCGGAGGACGTGCTGACCGGTGCGCTGTCGGCTCCTGGTGTGGCATACGAATCCGAGGTCACCACGAACTGGGCCCGACGCGACTTCCCAGAGATCGCAGCGCAGGTGCGTGTCCCGGTTCAGTTCAGCGTCGCCGACCACGAAAGCGTGTGGGAATCCTCCCCCGAGGCGCTGTCCTCGATCACCGCTTTGTTCACCGGAGCACAACGCGTTCGACTGAACCGCATGGCGGGCAGCGGACACAACTTGAGCGTCGGCAGATCGGCCGGCGAATACCACAGCAGGGTTTTGTCGTTCATCGAAGAGTGCATCGCGGGCTGCGGCGGCGATCGGAAGCAAGTGGAGGCGAGTTGATGCGGGTCGGATTCATTGGACTGGGCAGCCAGGGCGGGCCCATGGCTCGGCGGATCGCCGAGGGCGGCTTCGAGACGACGTTGTGGGCGCGCCGCCAGGCCAGCCTCGATCCCTACGCCGATACCCCGGCGAAGACGGCGGCCACGCCCGCCGAGATGGCCGCGGCCAGCGACTTGGTGTGCCTGTGCGTGGTGGGTGACGACGATGTCCGCCAGGTGCTCGAGGGCGACGACGGTGTGCTGGCTGGTCTTGCCGAGGGTGGGATTGTCGCCATTCACAGCACCGTGCATCCTGACACCTGCCGCGAAATTGCGGAAAAATGTGCCGCCCAGGGTGTTTCCGTCATCGACGCTCCGGTGAGCGGTGGCGCACCCGCGGTGGAGCAGGGCACGCTGCTGGTCATGGTCGGCGGCGACGAGGAAGTCGTGGCACGGTGCCGCCCGGTATTTGCGACCTACGCAGACCCGATCGTGCACCTCGGCCCGCTTGGCGCCGGGCAGAGCACCAAGATCCTCAACAACCTGCTGTTCAGTGCGAATCTGGGGAGCGCGGTGAGCACGCTGGAACTCGGTGAAGCGCTGGGGATTGCCCGCGACAAGCTGGTCGAAGTTCTCAACCGCGGGTCGGCGACGAGCAAGGCGGTGGGCAGCATCTCGATGTTCGGTGGCACGCTCGAAGGGCTGGCGCCGATCGCGGGAGCGCTGCTGCAGAAGGACGTTAGGCACGCGGCAAGCTTGGCCGCCGCGGCTTCGGCGACCGAGGGGGCGGTGTTCACGGCGGCTGATGCTGCTCTGGACGCCATGGAGCACGGCCGATGAGCGCTCGCGCGAAGAGAAGACCAGGCCCGATGAGCGCTCGCGCGAAGAGAAGACCAGGCCCGATGAGCGCTCGCGCGAAGAGAAGAGCAACCCGATGAGCAGGGTCGGTTTCGTCGGCACCGGTCGGATGGGTGCGCCGATGGTGCGCCGCCTCGCCGAGGCCGGCCACGAAGTTCGGGCGTTGGGTCGCACCGACGAGAAGAGGGCGGCGATAGGTGATCTTGGGGCAACCGGCGTTGGCACGCTGGCCGAGGTCGCGGCGGGCGCCGAGGTCGTCGTGCTGTGCGTGTTCACCGATGACCAGGTCAATGAGATCTGCTCAGACGGTGGGCTGCTGGCGATGATGGAGCCGGAGGCGGTGCTGGTCATCCACACCACGGGCAGTCCCCGCACCGCGCGGGAGCTTGCCGCCGCACATCCGCAGATCGGCGTTCTGGACGCCCCGGTCAGCGGCGGGCCGCACGATATCGCCGCCGGGCATATCACGCTGTTCGTCGGCGGTGACGGGTCCGCGCTCGAGCGGGCCCGACCGATACTGTCCAGCTACGGTGATCCCATCCTGCACGTCGGCGGACTCGGTTCGGGTCAATGGGTCAAGCTAATCAATAACACGCTGTTCGCGACGCATTTGGGAGTGCTGCGCGAGGCCGCCGCACTCGGCGCCGAAGTGGGCGTCGACGAGTCGGGTCTGCTGAGCGCCATCGCGCACGGTAGCGGCGCCAGCAAGGTGGGCGACATCGTCGGAATGCGCGGATCGGTGCAGGACTTCATCGATTCGGTCGGCGAGTTCATCGGCAAGGACGTCGCGGTGGTGCGCGCCATCGCCACGGAGGCGGGAACGGACTTGGGATTGCTGGCTCCGCTGCTCGACACGGTGGTGCCGGCGCGACCCGAAACATGATTGTCGCAAAGCGCTTGACCAAAAGCGTCGGTGCTAGATATCGCCAACTGTTAGCGTTACAGTTACATCATCTAACGTAATGCTTCCCGGCTGGCAGCCTGCCGCGAAAGAGGAATCCGAATGACTGCTCCGAAAGTCGTCTTCAATCCCGTTTCACAGGAGTTCTTCGACAACCCGTACGAAATCTATCGACGGATGCGCGATGAGGAGCCGCTGTACTACGACGAACAAGAAGACTTCTACGCATTGACGCGGCACGCCGATGTCGCGGCGGGCTTCAAGGATCACGAGTCGTTCTCCTCGGCACGAGGATGCGACCTCGGGATGGTGCGTTCTGGTGAAGTGCCGCAGAAGTCGATCATCTTCATGGATCCGCCCGATCACCGGCACATGCGCAGCCTGCTGAACAAGGCGTTCACCCCGCGGGCCGTTCAGGCTCAACGCGAGACCGTCGTCGAGCTGGTCAGGCATTACCTCGGAAAGGCCGATCCGGACAACTTCGATGTTGTCCAGGATTTCTCGGGCCCGTTTCCCGTCGAGGTGATCACCCGCATGGCCGGTGTGCCCGAGGAATACCGCCAGCAGGTGCGGCATTGGATCGACACCAGCCTGCACCGCGAGCCGGGACAGATCGACTTCAGCGAAGAAAACCAGCAGGCCAACATCAACTCGGCAATGTACTACTTCGGCCTCGTCGAGGAGCGGCGCAAGAATCCGCAGGACGACATGATCAGTCGGCTGATCGCCGCCGAGATCCCTGACGACGAGGGCAATCTGCGCAAGCTCGACGACATCGAGATCACCGCGTTCGCGACGCTGCTGGGGGGCGCGGGCGCGGAGACGGTGACCAAGCTGATGGGCAGCGCGGTGGTGGTGTTCGCTCAGCACCCCGAGCAGTGGCAGATGCTGCTCGATGACCGCAGCAGGATTCCCGACGCCGTCGAGGAGCTCCTCCGGTACGTCGGCCCTGTCCAGTACAACGTCCGGTACAGCGTGAAGGACGTCGAGCTGCCCAGTGGCACTGTGCCCGCCAACAAGCCGGTGTTCTTGATGGGCGCTTCGGCCAACCGGGATCCGCGGGCATTCACCGACGGAGAGACCTTCGACATCACCCGGGATCGGACGCAGGCCCAGAATCTGGGCCTCGGGTATGGCATCCACAGCTGCCTGGGCGCGGCGCTGGCCAGGATGGAGAGCGCGATCGCGTTGGAGCACCTGCTGGACTTCATGCCCAGGTACGAGGTTGATTTCGACCGACTCGAGCGAGTGAGCATGCAGAACGTCGCCGGTTACCATCACGTGCCTGTCAAGGTGCTGCGATGAGTGCTCGCACTGCGGGGAGCCTCAAGGCGCGAAACCATCGACGCAGCGGGAGGAGGCTGTTGCCGTGACCCAGAAGATCGAGGTCGATTTCGGCCTGTGCGAGAGCAACGGGATATGCATGGGCATCATCCCCGAGGTTTTCGATCTGGACGAGGATGACTACCTGCATGTGCTGCAGGACGAGGTCACCCCGGACAACGAGCAACAAGTCAAAGAGGCCGTACGGCAGTGTCCGCGGCAGGCCATCTCGATCGTCGAAGCTTGATGCGGATCCGGCGCGCTACGCAGCACCTAAGGTGCTTGTGCGCGCCGGGTTCACCTACTGGGGGAAGCCTGAGACGATGACCCCGTTGCACTCGGCCGCGCCCTGACGGAGCTTGGCAGCCGCCTGGTAGGCGTCTGAGTGATACCACTGCTTTGCCGCCTCGACGGAATCGAACTCCAGCACGACGGTCTGGCTTCCGTGCCACTGCCCCTCGATCACGGTGGGGTTGGTGTCCACGGCCACGATCTTGGCGCCGGCCATCGCCTTCATCGCCAGCTTGCCGTACTCGACCATACCGGCAGGATCCTTGACGTCCTCGGTCAGGATCACGTACCCCTTCGACCCACTTGCCACTCGAATCTCTCCTACTCTCAGTCGCTCTCGCTGATCTCTCAGTCGCTCTCGCTGATCGCGTGCTCGGGACAGTTGGCCACAGCTTCGCGTGCAGCATCCTCAAGTTCGGCGGGAACATTCCCGTCTCTCGCGACCGCCCACCCGTCGTCGGTCATTTCGAACACCTCGGGACACAGCGTCAGGCACATACCATGCCCCGCGCACCGGTCCTCGTCGACAACCACTCTCATACGAGGTCGAACTCGAGGTGAAGTTCGGTGAGCCCCCGCAGGATATAGGTCGGGATGTAGTTGTAGTGCCGGTTGCCTGCAGGTCCGTGGGCGCTTTCCGAGATACGGATGTCGGTGGTGCGATCGAGCAAACGCTCCAGTCCGACGCGGGTCTCGGCACGGGCCAGCGGCGCGCCCGGGCAGCTGTGGATCCCCCGACCGAAGGCCAGGTGCTGGCGCGCGTTCTTGCGCTCGGCGTCGAAGCTGTCGGGGTCCTCGAACCGGCGCGGATCACGGTTGGCGGCTCCGTTGATCACCATCACGGTGTTGCCCGCCGGGACGGGTTGGTCACCGACTGTGGTGGGCACCCGCGTCATCCGGAAGTCACCCTTGACCGGGCTTTCGATCCGCAGGCACTCCTCGATGAAGTTCGGCAACAGGCTACGGTCCGCACGGAGCTTCGCCTGGATGTGTGGACAATCGCCGAGAACCTTGAGTGCGGTCGACAGCAGCCGGACCGTGGTCTCCTGCCCCGCCGAGAAGACGTTGGTGGCGACCCGAACCACGTCACCCACCTCGGGTACGGTGCCGTCGGGGAAATTCGCCGTTGCCAGACCGGTCAGCACGTCGTCGCGTGGCTGGGCGCGCCGGTCCTCGACATAGGTGGCGAACACGTCGTAGAGGTATTCCAGCGGGGTCTTGGTCAGTGTCTTGTCGGCGTTGCCGAGCCCACTGCCGTGCGTGCCACGGGCGAGCCTGTCGATCAGCTCGTCGCGATCCTCCTCGGGCACCCCGAGCAGGTCGGCGATCACCCGCAACGTGAACGGACCGGCGAACCCCTTGATGAACTCACCCTCGCCGGGAGTCAGAAAGCCATCGAGCACGTCGTCGGCGAGCTGCCACATCGCGTCCTCGTTTTCTTTGAGGCGCTTTGGGGTGATCAGCCGCATCAGCAATGCGCGGTGGTTTGTATGGGTGGGTGGGTCGAGCGTCGGGAGCTGGTCGCTGAACGGGATCTCGTCACGGTGCTCCTCGATCAACTCGGTGACGTCACCGTCTTCCATTCCCTCCAGGGATACCGGAAACCCCGGGAAGGGACCGGTCACCGAGATGCACGAGGAGAACGTCTCGGCATCGTTGTAGACGTCGACGGCTTCCTGCCAGCCCGTCACCATCGTGACGCCGTAGTGGTCCTCACGGGCGACCGGACATTTCTCCCGCAGCGCTTTGTAGAACGTGTAGGGGTCGTCGGTCAACCGACCATCTCGGAAGAAATCGACCTTGGTGAGGTCTTCAGCCATGCTCGCTCCGTTCGATGATCTCGCTCTTGGAGAACGTGATTCTCATCTTTGCGTAACAGGTTTACATACCCGCCGCGCCCCGTCAACGAGGCGGTGCCCGCATGCCGGGCAATGCCGTACCAATCTCACGTTAGTTAGACAGACGTCAACTATTCTCATGCGGTATTTCTACTGCTACAGTGGGTTAATGCCGAGAACAGCGGCCATTTCCGCTACTGACGGTAGTCAACGAAGGGCGTCTTTTCAGCGGACCCGATCACACGAGACCAAACGGGCCCTCGTGCACGCCGCGATGGCGTTGTGGCGCATGAACGGCTACGCAAAGACCACGGTCGCCGACATCTGCCGAGCCGCGGGAGTATCACGGGCGCTGTTCTACTTCTATTTCCCCGCCAAAGAAGACATCCTTTTCGAGGTCGGCGTCCTGTCGACCAAAGCTGCACGCAAGACCGTGCGATCCCTGATGCGGGGCGACTACGACATCGAGACCGTGATCGCCGGTGCGCTTCGCAGCCTCGAGAAGTCGACGTCACACAACCCTCCCGAGCTGGTGGTGGCGGCGGTGCTGGAAGGCTACCGCCAGGAGCAGCGAATGTTGAGCGGAGAGCGCGAAAACGACCTCGAGGCCGACATGTTCGGCGAGTTGTTCGCTCTCGCGCAGCGCGACGGCAAACTCTGCGCCGACGTCGACGTCGCACACCTGTCCCGGGTCTCACACATGCTCGTCAGCGAGGGAGTACGCCACTGGGCGAGCAGCGGGTTCCAGGGCCGATTCGCCGAGACGGTGGCCCATGACATCACCGCACTGATCGCCGGATACCGCGCCCTCTCCAGCGGGAAATGACTCAGCCCACCACATACCTGACCGAGAACACCAAAACCTGACCCAACTCACCAAGACCTGACCGACCGACAAGAGAGGCCCCCGATGGCGTGGGATTTCGAAACCGACCCCGAATACCAGAAGCTGCTCGACTGGGCCGACGAGTTCGTACGTCACGAAGTCGAACCGCTCGACCTGGCCTGGCCGAACCAGCAGTTCGTTCCCCTGGAAGGCAAGCGCCGCAAGGCTATCGACCCACTCAAAGACGAGGTCCGCAACCGCGGACTGTGGGCCACCCACCTGAGCCCCGAACTCGGCGGGCAGGGCTACGGTCAGCTCAAACTGGCCCTGCTCAATGAAATCCTCGGCCGTTCGCAATGGGCGCCCATCGTCTTCGGCTGCCAGGCACCCGATACCGGCAATGCGGAGATCATCGCGCACTACGGCACCGATGAGCAGAAGCAGCGCTACCTGCGCCCACTGCTCGACGGTGAGATGTTCTCCTGCTATTCGATGACCGAGCCGCACGCCGGTGCCGATCCGACCATGTTCACCACCTCGGCGGTGCGCGACGCGGATGGATCGGGCTGGATTATCAATGGATGGAAGTTCTTTTCCTCCAACGCCGCAACTGCGTCATTTCTCATCGTCATGGCTGTCACCAACCCCGAGGTCAGCGCGTATCAGGGTATGTCGATGTTCCTGGTGCCCACCGACACCGATGGGGTCGAGATCGTGCGCAACGTCGGGCTCTACGGCGAGCACGCCGAAGAGGGCAGCCACGCGTTGATCCACTACAACAACGTGCGGGTACCGGGCGAGGCCCTGCTCGGTGGCGAAGGACAGGCCTTCGTCATCGCTCAGACTCGCCTAGGCGGCGGCCGAATCCACCACGCGATGCGCACGATCGGGCTGGCCCGCAAGGCGTTGGACATGACGTGCGAACGAGCGCTCAGCCGTCAGACGCAGGGCAGCCGACTGTCGGACAAGCAGTTCGTCCAGGGCTACATCGCCGACTCCTACGCTCAGCTTCTGCAGTTCCGGCTCATGGTGCTCTACACCGCCTGGGAGATCGACAAGTACAACGACTACAAGAAGGTTCGCAAAGACATTGCGGCGGTTAAGGTCGTGATGCCGACGGTGCTGCACGACATCGCCTGGCGTGCCATGCAGGTGCACGGCGCGCTCGGGGTGACTAACGAGGTGCCGTTCCTCGAGATGGTGACCGGCGCCGCGGTGATGGGCTTGGCCGACGGCCCCACCGAGGTGCACAAGACAACGGTCGCCAAACAGGTTCTGCGGGGTTACACACCGACTGATGGCACCTGGCCCACCGAATGGATCCCGGCCAAGCGGGAGGCGGCCCGCACCAAGTTCGCCGACTACCTGGAGCACGAGGTGGGAAACCAATGAACGAACAGATCGACGAGCAGCGGCTGGCGGCCTGGATGGACGAGGTGGCGCTGCCCGGCAAGGGTGAGCCACTGAGCACCCGCTTCCTGTCCGGCGGGACGCAGAACGTCATCTTCGAGATTCGTCGCGGCGACGAGCGTTGCGTGTTGCGCATGCCGCCGCCCGACGCTCCCCCGGACCGGGACAAGGGAATTCTGCGGGAATGGCGCATCATCGAGGCGCTCGACGGGACCGATGTCCCGCACACCAAGGCTGTCGGCGTCTGCGCCGATCCCGATGTTTTGGGCCGCCCGTTCTACCTGATGGGCTTCATCGATGGCTGGTCGCCGATGGACACCCACGGCCGCTGGCCCGAGCCGTTCGACAGTGACCTCACTACCCGCCCTGGGCTCAGCTATCAGTTGGCCGAAGGCATTGGGCTGCTGTCCAAGGTCGATTGGCGGGCCAAGGGGCTGGCGGACCTGGGCCGGCCGGAGGGCTTTCACGAACGTCAAGTCGACCGCTGGATCGGTTTCTTGGAGCGAATCAGGCGCCGTGACCTCCCCGGGCTCGAGGTCGCCACCGGCTGGCTGCGTAACCACAAGCCGCTCGACTTCATCCCAGGTCTGATGCACGGCGACTACCAGTTCGCCAACGTCATGTACCACCACGGCGCCCCGGCCAGGTTGGCCGCGATCGTCGATTGGGAGATGGGAACGGTCGGCGACCCGAAGCTCGACTTGGCTTGGATGGTGCAGTCGTGGCCGTCGCGCACGCGAGGAGCAGATCCGGACGGGGATACGGCCAATCCGACGCCGTCGGAGATGGGCTACGTCGACATGCGCGGCATGCCGACCCGTGCCGAGGTCGTGCAGCACTACGCGCAGGTATCCGGTCGCCAGGTCGATGACCTCGACTATTACCTGGTTCTAGCGAAATGGAAGCTGGCGATCGTGCTCGAGCAGGGGTTCCAACGCGCCGGCGACGACGAGAAGCTCCTGGCGTTCGGGCCGGTGGTGACAAGCCTGATGGCCTCGGCTGCCGAACTCGCCGAGTCCACCGACTATCGGGGCTGACGCAACGTGCGTACCGCGATATGCCCCGAACACGGCCCACCGGAAGTGGTGCGCATAGAAGAACGCGCGTTGGCCCCCGCAGCCGAAGGTCAGGTCGGGGTGCGGGTGTCGGCGGCGGCAGTGAACTATCCTGACGTGCTCCTGGTCGCCGGCACCTATCAGGTCAGCGTCCCGGCACCGTTCGTGCCGGGTAGCGAGTTCGCCGGGGTCGTCGACGAGGTCGGCTCGCCGGACACCGGTTTCGCTGTCGGAGATCGGGTAACCGGCACGGCGATGGTCGGCGCCTTCGCCGAACGGGTGGTGGCGAACCCGGCAAGCCTGTCCCCCATCCCCCAGGGCCTCGACGATCTGACCGCCGCCGCAAGTGGTGTCGCATACCGCACGGCCTATCACGCGCTTCGCTCGATGGGACGGGTGCGTGCTGGCAGCGAGCTCGTCGTACTCGGCGCCGGCGGAGGCGTCGGCCTGGCTGCGGTGCAGCTCGGGGTGGCGCTGGGCGCGACCGTGACGGCGGTCGCATCCTCGGCCGAGAAGCTCGACGTAGCAGCAGATTACGGGGCGGCGCGGGTGATCAACCACACCACAGGCGATCTGCGCGGTGCGCTTCGGGCCGCGATTCCCGATGGGGCGGAGGTCGTCGTCGATCCGGTCGGCGGCGAACTCAGCGAACCCGCGCTTCGGTCGCTGCGCCGTGGAGGGCGTTTCGTCACCGTCGGGTTCGCGTCCGGGGTGATCCCGCGGATTCCGCTGAACTTGGTGTTGATCAAAGGGGTTGTGCTTGTTGGCTTCCAGTTCCAGGATGTGCCCACCGAAGAGTTCGACCGCAACGAGCGGGAATTACGCGAACTACTCGCATCGGGCCGAGTGAAACCTCATATTGGAGCGATATATCCGCTCGATGAAACCGCCGCAGCGCTTCGCCATGTCGGTGACGGTCGCGCGGTCGGCAAGGTGCTGATTGCTATGGGCTGACTGCGATCGGCTGATCCGCTCGGGGCTGTCGAACGCCGATCAGATCAGCTAGCCGGCACCAGATCGGCGGCGACCGAGACCATCACGCCGGAGCAGAATATCTCGATCTGCCCGACCGGTTCGTCTGCCGCTCCGCACGCCGCGAGCGCTTGGGCTTTAAAGGCGCGGGCGGCGGCGCTGAGCCGGTGCTCGACGGAATCGACACTGCTGTCCAACTCCGCGGGCAGCGGCTCACCCCACAGGGTGACCTCGGTGGCACCCTGATCCAGCGCCCCGAGCACCCCTGAGCGCACTCGCTCGTCACGGTCGAACAGGCCAGCGGACACCGCGACGGTCTGCGGGTGCGCGCGCTGCTGCCAGGACTCCAGGACGGAATCCAGGTCCAGTGCGACTGCGCCGAGGATTTCCAGCGGGCGTACGTCTTCGTCGCTGCCGACCAGCACCGTGACATCCCAGCCGGCCATCACACGGTCGTAGACCCAGCCGCCGGCGTGACGGACCGCGTCGAGCACGGTCGGAGCGACCACATCGAGCCGGTACCTCATATCCGGTTGGACTCCTGATTTGTCACTGCCAGATCCCGAGCCAGCGAGTCCGCGTACACCTTGAACACCTCGGTCAGCGGGATTGAAGGATCGAGCAACCATAGGGTCTCCATTCCGTTGATGAAGGCGAGAATCTCCACGGCCTTGTTGGCCGCGTCGAAGTCTTTTCGGTAGTCACCGTTGCGCTGACCGGTCTCGATGATCTCGGTCATGATGTGGGCGGCGTCGCGGTAGCGCTTGTGCAGCCGGTCGTGCAACGGGGCGTCGGGGGCGATGCTCTCGGCGAGCAGCACGGTGAACGTGCCGGCGAGTTCGGGCGAACGCTGGAAGCGCTCGGGTACGCGACCCAGTTCGGTGATCAAGTCCCCAGACGGGTTGGCGTGGGCGGCATCGTCGGCGTCGCGGGCATCCAGCACGGCGTTGAGCAGCTGCTCTTTGGACTCGAAGTGGTGCAGCAGACCGGCGGGTGTGACGCCGGCATCCCGCGCGATCTGAGACAACGAGGTGTTGCGCCACCCGTTGCGCGCGACGAGGCGCTCGGCCACAGCGAGGATGCGCTGCCTGCGGTCCTCACCTTTGGCGAGGAGGCTCGCATACGGCCGTCTGGACGATTCCAGGGCGGCGGCGGACTCGGCGGCTGACACGTGACTCCCTTGGCTTGAACCAACCTAGTGAACACACAGTAGGTAGGTTTGGCCGCTGTGACAAGCATCTCAACATAAGTTTGTTTAGGCTGTTGTCACAGCCCAGGTCAGAGGGGGTTACTCAGCGGAACGGTCGGTTGACAACACGGTGCCATCACCGCTCTCGGCGCGCGAATGCCCGCACGCTCTCCGCGCGCGGCGCCCACCGTTCGACGACAACGAACGCGACGCATGTGGTGAATGTTGCCGGTGTTACTGAAGTTACAAACCGAGTGACTTGGCGATGATCACCTTCATCACCTCACTGGTTCCGGCATAGATGCGGGCCACGCGGGCATCGGTGTACAGCCGCGCGATCGGATACTCCATCATGTACCCGTAGCCTCCGAACAGCTGCAGGCATCGGTCGACGACCCGTTGCTGCATCTCGGTGCAGAACAGTTTCACCCGCGCCGCATCCGCGCCGATGAGCTCCCCGTCGACATGCAGCACCACCGCACGGTCGAGCATCGCCTGGGCGGCTTCGACCTCCGCCGAGCACGCGGCCAACTCGAACTTGGTGTTCTGGAAAGACGACACCGGCGTCCCGAACGCCTTGCGATTTTGTGTGTAGTCGATCGCCGCAGCGACAGCCGAGCGCGCCTGGGCCACCGACCCGACGGCCACCGTCAGCCGCTCCTGCGCCAGGTTGTGTCCCAGATATCCGAACGCCTCGTCCGCCTCCCCCAGCACGTTCGCAGCGGGCACCCGGACGTCGACGAAGGACAGCTCGGCCGTGTCCTGGACCTTGCAGCCCATCTTCTCCAGTTCGCGGCCCCGGGTGAACCCATCCATGCCGTCCTCGACGACCAGCAGTGTCAACCCTTTACGGCGGTTGTCCGGATCGGTCGAGGTACGCGCCACCACCACAACCAAGTCGGCCTGAATGCCGCCGGTGATGAACGTCTTGGCGCCGTTGACGACGAAATCGTCCCCGTCCCGCACGGCCGTGGTGCGCATGCCGGCCAGATCCGAACCGGTGCCGGGTTCGGTCATCGCGACGGCGGTCAACAACGTGCCCGCGGCCAGGCCGGGAAACCACCGGGCGCGCTGCTCGGCGTTGGCGTAGCGCAGGAAGTACGGCAGGATCACCTCGAGCTGCGTGCGAACCGTCGACAGCGTGACCAGCGCCCGGGCAGCCTCCTCCTGCAGGACCACGTTGTAGCGGTAGTCGGGTTCACCGGCGCCGCCGTACTGCTCCGGGATCGCCATGCCGAGCATGCCGAGCGACCCCATTCGCTCGAAGACCGCACGAGGCATCCGGCCGCCCTTCTCCCAGAGCGGATAGTCCGGCACCACTTCCTTTTCGATAAAGTCGCGGGCCAGTTCGCGAAAGGCTTCGTGATCCTCGGTGAACAGATCTCTGCGCACTCGCCGTCCTCCTGGTCCCGTTACGCGATCAGTTCGACCAGGGTGGCGTTGGCAGTACCGCCGCCCTCGCACATGGTCTGCAGACCAAAGCGAATTTCGTTGTCCCGCATGTGATTGATCATTCGCGTCATCAACACCGCACCCGACGATCCCAGTGGATGCCCCAGCGCGATCGCGCCACCCAGCGGATTGAGCCGGGCCTCGTCGGCTCCGGTTTCGGCCAGCCAGGCCAACGGAACCGATGCGAACGCCTCATTCACCTCATACACCCCGACCTCGTCCAAGCTCACCCCAGCCTTGTGTAAAACCTTCTCGGTCGCCGGGATCGGGCCGGTCAGCATCAGCACCGGATCAGCTCCAACGACCGCACCGGCTCGGTACCGCGCGATCGGCGTCAGACCGAGCGAGACCGCGTTGTCTTCGGCCATGACCAGCAGCGCCGCCGCCCCGTCAGAGATCTGAGACGAATTCCCGGCGTGGATGACACCGTCCTCCTTGAAGGCCGGCTTGAGGCCGGCGAGCTTCTCAACCGTCGAGCCTCGACGGACACCCTCGTCGGCCACCACCGGACCGTTATCGGTCAACACCGGCTGGATTTGGGACTCGAACGCCCCGCCGTCCTGGGCGGCGGCCGCCAACTCGTGAGAACGCACGGAGTATTCATCGAGCCGGGTCCGGGAAAGACCCCACTTCTGTGCGATCAGCTCGGCGGAGATGCCCTGGTTGAACGAGAAGTCACCATAGCGAGCAAGCACTTTGGGCCCGTACGGCATACCGGTAGAGCGCGCCGAGCCGAGCGGCACCCGGCTCATCACCTCCACCCCGCCGGCCACCACGACGTCCTGCTGGCCCGACATCACCGACGCCACCGCGAAGTCGAGGGCCTGCTGGCTCGATCCGCACGCCCGGTTGATCGTGGTGCCGGGGATGTGCTCCGGCCAACCTGCCGCCAGCACTGAGTAGCGACCGATGTTGCTGGACTGATCCCCAACCTGCGACACGCAACCCCACACCACGTCGTCGACGATCTCGGGGTCGATACCGGCCCGCTCCACCAGCGCGTTGAGCACCACCGCCGACAGATCGGCGGCATGCATGTCCGACAGCCCACCATTGCGTCTGCCAACCGGTGTGCGGACCGCCTCCACGATCACCGTGTCCCGCATGTCTACTCCGATCCCTTCCTCATCAAGTACGGCAACCATTCACCGGTGAACACCGGGTCTCGCTTCTCGGCGAACGCCGCATACGCCTGCACGGAATCGGCCGTCGCGAAATTGCCCGGCTGGGCACGCGCCTCATTGGCCACCGCATCACGCAGCGTCGAGCAGGCGCCATCGTTGAGCAGCGCCTTGCTCTGCGCCAAAGCGAACGACGGCCCCTGCGCCAGGCGTTCGGCCAGCTCGGTGACGAATCCGTCGATCTCGTCGGCCGGTTTGACCCACGTCACCAGCCCCATCGCGTGCGCTTCAGCAGCGTCGATCATGTCCGCGAGCAGCACCAGCCGTTTGGCCTGCTGCAGCCCCACCAACTTGGGCAGCAGCCACGACCCGCCAAGATCGATGGAAAGCCCACGCTTGGAGAAGATCTGACAGAACCGCGAATCCGGTGTGGCGACCACAAGGTCACAGCCCAAGGCGAGATTCCAGCCAGCGCCGACGGCTACCCCGGTCACCTTCGCGATCGTCGGGACGGCCAGCTCGTGCAACGCCAAAGCGACCTCGCTGAGCCTGCGCAGCTTGTGCCGCGGATGAATGGTCTCACCAGTGCTGACGTCGGCACCAGAACAGAACGCGCCACCGGCTCCGGTGATCACCAATGCCCGCGGGGTGTCGCGGGCCGCGGCGCGCAGCGCATCGGCGAGTTCCTCCCACAGCTGGGCGTCGAGGGCGTTGCGGCGGTGCGGGCGATTCAACGTCAGGGTCCGCACGCCGTGGTCGTCGTCGGTGAGCAACACCCGTTCCTCGGCGCTCATCGAGCCGGGCCGATCACACCGCGCGCCCGCAACGCCGCAAGTTCTGCTTCGGTGACAGCGATTTCGGCAAGAACGGTGTCGGTGTGCTGCCCGAGCGCCGGCACGGCCCCCATCGACTGCTCGTAGCCCTCGATCACCGCGGGCGGCAGCAGCGCCTGAATCGGCCCCCGCTCGGTCTGCACCTCACGCCACCGGTTGCGGGCCGCCAGTTGCGGGTGGGCCACCACCTCGCTGGGCACGTTATATCGGGAATTGCCGATGCCGGCGGCGTCGGCGGTCTTCTGAATCTCGTCGAGATCGTGCCTGGCGCACCAGGCACCGATGGCCTCGTCGAGTGGTGCTCGGTGGGCCACCCGACTGGCATTGGTGGCGAACCGCTGATCGTCGGCCAGGTCGTCGCGGCCCAGGATTTCGCGCGCGAGCCGCTGCCATTCGTTGTCGTTGGTGGTTCCCAGTACCACCGTCTGACCGTCAGCGGTGGCATACGAACCGTACGGTGCCACAGCGGGCGAACTCATCCCCAACGGCACCTGGTCTATCCCGGAGTGCTGGGTATAGGTGAGCTGGTAGCCCATCACGTCCATCATGGTGTCGAATAGGCTGACCGCCACTCCCCCACCGCCTGGTCGACGGCCGGTGTCGCGGGCGTATAGCAGCGACATGATCGACAGCGCCGAATACAACCCGGAGCAGACATCGGCGACGGGCGGCCCCGGCTTGGCCGGCGCACCGGCCTGACCGGTCACCGCGCAGGTCCCCGACTCGGCCTGGATGAGCAGGTCGTAGGCACGTTTGTGCGACAGCGGCCCGCCCGGGCCGTAACCGTCGATTTCCACGGCGATGACATCGGGGTGGCGCCGGGCCATATCCGCGGCAGCGATACCGAGCCGTCCCGTCGACCCCGGCGCGAGGTTGGAGACCAGGACGTCGGCACCGTCGAGCAAGCGGTGCAGCAAGTCAAGCCCCTCAGCCGATTTCAGGTCGAGCGACACCGATTCCTTGTTGCGGTTGCACCACACGAAGTGCGCGGCAAGGCCGCCGGGTCCTAGCACGACATCGTCATAGTGCCGGGCGAAATCACCGCCTTTGGGGTTCTCCACCTTGATCACGCGCGCACCGAAGTCGGACAGCACCCGGGTGCACATCGGCGCCGAAACCGCCTGCTCCAGCGTCACCACGGTGACACCGGACAGCGGCGCCCCGATCCGTTCAGTGTTTTCTCGAGCAGTCATGAACTGTCACATCACCATTCCGCCGTCGACCGGCAGAACCTGACCGGTGACATAGGACGCCGCATCCGAGGCCATGAACACGAACGCACCCGCGACCTCGGACGGCTCCGCCCACCGCTTCATCGGAATGCGGGTCATCATGTTGGCAGCGAACTTCTCGTTGGTGCGGATCGTCTCGGTCATCGGTGTCGCCGCCAGTGGCGCCAGCGCGTTGACCGTGATGCCCTTGGTCGCCAGCTCGCGCGCAAGCGATTTGGTGA
Organism: uncultured Mycobacterium sp.; assembly: GCA_964562545.1. Lineage (GTDB taxonomy): Bacteria > Actinomycetota > Actinomycetes > Mycobacteriales > Mycobacteriaceae > Mycobacterium. Next base: position 1,960 of record CAZLTV010000064.1, on the reverse strand, counting down.
ACCCGATAATGCCGGCCTTGGCTGCCGAGTAGTTGACCTGCCCGAGCGTGCCGGTTAGCCCTGCCGCCGACGTGACGTTGACGATCCGCCCGGTGCCGTCGGTCGGAATGTATTGCAGTGCCGCCTGTGTGACGTTGAACGCACCCATCACGTGGATGTCGAACAGCAGCCGGAACGACTCCTGGGTGGTCTTGTCGAACATCGCCGGTTTCGTCACACCGGCGTTGTTGACGACGATGTGCAGTGCACCGTCGGTCAGCGCCGCCGCCTGTTCGGCGGCCGCATCGGCGGAGTCCCGATCCGATACGTCCAGGCTTGCCGACTCGGCCCGCCCACCCGAATCCGCGATGCGTCCGGCCACTGCGGCGGCGGCATCTTTGTCCAGGTCGGTCACGAGCACCGCCGCCCCGGCATCGGCGAGTGCTGCCGCGACCGCCGAGCCAATTCCGCCCGCGGCGCCGGTGACTAGCGCTGAGCGCCCGGTGAGATCGAAGTATCGGCGAGGCTGCAGCGCGGCGGTCCGAGGGGAAGATTCAGTCATCGCGGCGCCCTCAGTAGCTACGGGGCAGGCCGAGCACGTGCTCGCCGAGGAAGTTAAGGATCATCTCCTGGCTGACCGGCGCGATCTTCATCAACCGTGACTCGCGGAAGTATCGCGAAACGTTGTATTCCTCGGAGTATCCCATCCCGCCGTGCAGCTGTAGCGCGCGATCCGCGGCGCCGAAACCGGCGTCGGCGCACAGGTATTTGGCCGTATTGGCCTCCCGCCCGCACGGCCGGCCGTTGTCGTAGAGCCAGGTGGCCTTGCGCAGCACCAGCTCGGCGGCATCCAGGCGGGCCAGCGAGTCGGCCAGCGGGAACTGCAGCCCCTGGTTCATCCCGATGGGCCGGTCGAAGACCACCCGCTCGTTGCCATACTTGACGGCTTTCTCCAGCGCGACCCGGCCGATGCCCAGGGCCTCGGCGGCGATCAGCATCCGTTCCGGGTTCAGCCCGTCGAGGATGTACTTGAACCCCTTGCCCTCGTCACCGACCCGGTCTTCGACCGGGACCATCAGGTCATCGATGAAGACCTCGTTGGAGCTGACCGCATTGCGGCCCATCTTGTTGATCGGCCGGATGTCGACATGATCGCGGTCCAGGTCGGTCAGGAACAGCGTCATGCCGTCGGTCTTCTTGCTTACCTCGTCATGCGGGGTCGTACGGGTCAGCAGCAGGATCTTCTCGGACTCCAGGGCCTTGGAGATCCAGACCTTGCGGCCGTTGACCCGGTAGTGGTCACCCTCCCGCTTGGCCATGGTGGTGATACGGCTGGTGTCCAAGCCGGCTCCGGGTTCGGTGACACCGAAGCAGACATGCAGGTCACCGTCGACGATGCGGGGCAGAGTGCGGGCCTTGAGCTCGTCGGACCCGTGCTTGACGACCGGCTGCATGCCGAATATCGACAGGTGGATCGCGCTGGCGGCGTTCATCGCGCCGCCCGAGCGGGCCACCTCCTCGAGGAGCAGGGTGGCCTCGGTGATACCGAGGCCGTGTCCGCCATACTCCTCGGGGATCGTCATCCCGAGCCAGCCGCCCGAGGCGATGGCATCGTAGAACTCCCGCGGGAATTCGTGCGCCTGATCCTTCTGCATCCAGTAGTGATCGTCGAACCTGCTCGCGAGCTCGGCCACCGACTTGCGGATCAACTCCTGGTCCTCGGTCAGCTCGAAACTCATGCCGCCAGGCATAGCCGTCCCTCCTTCAATCACCTCACCGCCGAATGGCACTCCAGCGGCGTCGCAGTCCAACTTATGCCGCCGGAATGCCCTCTCGGCCGATGCTGGGTATTCAGTCTTTGTTGCCGGTCAGTTCCTTGGCGCTGGCCGCGAATTCCGAGAAGGAGGGACCACTGGCCTTCTCCTTGTGGGAGAGGGCTTGGATGGATACGTCGTGGCCTTCGGCGGCTTTGCGTAGGGCG
>CAZLTV010000063.1:1618-18810 GCA_964562545.1 uncultured Mycobacterium sp. | reverse complement strand
AGAAGTCCATCGACGAGGTCCAGATCAAGCTGCCTCAGCTCGGTCTTGCGCTCAAGGACCGCCCGGCCAGCTTCGATCCGTCGGAGGTCGCCGGTTACGACGTCGCCACCGGCACCTGGAACAGTGACGCCAGTTACGACCTGGATGACACCCAGGACTACGCGGAGACCGAACAGCTCTAAACAGGGCGCATTCTAACCAATTTCGCCCGCCCGAAATCCGTCCCGGTCCTACCTGATACGGGGGCCGGCCCCGAAAAGGAGAAGTCACAATGGCTGGAGTTTCCAATGCCTAAGCCCACTAAGGGTCCTCGCCTCGGCGGGTCGTCCTCGCACCAGAAGGCGCTTCTGGCCAACCTGGCCACCTCGCTGTTCGAGCACGGCCGCATCAAGACCACCGAGCCCAAGGCGCGGGCGCTGCGGCCCTACGCGGAGAAGCTCATCACCCACGCCAAGAAGGGCACGCTGCACAATCGGCGTGAGGTGATGAAGAAGATCCGCGATAAGGACATCGTCCACGTCCTGTTCGCCGAGATCGGGCCGTTCTACGCCGACCGCAATGGTGGCTACACCCGCATCATCAAGCTCGAGAACCGCAAGGGCGACAACGCCCCGATGGCGGTCATCGAACTGGTTCGGGAGAAGACCGTGACCTCGGAAGCCGATCGGGCCCGCCGGGTCGCAGGTGCGCAGAGCGCAGCTGCCGCAGCCTCACCGGCCACCGAAGAGGCTGCCGCTGAAGAGGTGTCGGTCGAGGAGGTCAAGACCGAGGACGAGGCGATCGTCGAGGCTGGAGCTGACGCTCAGACCGCCGAGGCTGAGGTCACCGAGGCCGCCGACGAGGATGACAAGAAGTCCTAGAGATATCGCTGTGAACGAGCCCGCCATCGATACCGGTGGCGGGCTCGATTCATGTTGCTCCTCGCGTGCTGAGTTTTCTGTGTCCTCCTCGCGTGCGGGGTCTTCTGTGTCCTCCTTGCGTGCTGAGTCGTCTTTGTCCTCCTTGCGTGCGGAGTCGTCTTTGTCCTCCTTGCGTGCGGTCCGCCTGCGCCTCGACATCGCCTACGACGGAACCGATTTCGCCGGGTGGGCGACACAGGCCGGGCAGCGCACGGTCGCCGGCGTGATCGATGACGCACTGTCGACGGTCTTCCGGACGCCGGTGATCACGCGAGCGGCGGGGCGCACCGACTCCGGCGTGCATGCAACCGGTCAGGTTGCACACGTCGACGTCCCAACCGAAGCGCTGCCCAACGCCTATCCCCGCACGGTCCGTCCCGGCGAGGCTGAATTCAGCCCCCTGGTACGTCGACTGGGACGGATGTTGAGTGAAGACGTCCGGGTGCGCAGCGTGTCGCGCGCCGCACCCGGCTTCGACGCCCGATTCTCGGCGCTGTGCCGCCACTACACCTACCGATTGACCACCGCACCGTACGGTGCCGAACCGGGTGAAGCCCGGTTCGTCACCCCGTGGCCACGCAGCCTCGACATCGACGCCATGGCCGCCGCCGCGCAGGACCTGCTCGGTCTGCACGACTTCGCGGCGTTCTGTCGACGTCGCGAAGGCGCCACCACGATCAGAGACCTGCAACGGCTGGAAGTTCGGCGCGTCGGCGACCGGGTGGCGGTGCACGTCAGCGCCGATGCGTTCTGTTGGAACATGGTGCGCTCCCTGGTAGGTGCGCTGCTCGCGGTTGGGGAAGGTCGCCGCGACGCGCAATGGTGCGCTGGGTTACTCACGGCGACGCAGCGCTCCAGCGATTTCGCGGCTGCCCCGGCCCGCGGCCTCACGCTGGTGGCGGTGGACTACCCGCCCGATGATCAACTTGCCGAGCGGAACCGGGTGACACGGGATCTCCGCACCGCAGACGAGGTCGGCTAGTCGCCTACAGTCGACCTGCGACGAAGTCGGCGGCTTGGTTGACCATGCCGCCGTTAATGTACGCCGGGGCCAGGTGGTCGGACCAGTAGTCTTCCCAATTCTCCGGGTCGGTGGGGTTGCAGATGGGGTCGTCGCCGTGGCACAGCTCGATGGTGCGGTCGTTGTAGGTCGGATTGAAGTTCGTGATGGGGCCAACCCACGCGATCCCGTTTCCGAACAGTGCGACCGCCGCGATGTGCTGATCAGCGCCCGGCGGAAGCGGGTTTTCGAACCCGAAGGCGGCGATGGGAACTGCGAGCACCACGTCAGTGACTGCCGCTCCCAGTGAGTAGCCGCCGAGCACGAGGCGAGTGTCCGGACAGCTGCCGATCATGTGTTGGATGCGCCGGCTCATATCGTTGGCGCCGACATCGATCTCCGTGTCGGCGGGATAGTTCACCGAGTACAGATCGATGTTCATGCCGGTCTTGCGTCGCAGTGCGCTGATCAGCGCATTGCCGATCTGTCCGGCGCCGGCTGGTTCGACACGACCACGCGCGAAAATGAGCTCGGCCTGCGGGCAGGACTGAGCTGACGCGATCGGGACGAGCATCGCGGAGGCCGGCAGCACCATCGCCGCCACCAGGAGCAGTGCCCGGCACCGCCGGGTCAGCGTTGCGATCACCTAGCGATATTAACGGCGGAACTACACCCTGGGCAGTTGTCCGACCCGGCCGGCGGCGAACCCCGCCGCCGGACCGATGAACTCCGGGGTCTCGTACTTAGTGTGGGCGAACGGGTTGCGTCCGTCCGAACAGATCGGGTCACCGTCGGCGCACACATCGACCGCTTTACCGGCGAAAGAGCCTACGGCCGAAACCGGATTGCCGAACTTGGCCGAGGGATTGCCGAATACCGCGACGGCGGCGACGTTGCCGTTGAGGCCGCCGGGCAGCGGAGGCGCGGACCCGATGTCGCCGATCTTGTTGCCCAGCGGCGGGACACCGGCAAGCATGTCGACCACCGCGGCGCCCTGCGAGTAGCCGCCGAGCACGATGCGGGTGGCTGGGCATTGCTGGGCCATCGCCGCGATGCGGTTGGCGGCATCAGTTGCTCCGCTGGCGGCTTCGAGGAAGTCGTACGTGGCGGGGTAGTTGACGCCGTATGTTCCGACGGACAATCCGCCGAGTTGCGCGCGCAGCGAATCGGCCAACGCCAGCCCTACCCGCCCGACGCCCGGCGGTTCGCTGGTTCCGCGCGCGAACACAACCTCCACGTCCGGACAATTCTGGGCCGAGGCTGCCGGGGTCGACAGCAGGCCGGTAGCTGTTAGCGGGACGACCGCGGCGGCGGCCGCCAGGACGCGGCGGCCGAATCGATCAGAGAGCACAAGATACGGTAACGCATGTTTGTTCTTGACTGAATCTAGACAAGTCCGGCGACGAACGAAGCGGCTTCGCTCGCCATGCCACTGCTCGCATAGTTGCTGTGAGCCGGAACACTGTCTCCGTCCGAGCAGATCGGGTCGCCAGGTGTGCACAGGTCTATCGAGCGTGAGCCCCATACGGGGCTGACCGTCAGAGGCAAGCCGACCTTCGTGGTGGGGTTGCCGAACACCGCAATGGCCGCGACAAAGTCCGGAGCATTGGGAGGCAGCGGGTTATTGAACCCGACCGCTGGGAACGGTACGGCGGCGATGATGTCGATCACCGCGGCGCCCTGCGAGTAGCCGCCGAGTACCAGCCGGGTGTTGGGGCAGTTGGCCATCATGAACTGGACCTGCCTGCTGGCGTCGTTAGCCCCGCCGGCTGCCTGCAGAAAGTCGTAGCTGGCGGGGTAGTTGACCGCGTAGGCGTTGACAGACCGGCCGCCGACCTTGCCGCGCAGGGAGTCGACGAACGCGCCGCCGACCCGTCCTAGGCCTGGGGTGTCATCGGTGCCACGGGCGAAGATGACCTCGATGTCTGGGCAGCCCTGGGCCTGTGCGGCAGGGATGGTCGGCCCGATGGCCAACGCGCCGGCGGCGACGACCGCCGCCAACGCCGAAAGGATCCGGGGGATAAATCGGGTGGGGCGGGCGTCAAGATCAGGATTCACCTTCTCGATGTTAGCCAGCCTGACCGTCAGGCGCCCGGACTATCGTGACAGTTCGGTGGAGGGGGCCTCCGGCCACGTCACCGCTTGGTCGCCGAGTTTTTCGCTGCGGTCGCCCTGGCGGGCCAGGGCGAGCCCGACGAGGACGATGGCTCCGCCGACGGCCTGGGTTGCTGTGATCGCCTCACCCAACAGCAGCCAGGCGGCGAGCACGGCGAACATCACCTCGGACAGGCCGACAAGCGACGCGAAGCGAGGCTGGAGCTTGGCTATCCCGACGATGCCCAGCGTGTAGGCAATCGCGGTGGGAACCAGTCCCAGGGCGATGACGGGGACTATCCACGAGGTGGTCATGCCTGCGATCACGGTGTCGTTGGCGGTGAACGCCAGTGGCATGACCCCGGTGGCGCCGAGTGTGGCTACTGCCAGGGCGCCGACGACGAGGCCGCCGGTAGCTAACGTGATCGGGTGCAGGGTGGAGTGGCCGTCAGCGCCCTGCGCCGATGAGGTGTCCGACCACAGGAAGTAGCACGCCGCGCATACCGCAGCGGCCAGGCCCCACCCGACGCCGACGAGGTTGATGTCGGTGCCGGAGAAGCCGTGCGGGCCGACGACTCCGAGCACCAGCATGATGCCGGCGATCGCGAGCGCGACGCCGCCCAGCGTCAGGTTGGTGGGACGGCTGCGGGTGGTGGCCCATAGCCAGCCGACCACGAGGATCGGGGCAAGGTATTCGAGGAGTAGCGCGACGCCGACCGAGAGGTGTGCGACGGCGTTGTAGTAGAACAGTTGGGCGCCGGCGATCGGGACCAGCCCGTAGAGCACGACGGTGCGCGCGTGGGCACGGGCCTCGGTCAACCAGCCTGGGCGCGCGATCGTGGCGAATATCGCCATGGCCAGCGCTCCACCGGCGAGTCGCGCGGTGACGGCCGCGGTCGGGCTCCAGCCGGCCTCCATCAGTGATTTGGCGAACGGCCCTGAGGAGCCGAAGGCGAATGCGGAGCCGATGGCGAAGAGTAGGCCCAGGCGAAAGTGGTCGGCGCCGACGCGGTACGTGTGGGGCGGTGCAGTGTGTGTGGTGTCGGCAGCCATGGTTCCACCTCCAGGGAATGGTCGGGGGCGCGAGAGCAGGAGTGTAATGAGTAAAATGAACTTTGATCATGACAATACTGCCGGGAGAGGTCATGGGTCAAATGCTTTTTAATCATGACACCGATCACACGCTGCGGGCCGCAACGGTGCTGATCAACAGCAACAGGGTCGGCGGCGAACAACTGGGCGACCTTGCTGCGCTCGATGCGTACTTGGACGGCTTCGGATGGACCGGCAGGCGCGACCACGACGCCGCTGAACTTGCCTCAGTTCACCAGCTAAGGGAACGGCTGGGTCGGATCTGGGACACCGCCGACGACGAGGCCCGCACCGTCGGGCAAATCAACGCCCTACTGTCGGACACCCGGGCGTCGCCCTGGCTGACCCGCCACCCCGAGATGCCCGAGTGGCATTTGCACATGGCCTCCATCCATGACCCGCTATGGCAGCGGATGGGTGCTGAGATGGCGATGGCGCTGGCCGATCTCATCCGGTCCGGGGAATTGCGCCGGCTGAAGGTCTGCGCCGCTCCCGACTGCGAGGCAGTCCTGGTCGATCTGTCTCGCAACCGATCCGGCAAGTTCTGTGACACCGGCAACTGTGGTAACCGTCAGCACGTTGCGGCCTACCGCGAGCGGCGCTCCAACAAGTGATCCGTACCCCGCCGGACCCCGGCTAGGCTGAGTCGCGGGGCTCTCGGGGGGGCGATGACACGGCAACCGGCGACACGCCTGCAGGTCAGCGGACACCGCTTTCTGATGCGCCGGGCCGAACACGCCCTGGTGCGTGGCGACCCCCGAATGCTCGACGATCCGCTTCGGGCCCAGTCGATCTCGATGCTCGTCGGTGCTGTGCTCACCGCCGTAGCTGTCGTTGTCTGTGTGGCCTTGGCTGTGGTGCATCCCAGTGCCGAACTCGGCGAGGAGCCGGTGGTGGTCGAACGGGAAACCGGCGCGATGTTCGTCCGGATCGGCCAGCGGCTGCACCCGGTGGACAACCTGGCCTCGGCACGCTTGATCATCGGTACGGCTGTCGAACCGCGAATCGTCAGCCGGCAGGCTCTGCGTTACGCCGACCGTGGTCCTGCGGTAGGCATACCCGGTGCCCCGCACCAAATTCCGACACACGCGGCGACTGGGCGTCCGCAATGGACGGTGTGCGACGAGATCGGGTCGTCCACCACCGTGCTCGCCGGGGCGATCGACGATGGCGTCGTTGCCGGCGACACCCAAATGCTGGTGACCCCGCGCGGCGACAGCGCAGCGATCACCTATCTGATCTACCGTGGCGTACGTGCCCGCGTCGACCTACGCAACCCGGCGGTGCTTCGCGCGCTACAGATCGAGGCGGTGACGCCGCAACCGGTGTCGCCGATCCTGCTTGCGGCCATCCCGGAGGCACCGGCGATCACCCCGCCGGCTATCCCGGACACCGGTTCGACCGGACCGGCCGGGTTGCCGGTGGGCACGGTGGTGCAGGTACCCACCGGCAGCCTCGACGGCACCGCTGGTCTGTTCGTCGTCCTGGCCGGAGGTATCCAACGCATCGGCAAGGTAGCCGCGGACCTGATCCGATTCACCGATCCGCGCGCCGGCGGGCAGATCCCGACGGTGAGTGCCGATCGGATCGGCAAGCTGCCCGCGGTCAACACCTTGCCGGTGATCACTTTCCCCGACCGGGCCGGCGTCACCGCTGACCCTGTGGTGTGCGCCCACTGGGACCTAACCGCGCATCCGCACACCGCTGTGCTTACCGGCGCTGAGGTCCCGGCGATGCACACCCCGGTGGCACTGGCCCAGGCCGACGGCGACGGGCCGGCGCTCGATGCGGTCGTGATCCCGAGCGGCAGTGGACTTTTCGTACGGCCGGTCGCGCTGTCCGGAGACGGAGTGCCGACAGGGTCGTTGTTCCTGGTGACCGACACCGGCGTGCGCTTCGGGCTGGTCGACTCGGCCGCGGCAGAGTCGCTGGGTCTGATCGACGCACCGGCGCCGGCGCCCTGGCCGATGCTGGGAGTGCTGCCCGGTGGGCCTCCACTCAGTCGCGAAGCAGCCTCAGTCGCCAGGGACGGAGTCGGGGCGTCGCCGTAACCGTCCGGCCGACAGCGCCGCGACAGCGGCGCCGACTGCCAGGCAGGCCACCGCAGCCCGGATCGCGGCACGTCCCGGAGCCGGATCCGGGGCCGGCGGAGTCGCGGCAGAACCGACCGGCCGGGGCGACGACGGCGCCGGGCGGGGCGGTGAACCACCGCTGACCGCGGCGAGCGGATCGACCACCCCGTGACCGGTCGCGGCGTTCCACCCGGCCCCGGAGGGCAAGGCGGTGTCTTCGATGCGGCGCATGACCTGCCGCGCTGTCAACTCGGGGAAACGGGACCGAACCAACGCCGCCACCGCACTCACCACCGGGGCGGCATAGTTGGTCCCGGCAACCTCTACGACGTCGTCGTCGACCGTCGACGACATATCGACTTCGCCCGGAGCGGCGACGTCGACCCACGGCCCCTCCAGGGAAAATGTTGACGCAGAGCCGTCACGGCCAACCGAGCCGACGGTGAGCACATAGTCGTCGTACCACGCGGGGCTGGCCACCACGGCGACGTCGTCCCGCCCGCCGGAGTCGAGCGAGTTTCGCCCTGGGCACGGCCCTGAACTGTCGGTGTTTCCCGCGGCAGTCACCACGACAACGTTCTTGACGTCGACGGCATAGGCCAAGGCAGCCCCCAACGCGCGATCGTCGAGCCCGATGTCGGACGGCACACAGGCCACCGAGGAGATGTTGACGACCGTCGCACCCAGGTCCGCGGCGGCACGCACCGCCGCGGCCATCGTCTCGACGTCGCCGTACCCCGAGCCCGCCGGATCGTCGGAGGCCCGGAACTTGTTGCTGGACTGACGGATCGCGAGAATCGACGCTTGAGGCGCAATCCCGCCAATCCCGACCGGGTCGCCGGTTACATCGGGCGCTGCGCCGATAATCGCCGCTATCGTGGTGCCATGTCCGTCGCAGTCCGAGGTGCCGTCGCCATTCGAGACATAGTCGCCGCCGGCAACCAGATGGGGCAGACGTGGATGCCGGGCCACTCCGGTGTCGATCACCGCGACGGTTTGCCCGGCCCCGCTGGTCAGGGCCCACACGGCCGGCAGGTCCCAGCCCGCGAATTGTCCGGAGCCCTCAGGCGGATGCAATGGCATGCGCACGATAGCGACGCAGTCGTCGAACCGCGTAGTCGGTTGCGGCGGACCGGGCGGTCCCGCCGGCGGAAGCCGCGTCTCGTCGACCGGTGGTGGGGTCACCGCGAACGCCGCTGGCGCAGCCCACGTCGGCGCTGCGGCTACTGCCACGACGACGGCAAGTCGAACCGCCCTCAAAGCAGACTCAGATCACGAACGAGACCGTAGAGACCGCTCACCCACGCGGCCAGCGGCAGCGCCGCTGCCAGCAGCGAGTACTCCAGCGCCTGAATGACCTGCCCGGTGACCGGCGTGGCGCAGCCCCGAGACAGTGGCCAACAGGCTGTCGCGAGTCCTGCAGCGCCGCCGGCCGCGGCGGCCCAGATGCCGTGTTCCGGTATCGCGACGACTGACATGGCCACAGCAGCCGCAAGTGCGGTGAATCCGGTGACGCACAGAGCGATCCGGCGTTGGCGGTCGGTATGCGTGCGCTGGCGCAACAGCAGAAGCACCCCAACGATGCTGGCGAACAGGACCGCGAGGTGACACGAACGAAGCGCTGCGCAAGCCGTCACGGCAACCGCGGCGGCGCCGAGAGCTGCCGCTGCAGCGAACCCGGCCACCAGTCCGGTGAGCACGCGATGAGCCGATTTGGCTTGTTCGCCGTCGATATCGTTGCGCGGTGGTCCGATCCCGGTGACGGCGACCGTCAGCCTCGGAGCCGAAGCCAATGCAACCAATGCCAGTACGGTCAGCGCCGCCCCCGCGGCCGGTTTGGACGGGGTTGTCATCGCGCAGGCCGCGGCCACCACCGTCACCGCGCCGGTCAGTGTGGCCAGCGCACCTAGGGTGGCGCTGGTGCGGCAGGCGGTGCGCAGCATCAACACCGACATCGCCAGACCTGCCGAGGCCATGAGCAACAACGTTGCCGCCCAGGGGGCCTGGGGCACTGCGCGACAGCCGGCGGTCGCCGCGAACACCACCGAGGCCGAGCCCAGCGCGACCGCAGAGCCTGTGCCGGACCGGGTACTGGCCACGGCCGCTGCCGCGGCAGCAGCCGACAATGCCCCCGCAATCCACGGCGCTGCCGACACGGTAGCCCCCGAGACCAGAAGCGCTGCGGCGCTGACCGCGCAGACGACCAATCCTGCCCAAGCGGCGACACGATCCACCTCGAGCGTGGATTGATCGGCGGCCGCGGTGATAGCGCCGCATGCGTCGCCGGAAAGGTACTGCGGAGAAGGTACTCTCGCGGTGGAGAGCAAGAGTAGCTCGCCGTCGCGGACTTCGTGTTCGCGAAGTGAGCGGGAGTTGTCCAGGTGCCCGCCGCCCACGCGGGACAGCTGCCAACGCAGTGGTCCCGCTTCTGCGGCACCCACCGTGGCTGTGACAATCGACGGTATCAGTTCACCGAGTGCACAGTCACTCGGCAGCATCAAGTCGGCCTGCACACTGCCGCGGTCGCCGTGCTCGACGGCGGAGTAGACGCTCACCTTGCGCAACGTATCCGACACGTCATCAACGTAACTCGGACCAATCGAGGTGAAGTGCGGCAAAAACCACGGCGGTTTGCGCGGAACCGTTGGGGCCGGTGGTGCGTCTGACAAGGCAATGGTTCCCACAGATGTGTCGCAACGGCCGCCCGTGTTGCCGAGCGGTCAGGTGGTCGTCGCGCCGCCTCCGGATCTGCCGAAGCGGCCACCGGCGAACCCGACGGCCCGAGTGCTTCCCCTGGCGATGCTCGCCGCGATGGCGGGGATGGTCGCGGTGTACGTGACGTCGGGAACCTCGTTTTCGCGCAGCCCGATGTTTCTGATCTTGCCCGCGATGATGACGGTGTCGTTGATTGGCACCCTTGCCTACGGGTCTCGCGGAGCGGGCCGTACCGCCGAAATCAACGAGCAGCGTGCCGGTTACCTGCGCTACCTCGACACATTGCATGCCGCACTATCTGAAGCCGCGCATGACCAGCATCGCTACCTGCACTGGGCGCACCCCGACCCGGCGGCGCTGTGGGCGCTGGCCGGTGGCGACCGGATGTGGGAGCGCATCGCCGGTCACCCCGAGTTCGGCACTGTGCGGATTGGGCGTGGAAGTGGTCCCTGCACCACAACCGTGGTGGTTCCGGATGTCGATTCCGATACCGCCGATCCCGTCACCGTCGACGCGGTGGCCGAACTACTTCGTGCTCGCTCGGTCGTCGCCGACATTCCGGTGCTGTTGCCGCTGACGTCGACGCGACACCTCACCGTGGATGGCGATCCAGGTGAGATTCGTGCAGCAGCGCGGGCGGTGGTATGCCAGCTGGCGATGCTGCACGGACCCGACGCGGTCGGCATCGGCGCGCAGCTCGGCGATATCGCAGCCCACGAAGCCCGCGACGCTCGGCAAGCGTGGGACTGGCTGAAGTGGCTTCCTCACCTGTACCGGACTGGCGCGACCGGGCACCGACTGATCATCGTCGACGGTGCTTCACCGCCAGAACGGGAGGCTGGCGTCACCGCGGTCGTGCTGCGCCCCGGAGACCGCGGGGCTCCGGTCACGATGCATGCCGACGGTGCTGCACTGACCGTGGCCTGCGATGGGCTGTCGCTGCCCGATGCGTTGGCCTGTGCCCGACAGATCGCGCGGTACGCGACGAGCGTGCCCGATCGACAGCGGACGTCGGCCAACCCCGACTGGCCGATGTTGATGGGCATCGACGACCCCGAGAGCGCAGTGACCAGCTGGGGCGCGAATGAGGCACTGTTGGCCGTTCCCGTCGGGGTCGCCGACGACGGTTCGGCCGTACGCCTCGACGTCAAGGAGGCCGCAGCTGGCGGGATGGGCCCGCATGGACTGTGCGTCGGGGCAACCGGATCCGGCAAGTCGGAGTTCCTAAGAACACTGACCCTCGGCATGATGACCGCGCATTCACCGGAGACCCTTAACCTCGTCCTGGTCGACTTCAAGGGCGGAGCCACGTTCCTCGGCATGGAAAACGCTCGACACGTCTCGGCCGTCATCACCAATCTCGCCGACGAGGCACCCTTGGTTGCGCGGATGCGCGAAGCGCTGTCCGGTGAGGTCAACCGCAGACAGGAGATCCTGCGGGCGGCCGGCAACGTGACCAGCGTCGCGGAATACCGGCGTGCGCGCGCCAACGATCCGTCGCTGGCGCCACTGCCCGCGTTGCTCATCGTTGTTGACGAGTTTTCCGAACTACTCAGCCAGCACCCTGACTTCATCGAGGTGTTCGTCGCCATCGGACGGCTGGGCCGATCCTTGGGAATTCATCTGTTACTGGCTAGCCAGCGCCTGGACGAAGGCAGGTTGCGTGGCCTGGACACCCACCTTTCCTACCGTATCTGTTTGAAAACCTTCTCGGCGAGTGAATCTCGTGCGGTTCTCGGTGTGCCCGATGCCTACCATCTTGCTCCTCAACCCGGCGTGGCTTACCTGAAGACAGCCGATGGCCGCATGACCCGCTTCCAGACCGCGTTCGTGTCCGGGCGGTACTCACCGGCACCGCGGCGCCGGCCTGTGAGAGCCGCCCAACGGTTCACCCTCGTCGACGAGCTCACCCTGCGGCATGACCCGGGTGACCCGTGTCGCGACTTGGAACCGTTGTCGAAGCCCTTGCTGGAGGTAGTCCTTCGGGCCCTGGCCGGCCGCGGCCCCGCGGCTCATCGGGTCTGGCTGCCACCGCTGGACTGTGCGCCGGCACTGCGTGCGCTGAGCGCCACCGATTCCGTATCGCATCTGAAGGTGTCGATCGGCCTGGTGGACCGTCCGTTCGAACAGCGCTACGCCCCGCTGATCGTCGACCTGTCCGGATCGGCGGGCCACGTCGCCGTCGTCGGGGCGCCACAGTCCGGCAAGTCGACGACGGTGCAGACCCTGGTCACCGCTCTTGCCGCCACCCATGATCCGGCCCGGGTGCAGTTCTACTGCCTGGATTTCGGTGGCGGAGCGTTGACTGGGCTGGCCGCGTTGCCGCATGTCGGGTCCGTCGCCACCCGCACCGACGCAGAGCTGTGCCGGCGAACCGTCGCAGTGCTGGAATCGGTGCTGCGCACCCGTGAGGCCCGGCTGCGGGCCCTGGGGCTGGGCTCGTTCGCCGAGTACCGCCGCTCGGTAGAGGCTGGCCGGGACGGCGAACCTTATGGTGACGTATTCCTGGTGGTCGACGGCTGGGCGGTGCTTCGGCAGGAATTCGACGGCCTGGACACCGCCATTACGGCGCTGGCCGCACAGGGTCTGGCCTATGGCGTACACGTCGTCATCACGGCCTCACGTTGGGCGGAGCTGCGTCCAGCGCTCAAAGATCAGATCGCCACCAGGATCGAGCTCAGACTGGGTGACCCCGCCGAGTCGGAAATGGATCGCCGCCGCGCACGCGACCTCGCAGACCGCCCGCCGGGCCGCGGCCTGACCCGAGCTGGCCAGGAGATGGTGATCGCTCAACCGGATGTGGCCGCGGTAGCGCACCCCCGGAGCGGGTGTGCCGCGCGGCCAATTGAACTGCTACCGTCCCGGGTGGATAGCCTGGCGATCGCAGCACCCACATCCCGGTCGCCGGGTGAGGTCGTGCTTGGCGTCGGTGAGCGCGACCTCACCGCTGTCACACTGGATCTGGACCGTCAACCCCATTTGCTGGTGCTCGGCGAAGGTGAATGCGGCAAGACGGCAGCGCTGCGGCTGCTGTGCACCGAGTTGATGCGCACGCGCGACGCCGAACAGGTGCAGCTTGAGATCGTCGACTACCGGCGCGGGCTGCTCGGCGTGGTCCAAACCGGCCATCTGGCAGGGTATTCGGTATCGGATACCGCGCTGACCGCGCGTGTGGCTGCGTTATCGACTCAACTGCAGGCGAGAATGCCCGATGAAAACGTCACCCAGAGCCAGCTGCGCGACCGGTCCTGGTGGAACGGTCCCGACATCTATCTCGTCGTCGATGACTACGATCTGGTGGCCGGCGCCACCGGCAATCCGCTGACCCCGCTGGCCGATTTCTTGCCGCACGCCAAGGATCTTGGGTTGCACCTCATCGTGGCGCGGCGGTCCGGTGGGGCGGCCCGCGCGATGTTCGACCCGCTGCTGGCCCGGCTGCGTGACCTCGGCTGCTCCGGGCTGATGATGAGCGCCAGCCCCGATGAAGGTGTCCTGCTCGGCACCGGTCGGCCGGGGCCGCAGCCCCCGGGGCGCGGCACGCTGCTCGTCCGTGGCCGCTCCGACGAGCTGATCCAGGTCGGCTGGGTGCAGCCACCGTGACCGTGGCGGTCGAAGTCGGACCTGTGGCTGTGCGTGGAGCTAAACCCGTAGCCCGAGAATGGGTTTCGGTGGCTCTGGAGTGCATCGACGACCGGTTGGCGTTGGTGGACGAACAGCCCGTCGAGGTTACGCAGCTATGGTACGACGTCCTCAAGGTGGCGGCCGGTGACTGTCCGGGCGCACTCACCGTGGTGGTTCCCACCTGGTGGCCCTCGTCTCGCCTCGAACTGCTCGCCGAAGCAGGACGCCGTATCACCGCCGAGGTGGCCGTATTCCGCCGGAGTGCACTGTTGTGCGGGGTCACCCGCGCCACCGTGGTCGAGTTCGGCGAAGAGTTCATCGCCGTGGTCGAGCCGGGTTGCGACGCCATCGTGTTCGCCCGCGACGATCACACCGCAATCGATCACTTGCACACCGCGTCGTCCGTGCTGCTCGACGTGCCCGTCGACGTCACTGCGCCAGCGCCCGAGATCACCGCGCGGGCGCGGGCATCGGCGCTGCCCATCGTCTTCAGCGATCGTCGCGCCGTGCAGGAGGCCGCCGAGTGTGCCAGCCCGGCGGTCATAACGCAGGATGAGGCCACCGCAACGGACGTTGGTCGACGCCCTCTGCGGGTGTCCGCCGCGATCACCGCGGTAATCGCGGGCTTGATCGCGACGGTGGCCGGCGCGGTGTGGGTGCTCGTCACCTCGGCCGAGCCGGCGGCGGCGACCGCGGTGCTGGCGGAGGGGCGTGCCGTGGTGCGGGTGCCAGCGCGCTGGAGCGTCGAGCGCATCACTGCCGGACCCGGTTCGGCGCGGGTGCGCATCGCCGCACCCGCCGGATTGCCGGCACTGCATGTCACCCAATCCACTTCGGCGTCCGAAATGACCACCGATCAAGTCGCCGAATCGCTGCGCCGTGCCCTGGAATCCGAACCCGCTGGGGTGTTCGTCGACTTCGATCCCCGCGCTCAAGTGGGCGGCAGGTTCGCGGTGACTTATCGCGAACAGCGGGCTGACAGCGAAACGCGGTGGGCGGTTGTGGTCGACGGAACCCTGCGCATCGCCATCGGCTGCCAGAGCGCGATAGGACGTCAGCACGAGCTGGCCGACGTGTGCGTAGCGGCGGTGGGTTCGGCGCGTGCTGTGCGCTGAGAAATACGTCGGCTTGCGGGAACCGAATGCCCACCCGGGTGCGTCCAACTCAATAGATCCCCGACCCGGAAGGAACCCCGATGTCGAGCCAGTCAGATTTCTCGGGCTCAGCCCTGACCACCGACTTCGACCTGATGCTGTCGGTTGCGGGCAAGACCGACGTCCGCAATGACGAGATCCGCGCAATGCTGCAGTCCTTTGTCGCAGCGATGGGCAACGTGCCACCGTCGGTGTGGTCAGGTGTGGCGGCCGCACGCTTCCGCGAGGTGGTGGACCGCTGGAACAGCGAGTCGCTGCGGCTGCACGCGGCCCTGCAACGCATCGCCGAGACCATCCGAGACAACGAGCGCATCCTGCGGGCGGCCACCGACGGCCATGCCGACCGCATCGGTTCGGTTGCCGCCACGATCTGAGGAGCAGACCCGATGGACAACATGCTGTCGTATGACTTCGGCGAGATCGAGTACACCGTGCGCCAGGAGATTCACACCACCTCGGCCAGGCTCAACGCCGCCCTCGATGATCTTCGGGCGCAGATCGCACCCCTGCAGGCGACGTGGAGCCGGGAGGCGGCCGAGGCTTACCGCATCGAGCAGGCCCGCTGGGAGCAGGCCGCCGCGGCACTCAACGAGATCCTGGTCAGCCTCGGTAACGCGGTCCGCGACGGCGCCGACGACGTCGCCGCCACCGACCGCAGCGCCGCGCGAACCTGGGGTGCGTAAGCCACGCCCCGTCAGCGTCTGCGCGGCCCCCGGACGGAGGGGAGCCGAAAGGGGGCCGCGCAGGACACCCGGGTTGCGCTACCCTGACGCTACGGTGTGAGGGCCGGCACAGCGACCCATGCTGCGGCGCAGGTCCACCACGAGGAGCGTGAACGCCGAGTGGCAACTCTCAAAACATCGCGCGGACGGGAAGCGACCCGCCCGTCATCTTCTGCTGTGCGCGCAGTGCATGAGTTGTTCGTTTCGGGCGAGGTCGACGCCAACTCCCTGGTTTCCAACTCGGTGCGTCCCGTCGTGGCGCAGAGCTGGCAGCGCAGCTTGGCCGTCGGCGTCGATCCCAACCTGGACGGGGCCCGCGCCTCGACGGCGGTGACCGCTATCGAGCGGCTGCGCGAGACGCACCCGCTGGCGCCGGCGTTGCCGGTGATCCGTCGTCTGCTGGTCGCCGACGCCGCCGACACTGGTGTGGTGGTGGCCGTCAGCGCCGCCGACGGCACCCTGTTGTGGGTCGAGGGTGACCCGGTCGCATGCCGTAGGGCGGAGGCGATGAACTTCGTGCCGGGAGCCGACTGGAGTGAACGCAGCGCCGGAACCAATGCCCCCGGCACCGCTCTGGCCCTTGATCGCGAATTGCAGATCCGCGGTTCCGAACATTTCTCCCGGGTGGTTCATCCGTGGAGCTGTACCGCCGCCCCTGTGCATGACCCGACTACCGGAGCCCTGCTCGGGGCCATCGATCTCACCGGTGGTAGCCAGGTGGCCTCCACACAGACCCTGGCGTTGGTGCGGGCCACCGCGGTCGCGGTCGAAAACCATCTCGCACTGCTGCGGCTCTCGGATGCGGCCAGTGAACCGGCGGCCCGCAAGCCCCACCTGGTGGTATTGGGGGGTGACCGTCCGCGCTGGGTCACCACCGACTGCTACGGGCACCTGCGTGCCGCCAGCTTGACCGGCCGGCACGCCGATATCCTGGTGCTGCTCAGCCGTCACGCGGAGGGCCTTTCGGCCGACCACCTGGCCATGCTTCTCGACGACAAGGACCTCGACGTGGTCACCGTGCGCGCCGAGATGTCGCGGCTGCGCAAGGTGATCGGCGCGGAGAACCTGGGTTCGCGGCCGTACCGGCTGCTGGCGCCGATCACCAGCGATATCGGGGAGGTCTTCGACGCGCTCGACGCCGGGGATGTCGAGTCGGCGTTGGCCCGCTACCCGGGGCCGTTGCTTGCCCATTCGGTGTCACCGGCGATCGGCCGGCTGCGCACGCAGCTGTCGGCGACGCTGCGTGAGGCGGTGCTCTCCGAGCACGCCCGGGGGCGCAGCGGATTGTTACGGCGCTGGCTGGAGTTGCCCGAGGGGCGCGACGACCGCGACGGCTGGCAGGCGCTGCGTGACAGCGACGGCCTCACCGCGGTGGCACGAGCCCAGGCCGGCGGTCACCTCGCCGGCCTGGACTTCGAACTGGGCTGATCATTCGGCCCGCTGGCCGCCGATATCCGGGACTGGAATGTGTTGAGCGTTCCCTCCGCACAGCGAGTTTCGGTATCGACAACGCCGATCAAATGTCCACCGCTTTCGATCGTGGCGGTACGGCCGATCGACCGCCACGGTTGGGGATGTCCGGCCTTCGAACGCCATTGCGGGGGTCCCGCGGCATGTTCGTTGCGTGGCTAGGCGCAGGTTGCACCGGGGTGGGCGGTCTTTTTCGGTGGTTCGGGAAATCCTCCCGAAGGTGCTTCCCACAATGCAACTGTGGTGCAACGGTCGCGCGCGTATTTTGAGTGACGGATAACACATAAGTGCCGGCAGTTGCCGTTGGGTAGCCGGCATGGATTCAGGAGATTCATCATGACTGTGTACGCCCG
>CAZLTV010000063.1:0-1518 GCA_964562545.1 uncultured Mycobacterium sp. | reverse complement strand
TGCCGTTGGGTAGCCGGCATGGATTCAGGAGATTCATCATGACTGTGTACGCCCGACCTGGCACGGACGGCTCGCTGATGTCGTTCAAGACTCGCTACGACAACTTCATCGGTGGTCAGTGGGTGGCACCGAATGCCGGCCGCTACTTCGAGAACCCGACGCCGGTGACCGGTAAAACGTTCTGCGAGATTCCGCGATCGGATGAGACCGATATCGAAAAAGCTCTCGACGCCGCCCACGCCGCGGCGCCGGCCTGGGGCAAGACCTCGCCCGCCGAGCGTGCGTTGATCCTCAACAAGATCGCCGACCGCATCGAGGAAAACCTCGAGTCGGTCGCGTTGGCCGAGTCCTGGGACAACGGAAAGCCGATCCGCGAGACCCTCAACGCCGACATCCCGCTGGCGATAGACCACTTCCGTTACTTCGCCGGGGCGATCCGTGCGCAAGAGGGGTCGCTGTCCGAGATCGACGACGACACGGTGGCCTATCACTTCCACGAACCGCTGGGCGTGGTCGGGCAGATCATTCCGTGGAACTTCCCGATCCTGATGGCGGTCTGGAAGCTGGCTCCGGCGCTGGCCGCTGGCAACGCGATCGTGCTCAAGCCCGCCGAGCAGACCCCGGCGTCGATCCTGTACCTGTTCGAGCTCATCGGCGACCTGCTGCCCGCGGGTGTGGTCAACGTCGTCAACGGGTTTGGTGTGGAGGCCGGCAAGCCGCTGGCCTCGAGCAACCGGATTGCCAAGATCGCCTTTACCGGTGAGACCACCACCGGCCGGCTGATCATGCAGTACGCGTCGCAGAACCTGATTCCGGTGACGCTGGAACTTGGTGGCAAGAGCCCGAACATCTTCTTCAACGATGTGATGGCTGCGGCCGACAACTACCAGGACAAGGCGCTCGAGGGCTTCACGATGTTCGCCCTCAACCAGGGCGAGGTGTGCACCTGCCCGTCGCGTTCGCTGATCCAGGCCGACATCTACGACGAGTTCCTGGCGCTGGCGGCGATCCGCACCAAGGCGGTGCGCCAGGGTGATCCGCTGGACACCGAGACGATGATCGGCGCGCAGGCCTCCAACGACCAGCTCGAGAAGATCCTGTCCTACATCGAGATCGGCAAGGACGAGGGCGCCAAGGTCCTCACCGGTGGCGAGCGGAGCATCCTCGAGGGCGACCTCGCCGAGGGCTACTACGTGCAGCCGACCGTCTTCGAGGGCGACAACTCGATGCGGATCTTCCAGGAGGAGATCTTCGGTCCGGTGGTCTCGCTGACCGGCTTCGACGACGAGGCCGACGCCCTCAAGGTCGCCAACGACACCCTGTACGGCCTCGGTGCCGGCGTCTGGTCGCGCGACGGGTCGCAGGCCTTCCGGGCCGGCAAGGAGATCAAGGCCGGCCGGGTCTGGACCAACTGCTACCACGCTTACCCGGCCCACGCGGCCTTCGGCGGCTACAAGCAGTCCGGCATCGGCCGCGAGACCCACAAGATGATGCTGGACCACTACCAGCAGACCAAGA
>CAZLTV010000062.1:0-18855 GCA_964562545.1 uncultured Mycobacterium sp. | reverse complement strand
CGCAGGAGCAGCGCTGCGGTGGTGGGGTTGACCTTCAGGCATGCCGCCCGCCCGGTTGCGAGCTGTGGCGGCACGACCACGAGACGCTCGTGGTCGACGACCAGCAGCTCGCTCCCGTTGTCCAGACCGAGCAGGATCACGCGATCGCCGGCGGATAGCCCCGCCTTCCCACTGCTGCCTCCTGATGTCAGGCATCAGAATCCAGCCGGCCGCCTCCACGGACCCCGGACACGCCAGCCACGCCACCAGACCCGGTGTGGCTCACCCAGCACAAGCGCACCATGCAGGTCGTCGAGGTGAGCAAGCAGTTCGGTGAGGTCGGTGCGTCGTTCAGACGAATCCAGCGCCAACGGTCCCCGGCCGCGGAGCCGGCACCTGCCGACTCCGCGGCCGGCTGAGGCGCCCGGTCATGGACCTGGTCGTCGAGTCACCCGAGGAGCTGTTCGCCGCAGTGCCGCACATCCTGGGCTTCAAGCTTGAGGAGTCGATCGTGCTCTCAATGCCCACGGTGCCGCGACGGCCGTCGACGACGTCGAGGATGGCGCCGGTGTCCAGGTCGGTGAGCATGATCGACCACGGCTCCACCCGCGACACACACCACTCTCGTCGCGGCTGCAGCAGACCCGACGGAACCGGTGCTCATCGACGCCGAGCAGCCGCACCAGGCGCTGTTCGGGAACGGTCACGAGATCGACGGTGCCGGTCGACAGCCCCATGACGGTCGGCCACGACAACCCGGACTCGATCGTGAGTCCGTGGACCCTGCGAGGCTCGGCCCGCAACGCCGCCAGGGTGGTCTCGGCGAGTCGGGGGGTGAACCTGGCACGGAACGGCAACTCGTCGGTCCCCCTCCACGAACGTCCGCCTGCCGCAGGCGTCCTCGCCGCACACGAACCGAGGCTTGCGAACCCGCACCGTCACGGTCGCCGCCGCACGGCACGTCCTTCACCGTCTGGACCGGACGGGCATCGACCCGGCTCGACTACACGCCGCAGTCCGGGCAGCCGCCCTCCGCAACGACCGCCTCGACCAGCCCCACCGGCCGACCGCCTCCTCGTAGGGGTCGTGGTGGCCGGCCGCCAGCACCCGGTAGTCCGGCAGGTTGAACAGGATCGACGCCGCATCAGCGTCATCAGTAGCCTGGAACAAGCTCGTGGTCCTCGCTGCCGGGTGTCTCGACGACACCCATGCTGGAGTAGGGCCACGAGCCCTCACATCAGCAGGCCACCACGCTCACGTTCGAAGAGCCGCCATCCTCGCGGTCGGCTTCGGACTGGGGATGATGGCACTGACCCGCGCCGCGGAGTACGGCGTGGAGGAGGCTCGCGCTGGCGTCGCCTCGGGCCCTACTGAACACTGCAGCAGGTAGGTCGGCTCTGGTCGTCGCCACGTTCCTCCTGATCAGTGCCGCTGCACTCATGGCATACCTGATGGCGAGGGACCGACCTGAGGTTGGAGTCCTCGGTCAGTTTCCAGGCCCATGAGGTCGTGTCCGGCTCGACCCTGCCAGGCGAAGGATCCGCCGACGCGAACCCCTAACACCGAGAGCGCCCCCCTCACTGCCTCACGCAGCAGCCGACCGTCGGATGACACAACCTTGATGACACTCCCAGTAAACGACGGCAGAGGGGAGACCGCACCATAACTCTCCCTGCTTGCATGCTCCACAAGCCAGCTGGTCCAATCGCTTTCGCGTACGTCGATACCAGCGGCCACAATGAAGGCGTTCGCGCGAACTCGCCTGATCCCATGATCGTGATAGCGCATGCGCTCTACCGCCACTGGCTCGCCTTCGCACAGCAGCACGAAGTCGGACCAGAAGGACGACGGCCCATCATCGGGATGCCGGACCATGGCATCGACGTACACCATCTGGCCGGTCCCGTCCAGATCAACCACGGATGACTGCTTGAACTCGGCATACGGGAGGATGAGGCGGGGCTCCTGAATGAACTCAAGACGAGCGTTCGCCGCGACACTCAACTTCAACTGCTCAGTCGCGTTCTGTCCGTCCAGCCTCCTGTTCACGGTGACCGCACCTTGACCGACGACCTGTACTCGCGCGCCGGGACCGACCGTGAATCGCTGACTCAGGTGGTCCCCAGCGATGACATTCCCGGTGCCCGTCTGAACGATGAGACGACTGACGTCATGATCCGGGTAGTGCGTGAGCAGGCCGACCTCATATGGCCAGCGAAACCTTCTCTTTGCCAGAAAGTTGGCGCTTCCCAACCGCTCGAACTCCAGGTCCAAGGAGACGTCGATTCCGTTCAGAACAACACCTCGTTGGCAACTCTGCGGGCAACGGAATCGACGCCGTCACCCGTATGGCAGTTTGTGACCACGACCGGTTTGCCATCGCGGACCTTCTCGGCCTCGGCAATCATCTGACCGAGATCTACACCGACGTGTTCAGCAAGATCAGCCTTGTTTACGACCAGAAGATCAGCACGGAGGACGCCAGGGCCGCGCTTTCTGGGGATATCCCCTCCACCGGAGACGTCGATCACGAACATCCAGAAGTCAACGAGGTCGTCAGAGAACGTCGAGGCCAAATTGTCACCCCCACTCTCGAGGAGGATCACATCGGTATCCGGAAAGCTGATATCGAGTTGCTCGGCGGCATCCATGTTCATCGTCGGGTCCTCTCGGATCACCGTGTGCGGACACGCACCTGCCTCGACAGCCACAACCCTCTCGGGGTGGATCATGTTCGAACGACGCAGCCGCTCGGCGTCCTCAGCCGTGACCAGGTCATTTGTGATCACCGACACCTTCTTGCCGAGCAACTCGAGAGCTGGGATCAACCGCTCCACAAGGGTCGTCTTTCCGGATCCCACCGGCCCGCCAATGCCCACGCGCGCCGCCGGCGAATGCAAGCCGGGAGCAAGACCACTTCCTTCATCTCTGATCATCGCAGCAGATATCTCCGGTTCAACGGAACAACGTTGGCCGCCTCCACTTTCAACTTCGTGCCATCGATGGAGATCTCGAATGTCCTCGGATCGACGACTACTTCGGGCAGCGCCGTGTTATTCACCATGTCCGACTTCCCCAGACTTCGGGTCGAACTGATCTGGTGAACGGGCTTGCCAAGATCAAGTTTGGCGAGGGCGCCCGAGTTGATCGCCAAACTCGAAACGAAGACCGCACTTATGTTCTTTTGAGCATCGCCCCGCGAGCCCCACATCGGGCGCTGGATCCGAGGCTCGGTCAACACCATACTGCCGTTCGCGTCTCCCATCGTCGCCCATGCAATCATGCCGGACTTCAGTACGTAAGTCGGCTTGACTCCGAATGATGCGAAGGGCCACAGCACAAGGTCGGCCATCTTGCCCACCTCGATCGAACCGACATGACGATCGATACCCACCGCGATAGCAGGATTGATCGTGAGTTTCGCGACGTAGCGCTTGATGCGCTCATTGTCCGCCCGTGCCGTACGCTCATCTGAAAGTCGACCAATACGCTCGCGCATGGTGCTCGCCAATTGCCAGCACTTAGATTGGTTCTCGGCCAGACGGCCCATTCCCTGGGTGTCGGTGCCGAAAATTGATATCGCGCCCATGTCGTGCAGATAGTCCTCCGCCGACATCGTCTCCGGTCGAATTCTCATCTCGGCGAACGCTACGTCCGCCTCAGACTGTGGATTCATGAGGTGCGTGATCATCGTCATGGGAACACCTTCATGCAGCGCGTCCTCGGTGAACGGGTTCGTGGGATTCGTCGATCCCGGGATCACGTTCGGATAACCGACGACACGCAGCAGATCAGGCGCATGCCCGCCCCCAGCGCCTTCGACATGGTACATATGAATCGTTCTGCCCCGGGTCGCTTTCATCGTGTCCTCAACGAAGCCATACT
This sequence comes from uncultured Mycobacterium sp., assembly GCA_964562545.1. Lineage (GTDB taxonomy): Bacteria > Actinomycetota > Actinomycetes > Mycobacteriales > Mycobacteriaceae > Mycobacterium. The sequence goes on along the minus strand of CAZLTV010000062.1, from coordinate 14,991 downwards.
CGTTGATGGAGTCCGTGTGAAGATGGACCGCGAAGTCGTTGCGATCCGCTGCGACGAGCGAGCCGTGTATGGTCTCAGGGGACGCACCGAAATCCTCATGAACCTTCACCGCTCCGGCACCCGCAGCAACTGCAAGTTCGACGACTCGAGGGTCAGAGCCACCGCGCCCAAACAGCAGATAGTTGACGGGAGAGCCTTCGATGGCCTGAAGGAATCTGCCCATGAGGTGCGCTGTTCCCGCACCTACGTCGAAGACGGGTCCAGCTGAACTGCCGACCAGGGTCGTCGTCCCCCCAGCCAACGCATGCTCCGACTGCTGAGAGGAGAACAAGTGCGCGTGCGACTCAATGGCACCGGCCGTTACGATCATGTCGTGCGCGTTGATCGGGGTAGTGTTCTGACCGACGATGAGATCCGGGTGAACGCTTGGCATAACCGCAGGATTTCCCGCCTTGCCTACTCCAGCGATGCGACCGTCTTTGATCCCGATATCAGCTTTGATGATGCCCAGCTTCGCATCGATGATCGTCGCGTTCTGGATGACGGCATCAAGTGCGCCATCTGCCGCGCTAATATGCGCGGCGATACCCTCCCCGTCGCGCAGCGACTTTCCGGCGCCCACATTGAGTTCATAGCCGTGGACGGTCAAATCTTCCTCGACCTCAGCAAGCAGGGAAGTGTCACCGAGCCGAAACAGATCGCCCTTTGTGGGCCCAAATAGACGGGCGCGGGCATGAGGTGCCATTCTACTCATTGCTCTCCCCCATATAGCCGAGTTCTCCTGCTCTTCTGAACGCTTCCGCTCGAACTCCAGGGTCGTCCAAGAAGCCATTGACCAAGCCCGCATGACCGTAGACGGCACGCTCCCCCGCGAACTCCGCGAGCGCGACACGCTTCGGGATACCGGGCTCAAAGCGAACCCCGTCACCCGCGGGCAGAGCGAGCTTCTTTCCATACGTCGCCGCACGGTCGAACTCAAGAGCACGGTTGACCTCGAAGAAGTGCGTCATGCTTCTAACCTGAACGTCCCGATCTCCGGTGTTGACTACATCGACCTCGACGATCGACTCATCATCGAAGTGCAGCTCAGGCTCTGCCAACGCGATGACCTCCCCGGGCACGGTGTCTCCCTCCGCGGCAGGGATTGGGTCGTATATCGTGAGAAGCTTGGTCCCGGCCGGAGTATTCAACTCGAGCATGATCAGCGGGATCATCGCAGGTACACCCGACTCCACCTGCTCGGCGGTCAAGAGTTTCCCGGAGCGCTCCCGCACTTCGGTGAACGGGACGTTTTGTCGGGCCATCACCATCGCTTCGTCGGTTATATACGCAACCGCTTCAGGATGACTCAGGGGAATACCGACACTCAAGTTCCGACGAGCAAACTCGGCCGCAGTAAATACAGTCAGTCTCTCCAATTCCGTGGGTGTAAGGTTCACGCCATCACTACCTTCCGCTGTGAAAAATACATCGAGATGCGACACGAATTTCGTCTGCTCTCGCCGTCATGACGCGAACAACTTGAGTTTCGACTTCCGATGCCGTTCTATAGCGATGTCATGGTGCGGGGTCCAGGCATAGGGCACCGCGTTGGGATCCACTCGAGTTTCCAGCAAGGACTTGAGCCGCTCGGCGGAACGGATGAGGATCCGCTGGATCTTCGAGTGCCCGGAGACGCTCAGCCGCACCGCACTGCTCGCGTAAGATGACACCATCGACCATCCTGCGAGGAACTCGATGTCAGGCAGGCTCAGCGAGTGCATTCGCGCGACCATCCCCTGCGCTATGGGCAGATGCACCCCGCCCGGGAGTATTTCCCGAAGTCTCGCTGCATCGGCGTAGCCCAGCCGTGCCCAGAGGCCCAGAAGAGCCGAGCCAGCCCTCCTCGACGACTGACGAGACGCCAGGCCAATAAGCTCGGTCTCGATTTCAGCGTTATGGTCGCTAAGCCGATCGACATCAGCATCGGCAGCGTAGGCGCGCGCAAGAAAGATCCGATCAAAGGTGTTCCACCGTGATTCTAGTGCTTCAAAGATAGCGTCCTCCAACTCAGAGGAGGTTCTGACCCAACCCTCTCGCGTCAGGGTCTCCAGTCCGGCCGAGAATGATCCGGCGCCCGCCGCAAAGGCGGGATCGGAATGGAGCAGGAGCATCGATCGAGATGAAGAGATCACTCTTCGACCTCGACAATTCCAGCGCCGATGTGCTGTGCGATGCGCCTTAAGTACTCGTCCCGGGGACCATCGAGAAGTACAGTGAGCTGATCGTCAGACGCTCTCACACGCCAGTGTAGGTGACCGGCATGCCAACCCAGTTGAATGCCGCCCGCGGCGGAGGTTGCCCGCAACAACAGACGCTCAGACTCCAGCGCGTGGACAACCACCGCCCGTCGTTCGCTGATCTCCAAGACGGACCCGTCTCTTAGTTCAACGTCCCGCGGCAAGGCAACACCGTATTCCACGCCGTGCTGATCCAGAACCCTGAATCGGCGGCGCCCCAATTCTTTGGCCGGCACCCGCAGATAGACTACCTGGCTCCTATGGTGTTGCTCCGACAGGAGATCTCTTAGTTCAGCATCGTCCCGGTGCCCAATAACCGTGCGAAACGATTCCATGCAGCCATGCTAGTCACGCCATCCTGATCGGGACCATCCGTCAAATTGCGGAATCCCGCCACCGGCTGGCCCGGATCGTTCACGACGCGACCGCGTGAACTGCGTGTAGAAACATCGAAGCGCCCTCTGAGCAGCGAAGTCCCGGACTTGTCGAAGGTCCCAGGTCGCAGCACGGAAGGCACTCGGTAGGTGAAGCGTGCGTCGTGGTCTGCAGGCTTGTCCGCTTCTGCTGATGACGTTGACGTGGTGGCTCACGCGGGCAGCGTCGCGCCCTGGCTCCTGGCCGATCGGGCTGTCGCCGCGATCGGGTTTGAACGGCGACACCATCACAGTGCCCTCCTCGAACAGCGGTTCCATCCGCATCACGTCGATCAAGGTCAGCCACGCCGTCGAGCACGTCGTCCACGGCCAGCAACTCGTAACCGAGATTGGTCACCTCGTCCGCCGATGCCATCACGAGGAGCCTCCATGATCCCGTCGCATATGAGGTCGACAGCCTCTGGATGCGAGAGCTTGAGGCCACGGCTCCTGCGCTTTTTCGGGCGAGCTCGGCTGCCAGGAAGACCTCGAAGCGGTCGTGTCCACGGGGGTCAGGCTCACTGTCGACGTCGTTTCGTTGCTGGCCGGACGGCCACGGGAGTCAGTTTCGACGCCCTGTCGAGTCGGAGGGCAGAGAGCAGCGGTCGACGGGCCAGACCTGGCGCCGATTCCAGGTCGTCCTCGTCGTCGAAGCGACGACCGGGCACCTTCGGGGCGAGGAGGCCTCGGATGAGATTGGTGGAGATGCGGGCGATCGGGTTCTCGAAATCATCGACTGCCAGGGCGGCGCACCAGCCGGCGGATCCGGCCGCAAATACGGCCCCGTCGTTGGGTGTCGTAAAGAACACCGTGTCGGCGCGGACGTGCTCGTTCTCTCGGCCGCCTCGTCCCGCGAACGTGAACAGGGTCTCTTCGATCGCTTGGTGGTAGTCGTCCGAGAGCCGGGTGGAGGAGGCCAGGATCCGCGCGTGCGGCGGACTGCCCCACGTGCGGTCGTACCTGTCGATCTCCATGCTGGCCACGCCGCCGGGAAGGCGTGAACTCTGGCCGAACAGCTCGTCCGGGACTCCGTCGAAGATCCAGGAGACCGCCTTGTGGTGGCTGTCGGGCATCCTTCGGAACGCCGTCCCGGGGCCGAATCCTCGCGCTGCGTGACCCACACCCAGCAGCCGCTGCGGCGGTCGTCCGCGACCGCGCCAGATGCCGCCGCGTTCACCCGTTGTTGCATGGTAAAGCTCGCCGGGACCGATCTGCCAGGCCCGCATGCCGTTCTCACCTCGACGGACCTCCACGACGGCGGGGTCTCGGGGGTCGACGGAGGTCACCCAGTAGAAGCCGCCCCCGCCTAAGCAGACCAGACGTCCGCCGGCAGCGACGTAGCCGTCGAAGGCCTCGAGCATGTCAGCCGTGGCGTATACCGGTCGGGACCCCGTCAGGACGACTCGATACGGCGCGAGCGCGTCCGGACCCTCGCGGTGCAGGTCCTCGTCAGAGATCACGTCGAACTCGATCTCTCGGCGGTGCAGGAACCGCAGCAGGTCGAGATCGATCTCGAACGTCCCCGGGCCAGGCAGGGCCGTCGACCGCACCCCGGAATGGAACTCGCGCAGAGGGCGTCGTCGCGACGCGTAGCACACACCGGTGCCGTCGGGGTGCACGTCACCGGTCGATCCACCGAGATCGCTCTGCCACTGGTACGGGCTGCTGGTGTCGATGGGCGTTCCGACGGCCAGTCTGAGCTGAGAGAGTCGGTCGTTGCTCTCCGCGATGTACGTCATCGTCGGCAGGACCACAAGCACCCGGTTCTTGGGAGGCGTGGCACGCACGACGAAGGGCAGCTCGGCGTGGGGGCGGCCTGCCACGCAGACCCGCGCGGCATACACCCCTGACTCCGCCGACGCGGGCACCGCTATCGACATGGAGCGATCCCAGCGACAGTCGGTCAGCGCGTCCGAAGCGAAGGAGACGGCCGAGTACTGACTCTTGTCCAGCTCGAAACTATCGTCCCGGCCCGCCCACGAACGCCCCGTCACCAGTCGCGTCGGCTTGTTGCGTCCGCGGCCGTGGAAACCGCCGGCTCCGAGGTCGACGAGAGTGTCGTCGACGCCGTGCGGGCCGATGCCGGCGGCCGGATCCCACGCGGCTACGACCGTGTGCGCGCGCATGCTCCCGGTGGACAGCAGCTCCTCCACGTCGGCGTCAGTCGGCCGCCCGTGGAGGACACCCGACAAGTCGATCTTCCCGTCGAAGCGGTAGTCGGGTCGGCCTCCTCGGCTCGCCGCCCCCATGCGGAACGGCCCCGGGTGGACCTTTCCTGGGTCGGCCAGGGTGAGGTGGGTCGTGCCGCTCTCGTCCCAGTCGAGATAGGGCGCGAGCCGCTGGTTGTAGGGCGTGACGACGGGTCGTTGGTACAAGCGCAGCTCACCGTCGGACACCACACCGACGAGCAGGTACCAGGCCCATGGCCTGACGCCTTGTGGCTCCCGGAGACGGTGCTCGCCGCGCTCACCCGAGACCCAAAGCTCCGCGTATCCCCGCGAGATCGCGAGCGCGATACCGCCTTGGTCGTCATCCCATCCCCCGAGGACGACCTGGTCGGGCTCGCCGGGCCGGGTCGGCATAGTGAAGGCCCACAGGATGACCCCGTCACTGCCGTCGACCCAGGTCGCCGGGACGTCCATGTCGAACCAGTTGCCGCGCTCGATGAGCTGCGGCTGGATAGGGGTCGTCGTTGTAGCGAGCGTCGGGCCGGGCTTGTCCAGGCGCACGAGGTCGACGGTCGCCTCCGTCGTGGAGATCGAGGAGAGGTACAGCCCGAGCTCTGTTCCCGCAGCCAAGCTGACCTCTGCTGGGTAGCCCTCGACACCGATCGGGTCAGTCATTGGCTGCCACCTTCCTCATCCGTGCGAGCCGTTCCAGGAAGACGGCATGGAGCGCAGAGCCTGCGTCCAGGAACTGTTCCGGCCACTCCTCCCCGCCGTCGCGCACGAGGTACCGCTGGCCGGAGACCACCTCGACGACCGTGAGCTCGTCGGGACGCGGTGCGGTCCGGTGGTAGTTCATGAAGCGCAGGAGCGGGTCTGCCCTGAGGTCGAACGGGTCTGCTTCGTGCTCGGCGACCAGTGCGTCGTCGATGAGCTCGATCAGCTCTTTCGAGAACCGCACGCGCCATCGTTGGATGTAGACCCCTTGCTGGTCGACGACGTCGGCCAGCTCTGAGGGGGTGCGTGCGACCTCCGGCAGCGGTCCGTCCGCGGAGAACCGTGAGACGACGTTTCGGAAAAGCGTGGACACCTCGTTGTCGAAGTTGTTGACCGGCAACGCGGACGCCCATGCGATCGATCCGGTGGAGAAGACGGCGCCGCCATTGGCGGTGGGCAGGTAGGTGACGTCGGCTCGGACCTCGTAGTCGGCATCGCCCTGACGGCCGGCCACCATGGTCAGGATCTCGTCCGGCACCGTCGGGTACGCCGTCGAGTGCGCCTCGGACGACGCGAGGAGGAGAGTTTGCGGCGGCGTGCCAAGACGCAGGTCGTAGCGGTCGAGCTCGAGGCCCGCGGCGCCACCGAGGGCCAGCCCCTCACGCCCGAACACCTCGCTGTCGCCCAGGCCGTCGAACATCCAAGCGACATCGGCGCGGTAGCTGTCGGGCATACGACGGTAGTAGGACGACTTGTCGAAGCCTTCGGCCGCGAACCCCACGCCGGTCGTCTTGTGCGGTCCTCGGCCACGGTTCCGCCAGATGCCGCCTCGCTGCCCCGTCGTAGCGTGATAGTGCTCGCCGGGGAAGGCCTGCCAGGCGCGGATGCCCGAGTCAAGCTTTCGCACCTCGATCATGTGGCCGTCGTCCGGGAAGGAAGTCACCCAGTAGAGACCGTTGGCTCCTGTGTAGGACAGGCGCCCACCGCGGCCGACAAACTCTTCGGTGGCGTCCAGCATCTCGCTGGAGTAGTACTCCGGGTGACTGCAGAGGATTACCAGGTTGTACTGGTCGAGCAGCTCGACACCCTCGCGATGGACGTCGTGGTCCGTGATGACGTCGTACTCGAAGCCCTGCGCTTCGAGCCAACCGATGATCGAAAGGTCGGCCGGGAGAGCCCAAACCGTGCCGAGAGTCATCGACCGGTAGGTCGGTCGGAGGCCGAAGATCGGCCTGCGCCACCCGGAATAGCACACGCCCGAAATGCCGTCGGCGTGCATGTCGTACGTGGAGATGCCGAACTGCTTATTCTTGTACATCTCGATGTCGGCGTCGCTCATCATGGGCGTGTGGGCAACGAGTTGCTGGCCGACCGGGGCATCAAACGCGATGTGTTCGTTCGCGTAGGCTAGGTAGGTGGCGGTCGCCATTTGGACCACGATCCGCGCCGTCGCCTTGTGCGGGCGCACGAAGAACGGGATGTGGTCGACCACGTCTCCGCTCTGGACTCGCAGGGCGTAGACACCGCTCCTCAGCGATTCTGGCAGCCGCAGCTCGATCGTCGGTTCCCAGCCGCAGTCGATGATCGCGTCCTCGTGGAACGCGATCCCACCGTACTGCTCATCGTTGGTCCGAAAGGTGTGTGTGCCGCCGGTCCAGTTGTACCCGGTCATCGCGCGGACGGGCTTGTTCACGCCGCGCAGATCGAGCCCGTGCGGCCCAGTGTCCCGGATTGTGTCGTCGATACCGCGGTCGGTGTACCCGGCGGTCGTGTCCCAGAAGGCGATCTGGCCCTCCGCCGGTGGAGCGCCCTGGTCGCGGATCGCATCCAGGTCATCGGCGGACAGGACGCCTCGATGCATCCCGCAACGGTCGATCTTCCCGTTGTAGAGCCAGTCCACGAAATCCCCGCGGGCTGTGTTGGCATCCCAGCTGCCAGCAAGGACGAACGGCCGACTGCTCGCGACCGCCGAGTAGCGCACCTTCTCGACTGTCCGGGATTGCGAGTCCTGCGGGACCACGACACCGAGCAGACCATTGGCGAAGCCGATGATCGGGTCCTGGCGCAGGCGCACCTGCTTGTTGCGCGCGTTGTAGCTGGCGCTCACGAAGTACCAGGTCCGCGCCAACAGGGGCACCTCCGTGATCGCGCGGTCAGACAGCTTGCCATCGCCGGCCCAGAACTCCAGATGTCCCTCGCGGTTGAGCCCGAGCCCCCAGCCCTTGTTCTCAGGCGCAGACCACCGGCTCATGATGGTCTGTCGGCCGCGTTGGGGCATTGTCGGCTGGATGAACGCGTATACGGTGAAGGCCTCGTCGGGGTGAAGCAGGCCCGTCGGGTCGTCGGCTCGAGCGAACGCGCCCTGCTGCGTGTACTGCCGTCGGACCTTGTGCTGACCGTCGATACTCGTAGGGATGACCTCATCCTGGTACCCGGGTCCCAGAGGGTTCTCGTCGCCGTGGACCACCCGGACCAGGCTCGCCTGGACCCGGGTCGCGCCTTCCGCGCTCAGCATGAACCTGACTGTGTCGCCCGGTCGGGCCGACATAGTCTCGGAGTAACCGAAGAGCTTCACCTTGGGCATCGCGGCTTCCTCACGTGTCGAGGAGGTCTTGGACACGGCGCAGGAACACCGCGTGGTAGGCCTCGTTGAGCGACGGGTAGGACTCGTCACCGACGTCCCGGGGAGGCATGCCTCTCATCCCGGAGAGCGCGATGACGCGGAACTCCTGGAACGGGCGAACCGCGTGGATCGCGTACTTCTCCGCGATCGGGCCGGTTCGGAAGTAGTTGAGGACGCGTTGGAGCTCGGGACTGTGCTTGCCCAGAGGATCCTTGCGATGCTCGGCGATCAGCTCGTCGGAGATCAGACCCTTGAGCTCTCCCCGCAGGTCCTTCTTGAAGCTCGCGACGGCCACCAGGTCCTTGTCGTCGAGCAGCGCAGCCTCTTCAGCCGTGAGGTCTCCCTCGCGCTCGGATCGCGAGGCGATGCGCTCGCTCTTGCGTCGGTCTCGCCAACGTCTGTATTGGTGTGGGATGCCGTAGAGCCCGCCCTTAGTGAAAAGCGTCACAAGGATCATCAGCAGCCCGATGCCGATCACGCGGCTCGGGCCGAGTTCGGTCATCTCCTTGTCGATGAACACGACGATTGCGGTGCCGATCAGTATGCCCTCGGCCGAGCCCATCCCTCCGATGACGATCATCGCGAACAACAAGAGGAGCAGGTTGATGTCGAAGATGTTCGCGGAGATTGAGCGGTTGTAGGAGGCGTAGAAACCGCCGATGAACCCGAGGGCGGCGGAGGAGATCATGAAGACGTAGACCCGCACCCGCAGGAGGTCGATGCCGATGATCCCCGAGAAGCTCTCGCTCTCACGGGTTGACCTCAGAAGCAGGCCCAGCCGCCTACCGTCCACGAATCGATACAGTGCCAACGCTCCCAGCAAGAGCACCACCGTGGCGAGGTACCTGACCTGCGCACCCTGTGGACTGATCTGCAGCTGGTCGGGAACGAAGCTGGGGATCAGGATAAGGCCGTTGGTCTGAGAGCCGAAGGTCTCGGACTGACGGAAGAAGTTGCGAGCGAGCTCGGCCACGCCGAGCGTGAGTAGGGCGTAGTACATCCCGTCGAGACGGACAGCTGGCAACGCGATAATGGCTCCGACGGCCAAGCCAACTACTGCCCCGATGAGGGGCAACATGAACCACGGCAGACCATACTCGAGGGTGAAATAGCCCGAGACGAAGCCACCGGTCCCGACGACTGCCAACGTGGCGAGCGAGTAGACACCGGACGTGCCCAACACGAGGCCCCACATCAGGTTGATGGCGGCGTAGATCGCGAAGGTACCGAAGATGTCCAGCGTGCTTCGGGATCCGAGCAACGTCGGTCCGAGGGCCAGCGTAACGAACGCGAGGGCGAGCCAGATCGTCCTCTCGTCACGGAACTCACGCTCCCGCCGGAGAGTCCTCGGGTTGACGTACGCCTGGCGCTCCAGCAGCCGGTACTCGCGCCCCAGGCGACGCCATACTGCGAGTGGACGCTCCGAACGGACCCGTCGCTGCGGGAGGCTCTTGAACTTGCGCTTACTCATCGGCTTCCCTGACTTCGTCGACGAGCCCAGCGATGCCGCGTGGCCGGATGACCATGATCAGGATGATCAGCGCGAACTGGGTCATCAGGATGTACTCACCGCCCATGTACTGCGCGGTGAGCGCCTCGGTCAGACCAAGGATGCCGGCCGCGGACAGCGCCCCCGGGATCGAGCCGAGGCCGCCCAGCAGCGCGATGATCAGGCCCTTGACCAGCGGTGTCACCCACGAACTGGGGCTGGCGTAGTAGATGTCTTGCAGTAGTACCGCGGCCAGACCAGCCATCCCTCCGGAGACCGCCATGACGGCGAGCGCCGTGCCGTTCACGCTTACTCCCACCAGGGCAGCACCTTCGGGGTTCTGCACGAGGGCACGGACCTGGAGACCGCTCCTGGTACGCCGCAGCCAGAGAAGCACCAGCAGCACGATCAGCGCTGAGCATGCGATCGCGCCGGCGGCTCCGGGCTGGAGGACGGCTGATCCGACTTGGATCGGATCGAATGTGAACACGTCCGGGATACGCTTGGCAGTGGGCCCGAACGTCGCCAGGAGGAACTGGATGACGACAATGTTCAACGCGAGCGTCACCGTCATCGAGCGAATGACGTAGTTCTCTTGGCGCTTGAGGGGCAGGTAGGCGATTGCGCAGATCGCCAAGCCACACAGTGCGCCGGTCCCGATCCCTCCAGCCACGATGGCGACCGGGTTGGAACTCACGTTGGCTCCCACCCACCACGCCCCGTACCCGGCCGCGGCGAATGTCATCCCGTGCGCCAAGTTGATCATGCCAAGACTTGAGTAGGTCAGGGAAATGCCCAGCGCCAGGAGTCCGTATGTCGCTGCCAGCGTGAGCGCCGAGATCACCAAGTAGGCGTCCATCAGAGGTGCACTCCCCCGATCGCGAATTCGCCGTGGCCCGCCTGCTTGAGGCGCCCCGCGTGCATGCCGAGGATGCGGTCCACCCTGCCCTCAAGCAGCGTGATGTTCTGCTCCGCGATCAACATGGCACCGTCGCCTACATCGATCGAGTGCACGGACTTGAGGACCGCTGCAGCTATCTTCGGCGCCAACCCCAGCGACGGCTCATCGACAAGGTAGACCGAGACGTCACCCATGAGCCCCCGGCCGAGTGAGACCATGCGTCGTTCACCGCCGGACAGGTTGCCCGCTGGGGAGCGCCGGAGCTTCTCCAAAGGGGGAAAGATCTGCATCACCTTGTCCATACGCTCCTGGCGCTCGCGCCAGGCCCGCTTCGTGAAGGCGCCGCTGAGCAGATTCTGCTCAACGGTCAGCCCTGGGAAGATCGCGTCGCCCTGCGGGATGAGTGCTAGGCCGCGCCGGGCGATCTTGTGGGTACGCCGCCCGGGCGCAGTCATGCGCCTTTCCCCGATCTCCACCCCGCGCAGGCGGATGTTGCCGCTCTGCCAGCCGGAGAGTCCGGTCAGGGCCCGGAACAGGGTCGTCTTGCCGTGACCGTTCAGGCCGACGATGCCGACCCGCTCCCCAGGAGCGATCTCGAGATCCAGGTCGTGGATGACCCGCAGCGGTCCATAGCCGGCGGACAGGCCTTCGACGCCGAGCACTGGATCCGTCATGCGACATCCTGGAAGTAGGCGTCACGGACCACCTGGAGTTGGAACACCTCGTCAGCCGGCCCGTCGGCGATACACAGCCCGGCGTCGAGGACCAGAACGCGGTCGGAGATGGCCGAGAGCAACTCGAGTCGGTGCTCAATGAGCGCAACACCCATCTTCAACTCCCACGCTAGGCGCTTCAGAATCGCATCCAGCTCATCGATCTCTGAGGTGACCAGCCCCGAGGCCGGCTCGTCCATTAGGAGCACCTGCGGTCGGCGCATCATCACGCATGCCAGCAGGAGCTTGCGTCGCTCTAGGGTGTCCAGCGACTCCGAGAGCACGCTACTCGGCGATTGGAGGCTCACGAGGTCGACGGCCCACTCGGCGTCGAGCCGGGAGCTCTCCGGGTAGAAGGCCTTGCGCGCGGCCTCCAGAGTCTCGCCAACGGTCAGGGCGTCCGGCACGACCGGCGTCTGGAACGTGCGGCCCAGGCCAGCCCTGACCCGTCGGTGGACTGACATCCCGGTCAGGTCCCGCCCACCCAGCCGGACGCTGCCCTGCGACGGCCGCCGACGTCCCGAGATGACGTCGAACAGACTCGTCTTGCCGGCGCCGTTTGGCCCAGCGATCCCCAGCACCTCGCCGGGACTCAACGACAGCGAGATGTCGCTGAGAATGGCACGTCCGCCCAGCGTCAGGTGCAGCGTCTCGCAGGCCAGCGTCGAGCTGGCGGAGCCATCCCGGTGCATGCTCACGACATCCATGAGGTAGCGCCGGGCCGGAACGTCGTCTCGGCGGCGTCCTCGGGAGCGACGATCTTGCTCTCGCCATGCTGGATCTGGAGCCACGTCATCGGGAGGCCCTCGGCCGGGTCTTCGGTGTCCCAGGGGTACATCATCGCCGCCTGGGTATCCGGGTTGAAGGCGTAGTGGCCAAGGACGCCGTCGTACTGGATATCACGCAATTCGTCGACGGCCCTTTCGAAGTCGGTGCTCCCGTTGGTCTCCCACACTTTCTTGAGCATCTCGACGGCGTCGTAGCCCATCCCGCTGTAAAGGAGTCCGATGCTGCTCTGGAACTCTTCGCCGTACTTCTGGCGGAACGCCGCTCCAGCATCGGTGTTGCGCAGGGCCGTCATCGAGGACCAGACGAAGCCGTTGCCGGCCTCGCCCGCCAGCTGCAGGAACTCAGGCTGGCTCGGTCCGTATTGCAGATAGACGAGGGAGCCGTCGACGGGGTTGGCGGCCCAGGCCTTCGCGAAGGCCGCGAGCTCGGAGGCGACCCAGTGGTCTATGATGATGACCCCCGCGTCCTCCTTGTGCAGGGCGCTGACGACCGCTCCCCAGTCCTGTACGGGTGAGGTGATCTGCGTGACCTCCCCGAGCTCCCACTTCCCGTCGGATTGTTCGATCGCCTGCACGGCCGACTTCTCGATCGCCTGGCAGTAGCCGATCTCGCACGGGACGATGTGCACGCGGTTGTTCTTCGGCTGCCATCCCTGGGCCTCCAGCTGGTCGAGGTAGGGGGCGAAGGCCTTGCCGTAGTAGACCTCAGGTCCATCGAGCATGAATGCATTGCGGTACTTCTCGGGGTCGGACTGATACACGTCCAGGGCGCCCGACTGTGTGTCGCCGTTCATGTACGGCGCGCCGTAGGCCGCCGCAGCGTCCATCGCTGCCTGAGGGATGAACGTGAACGGCGACAGGATCGCGTGCACGTTCTTGTCGGCGATGGACGTGAAGGCCGACGTGATCGACTCGGCGTCGACGGGGTCGGTGTCGACAGTCTCGATCTTGACCTTGCGGCCGTCGACGCCGCCGTCCGCGTTGATCTCATCGACCGCCATCTGGACACCGTTGAGGAAGTCCTTGTGGTCCGAGACCCCGATATCGGCGGTCTGGGCGAGTGGCAACCCGAGGATGATGTCGCCGTCCTCCGAGGCGCTGGCACCGCTTCCCCCGCACGCGGCAAGCGTCAGTAGTGCGGCGGCGGACGCCGAGGCCAGGAGTGTCTTGCTCCGCATCTTCACTGCAGCTTGCCCCCGTTCGCGAACTGGAGTGACGCACGGCGACGGGAGCGCCGCGGTGCCGCTGAGACGCGAGTGCGGCAGGCTGTCGCCATCGTTTGCTGGGTGCGCGGAGGGGCCGAGTGACACATACAGACTCCTGTTGTTGACGGGTGGAAGAATGCTCCACCGACCTCAACTCACCGGGCATCCGTCAACTGACGGAAACCAGGAACCTGCCATGCAACGAGAGCCTTACGCGGGTATCTGGGAAAGGTCGAGCAGGCGCACGCCAGCGGCGACGGCTGCGGCAGCGAGCTGGCTTCGAGATGAACAAGAGAGTTTTCGCAGCAGGCTCTCTACATGCGTGGCGACGGTGCGATGGCTGACGAAGAGTGCCTCCCCGATCTGCGGGTTCGAGGCACCCGCAGAGACTAGGTGTAGGACTTGAGCCTCGCGCGCGGTAAGGCCGTACGGCCACGGGGTTGGGGTTTCTTTGAGCAGGGTCGCACCCCCGTCGAGGGGTACCAACTCGATGCGGTGGGACAGCCCGCCCTCATCCACCCACATGAAGCGCTGCGCCTTCGCAAGGGGCAGGAGCCGGCGCAGGTTGTCGAGCGCGGCCGGGTGCTGGACTAGGTTCCCGACCTCCACGCCGGGGACCTCCACAAGCGCACCGCTCGGCGTGAGAATTGTCGCCTTGTCCTCGGGCCCCCACGTGAGCGCCCGTGGCACAGGATCCTGGAGCAGATCGCACGCATCCGCAAGCAGAACTCGGAAAGCCTCGACGGTCGCGAAGACGTCGCCTGGCGGCGCGGTGGCGGAACTCCAGCTGATATGTAAGGCCCCCGTGTACCGGCCGTCGTCGGTCCGCAGGCAACGAGTCATCCCCTCACGGAAGCCCGCGGGCATCAGGATCGCCTCACCGGTGTAGCTGCGTGCCACCGCGATTCCCCAGTCCCGGTGCAGGTCGCGCCAGCACAATCCCCGCTCGGAGCGGGTATGCAACACCTCGAAGGCGGGGTCTACGGCCACGAACGCGTCATTCATGTGCTCCTGGACCGTGGCACTGTATCCCTGGGACACGAGGGTGGCGTGCCGATGCCCTCCGGAGGTCACATCCCACGCACACAACGCGTAGCCGTCCCACGGGATCAGCTCGGTGAGCGCAGCCATGACCTTGGCAGCCCGCTCGACCCGGCGTTCCGGGCCACCCATTGCCCAGCCACCGAGCGCACCGCCCGCCGGAGGTACCACAGGCCTGATTTGCATGCGCGCCTCCTGCCGACTCGAGTAGCGACATAGTGGTGCGCTGACCGAGTGCCAGCAATGGGCAGACGGCCCACTCCGAGCCGCCAGGATGTGCACCGCTGTCTCGTTCGGGTGACGCCGAGACCGGCAAGCTCCTCCGCGAACTCACCCTCGACCCCACCAGCGACTACCAGCCACTCGGCCGACCACCCGGCCCACCCAAGAAACACCCCGACGACCAGCTAACCCAGGCACTGCTACCGACAACCAGCCGCACCGCGCCGTCCGCAGCCGCCGTCAAGACTGGCCGCAGGCCACCGGCTTTGACGACGGCGATAACGGCGCCACCCGGAACGGGCGGGTGCGTGAACAGGCACCCGCGCAAAGGCAACGAGGTCCCGAGACACCTGTCAACGGTGTCCCGGGACAGCGCAACAGTGGAGCTGAGGGGATTCGAACCCCTGACCTTCTCATTGCGAACGAGACGCGCTA
>CAZLTV010000061.1:11384-19057 GCA_964562545.1 uncultured Mycobacterium sp. | reverse complement strand
TTTCTTGTTGAGTGGGATCTGCCATCACGGGTCTCCTGTTCTCGGTGTGGTCAGCTATTCGAGCCCGGCGCGATTCATGTCTCGCTCTAAAGGGCTCTGCCCCCTGTCGGCAGCTCGCCGGTGAGAGCGCAGTGCTCTCCTCTAAGACGTAGCCCAGAGCGGCGTAGGGCCGCAGGTATTGGTCCACCTGGTCGTGGAGCCGGCATGCGCGCAGATACCGACTTCGAGCTCGGCGTCCTCGCCGATGATCATGGCGTTGGTTTCGGCAATCGCCAAGCGCGCGAACAATTGTGGATCTCCGCCGATGGAGGGCGCTTCGGTCATTCGTCCGGTCGCTTTGGTGCAGGCAGACCGCTGGCGACATCGGTGAGGGCTTCGCGTAGTAGTGGTACCAGCGCGACGGGTGGGTCGGCGGTCAGGAAGGTGGTGATTGTCGCCTGGGTCGCGGCGGTGACGACCGCAGTGACCAGCCGCGGGTATGGGCCCGCGTCGGCGCCGATGCGGGCCGCGACGGCCACCGTGAACGGGTGGTGGTCGGCCAACGAGCTTGCCATGCTATGGCCCTGCAGTTCGGGCGCCCCGTAGATCGCCCGAAGCTCGGCGATGGTCTCCCGACCCGGAGGGGTGTGGCCGCGGCTCGAGCTGGCCCATTGTTCCAACAGGGCTTCGATGATTGCCTCCCAGAGGGGTTCTTCGACCGGGCGCTGCTCCAGAGCGCGGGCGGCGTGACACATTCGATCGACATAGCGTGTGGTCAGTGCCGCGTACTTGCTGTCGAAGTAGTTGTTGAAGGTGCGTGCGGAGACGTTCGCGGCGGCGGCGATGTCTTCGACCCGGAGCTGGTCGAGCCCACGCTCGAGTGCCAGCCGCGCCGCCGCGGCCGCCAGTGCGTCGCGGGTCTGCAGTTTCCTGCGTTCGCGCAGGCCGGGCGCTGAGCGCTTGTTCGGTGTGGTGTCGATGCGAGCGACATTAGGCCGAAACTTGCGTGATGCGTAAGTTTGCGTATCACGCAAGTTTGACGCGTGTGAGGTGTGATCGCGACCCTCGCGTTGTGAAGCGGGCATCGGCTCATGTCGGCTTCGGCATCGTTATTCGGCCTTACCGAGGGCAGAGGTGCTGTCTCAGGGCACCGATATCTGGGAGTTTCTCAGCTCCCGTCGCGCCCGGATCGCAGCCGAGTAGGCGGGCCCGCCCGCCTACGGCGGCAATCGTCGGGTCAAAGGTCTCCTTCGCGAGGAGGTGGTGCTACTGGCGGTGGGACTACTCTGGCTTGTACGCCTTATTGCGATGCCGCCCAAGGTTTTTCAGCGACAGGAACGGTCTTGTCTCTATTGGCGATGCGGGTTGCTGCGGCCGGGAGTGCCGGGAGGCGTTCAGGGATGTAGTCCCTTGGCAAGGGTGACGTGAGTGACCGTGAGTGACCCTGGGGCCTACAGGCCGGATGGTACGACGTTGCCGTTGACCGTCACCTCGACCTCGCCGGTCGCCGGGTCGAACACGATCTTGCCGTACTCGAACGTCGTCACCAGCAGATCGCCGACAGGGTTCTCATCGCTGGTCGGTACGCCAAGCGGGCCAGGCGAGCCGTTCTTGCCCAGGATCTCGGGAATGCCGTCCGGATCCCGTTCGACGTTCCAGGCCTCCCGGATCTTGCCCCAGGTGATGTAAGCAGGTGTGCCCGGCTCGTTGTTCTTGGCGACAATCACCCCGCCCTGGAACTGTTGGAACACCACGCCGCTGTCGCGGGTTCCTGCGTTGTGGCTACCGGTCAGCGGCTTGCCGAGCGCCTGTTTCTGACTGTCGGTTGCCGTTGAGTATTTCGCAGCGATCGGGCCGGTGAGCGTCACTTCGACGTCCCGCTCCCCGATCAGCTTCACCTCAGTGGGCGGTGCCTGCACCTCGGAGGTAACTATCAACCCGACCTGCGGCGGCATCGACGCATCGACGCTCCTGGCATTGCTGCACCCCACGGTTATCAGCGTGGCCGCGGCTAGGCCGGCGATCGCCGGGAAGCAGTATGTCTTCGTACGCATTGGGTACCTCTCACGCCTCGAGTTGCGGTATAAACCCTCGCCGGTCCGGGCTTGGCTCAACGACCAACGTACGGCAAGGCCAGACAGTGGTCGGATGCAGGTTGAAAGTTGCCCCATCGAGTGCCGCGAAGATCCGCCGCCCGAATATGTATGGTTGCCAGTGAGATACGCCGTTTTCAGCAGGTGAAATGACGGACCTTCCGGGTTTACCTCACCTGCCGGATAGCCCGGAAGGCCATGGTGTCGCCGCTCGTGTCGACTGCGGCAGCCCAACGGCGAGCGCCATCCGAGGCGGCGCTATCCCCATAACCTGGTTGTTCAACCCTGCCTCGTCGGTCGGATGGTCAGGTCTCCGATTTCGACGTCGTCGGGTTGGTCGATCGCGAAGGCGATCGCACGGGCTACTGCGGTGGGGTCGATACCGAGACCGGCCATATTCTGCGCTGCTTGGTCGCGGAGGGCCGGATCGTCGATGGCATTGTCGATCAGTTCTGTGCGGACGTAGCCAGGCGAGATCGACGTGGTGCGAAGTGCCCCATCGGTGCTCTCCTGTCGCAGTCCCTCCATGATGGTGCGGACGGCGTTCTTCGTCCCGGCGTAGACCGACTGCATGGGAACAATTTTCAGGCCCGACGTCGACACGACGGTGACGATGTGGCCGCGGTTCTGACGGTGGAACACCGGCAGTGCCGCGGCGATCCCGTTGAGAACTCCCTTGACGTTCACATCGACCATCGCAGACCAGCCCGCAACATCCAGGTCAGCCAGCGTGCTGATCCTGCTGATCCCGGCGTTGCCCACCAGGACGTCCAGCCGTTCGAAGCGCTCGACGGCCAGGGAGACCAACAACTGAAGGTCGTCGGGATCGGTGACATCTACGCGCGCGGCGATCGCCGCGCCACCGGCAGCTTCGATCTCGGCGACCAGCTCGTCCAGCCGGTCTGTGCGGCGGGCGCCAAGAACGACGGCCGCGCCGAGCGAGGCGAGATGACGGGCTGTCGCTGCACCGATTCCACTGCTGGCACCGGTGATGGCGACAACCTTGCCGTGAATGGTCATAAGGTCCTCCTCCGATAGGTCATCCGCGTGCGCGACGTCGCAGTCGGCCATTCGCCGCACGCGACGTAACCGACAGCTTGGTGAAATCGTCGACCGACACGAACTGAGGTCGCTGAGGTCAGAGCAATCAGGTTCCGACAGTTCACCGAGTTCCTACAACCGCATCGGGCGAGCTATTCCAGCTGTCAACCGGACAACCCGAGACAACGATCGGAGTTGCCGCCGTTCTATGCCGGAGGGATCGCGATCGCGCCGTCGCTTGAGCCTCCGCGTGCGACAGGCCAAGATTCCACAAGGCGCTCCGCACTCCCCTTCGAGGCGGGGATGCTGGGGAGCTGAACGATCAGGTTGGCGGCCGATAGCATTGGCAGCACTCCGGTGAATGTCCCCCGAGGACGGTGAGCTCCACTGAAATAGCCACCCCAGCGGGTGGCGGTTTGAGGCGAGATATGTTCCAGCCCGCCGTTCTCTGGATCCAGCTCGACATGGCTTGCCGGGCGATCGGTGGAGCACGTCGTATTAGTCTGCTGTCCAACGGGTCTCGCTATCGGATCCTGCCTCACGGATGCCGGGCTGGGACTGATCGAGTTGCTGGTGGGCGTCGTTGCCGTCGGGGCGGGGCCGCTTCGAAGGGGGCCAGAACGAGGTCGTCGACCATGCGGCGATAGGTGTCGTCGACGCGGGCGTGGTCGGTAGTGGTGAAGAAGTCGATGACCAGACCTTGAATGGCGGCCAGCGCCAGTCGGGCGCGGGTCTCGGCGACAGCGGCAGGCATGCCGATCGCTTCCATGCGCAGTTGGGCGTTGTGGGTCAGTTGGGCCAGTGTTTCGGCTGTGTAGGTGGCATAGGGGCTGTTCTGGCCGCAGGCTGCACCGAATACCTGCTCGAGGATGCGGAGCCGTGAGCGGCCACCTCCGCGGGTGATGTGGTGCCAGTCGTCGAGGCACCACTGGCGCAGCTCTTCGCGGGTCGCGTACAGCACGGGTTCGGGGACATTCTGCGCCTGAGAGCCTTTCATGACGGCCAGGATGAGTTGTTCCTTGCTGCCGAAGTAATAGACCAGCATGCGGGCGCTGGTCCCCATTTCTGCCGCCAGTGAGCGCAGCGAGGTGTCGATGATGCCGGTGCGGGCCAGGACTTCGGTGGCCTGCACTACTAGTTCTTCGCGTTTGGCGTGGTCGACTGGCCGCGGCACACCCTTGACTGTAACAGTTGCTTCGATTATTCATATGGTGGTGCGTGGCAAGGGGTTCGCCGAAGTTGTGGTCAGCACTCTCGCAAGCCTCTGCGGCGCAGCGGCGGGATACTCAGCCGGCGGACTCCATCGGTGACCGATACGCGCCACCTTCGTCAAGAAGTCGATCCGGACCGGCGGAACTCGGTACGCCGCGGTGCCCGCCCGGCTTGCTGGATCGCCCTGGTATCCGGCTTATTTGGTGCGCTGCTGTCAGTCCTCGTGCCGGTGCTGCCCGTTGTGCAGACCACTGCGGCGCTGACGTGGCCTCAGGGCGGTCGTCTCGGCGACGTGACGGCACCGTTGATCTCTCTCACTCCCGTGGATTTACAGGTCACGATCCCGTGCTCGGTGGTTGCAGACATGGACGAGGCGGGCGGAGTCGTGCTGGCAACTGCGCCGCCGCAGGCGCGGGACGCCACCCTCGACGGGCTTATCGTCACCGTCAATGCTGAGCAGCTCGACGTGGTGGTACGTAACGTGGTCATCACTAGCGTCAGCAGAGATCGGATGGCAGAGCCGGACTGCCAACGCATTGACGTTTCCTCGTCTGCGGACGGCACTTTTGCGACAGTCGTGGGTCTCTCCGGTGCAGGCGGCGCACCGCTGCGGACGGGGTATGTCGACCCTAATCTGCGGCCGCAGATTGTCGGGGTGTTCAGCGACCTGACGGGGCCAGCACCGCCAGGGCTGGAATTGTCGGCCACGATTGACACGCGCTTCACCACTACGCCCGCGCTCCTGAAGTTGGCGGCGATTCTCGGCGGCATCGCCTGCACACTGGTCGCCGTCGTGGCGCTGTGGCGTCTGGACCTTCTTGACGGACGCCGAAAGCAGCGCCTCATCCCTGCGGGTTGGAGGCGCTTTGGCTGGGCCGATGTCACGGTTCTGGTCGTCTCGGTGTCGTGGTTTGCCGCGGGCGCCGGATCTTCGGATGACGGCTATCAGCTGGGAATGGCTCGGGTAGCGGGGCATGCCGGCTACATGTCGAACTACTTCCGATGGTTCGGCAGCCCCGAGGACCCGTTCGGGTGGTATTACAACCTGCTTGCCCTGATGACCAACATCAGCACCATCAGCCTATGGATGCGGTTCCCGGATTTGGTGTGCGTCGTGGTGTGCTGGTTTCTGTTGTCCCGTGAAGTGCTCCCGCGCCTCGGGCCAGCGGTGGCTCGCAGCCGACCAGCCCTGTGGGCGGCAGCCCTTGTGCTGTGCGCGGCGTGGATGCCGTTCAACAACGGGTTGCGCCCCGAAGGCCAGATCGCTACCGGTGCCCTGATCACCTATGTGCTCATCGAACGCGCCATCATCACCCGCCGTCTCTCGCCGGCCGCCGCCGCGATCGTGGTCGCCGCCTTTACCCTCGGTATCCAGCCGACAGGACTGATCGCCGTGGCCGCACTGGTGGCCGGCGGTCGCCCAATCCTGCGAATCATCGCGACCCGTCGCCGCCAGGTCGGCACCCGGCCACTCGTGGCACCGATGCTGGCCGCCGGCACGGTCGTGCTCACCGTAGTGTTCGCCGACCAAAGCCTGGCTTCTGTGCTCGAAGCGACCCGAGTGCGCACCGCCATCGGCCCAAGCCAACCCTGGTACACCGAAAACCTGCGCTACTTCTACCTGATCCTTCCGACGACCGACGGGGCGCTGGCCCGTCGGTTCGGTATCCTCATCACCCTCGCGTGTCTGTTCACCGCCATCTTTGTGCTCCTGCGCCGCAAACGAATCCGCGGTATCGCAACCGGACCGGTGTGGCGACTCATCGCCATCATCTTCGCGACCATCTTCTTCCTCACCTTCGCCCCAACCAAGTGGGTCCATCACTTCGGATTGTTCGCCGCTGTCGGCGCGGCGATGGCCGCAGTGACCACCGTCCTGGTGGGGCCCGCCGTGCTGCGCAACCCGCGCAACCGGATGGCGTTTCTGTCGCTGATCCTCTTCGTGGTAGCACTGTGTTTCTCGTCGACCAACGGCTGGTGGTATGTGTCCAGCTACGGCGTGTACTTCAACGACGGCTCACCACGGTTGGGGCCGGTCACCCTTAGCGCCGCGCTCTTCGCGCTCTGCTTGGCCAGCGTGGCCTATGCCGGGTGGCTGCACGTTACCGGCCCGCGCAGCGCCGGTACCCGCGAATTCAGCAGGGCGGCCGTGGTCGCGGTCCCCGTAGCGGCAGGATTCATGGTGGTCGTGTTTATGGGCTCGCTTCTGATCGGCGCAGTTCGCCAATACCCGACTTATTCCAACGGATGGGCCAACATCCGCGAACTGGCTGGCGGCTGCGGCCTGGCCGACTACGTTCTCGTCGAACCCGACCCCGGCAACGGAACCCTCACGCCCATACCCGGTCAGTACAGTGCATTCGGACCGCTCGGCGGGACTAACCCCATCGGATTTACCCCCAACGGCGTACCCGAACACATACTCGCCGAGTCGATTTGGCAGTCCAATCACCAACCAGGCATCGACGCCGACTGGGACCAACCTGTCACCCTGGAACGTCCGGGCGTCAATGGGTCGCGAGTGCCGCTCCCCTACGGACTGCAACCGTCCAACACGCCCGTGCTGGGGAGCTTCACCGCCGGAACGCAGCAATCCAGCACCCTCACCTCCGCCTGGTACCGGCTGCCCGCGCCCGACGCCGCCCATCCACTGATCGTCGTCACCGCGGCCGGAACCATCACCGGAGACAGCGTGCTGCGCGGTCGCACCACTGCCGAAACTGTCGCCCTGGAATACGGCAGCAGCGGCCCCGACGGCGAGCCGCACGCAGACGGGCGGATCACGCCCTACGACATCGGGCCCCAGCCCGCCTGGCGTAACCTGCGCTTCCCTCGCCACGCGATTCCTTCCGGCGCCACCTATGTCCGTGTCGTCGCCATCGACCGATCCCTCGATCCCGGTGCCTGGGTGGCTGTCACGCCACCTCGGGTGCCCGAACTGCGCTCGCTTCAGCAGTACGTCGGCTCTGCCCAACCTGTACTGCTCGACTGGATGGTCGGATTGGTCTTTCCTTGCCAACAACCGATGCTGCATGCCAATGGCGTCACCGACGTGCCGCGCTACCGCATCTCGCCGGACTACCCCGCCAAACTCCAAAACCCTGACACTTGGCAAGACGGACAGAACGGCGGACTACTCGGCATTACCGATCTCCTGCTCCGCGCGCATGTCATGCCCACCTATCTGTCCCAGGACTGGGGCCGTGACTGGGGATCGCTACGACGCTTCGAACCCCTCGTCAACGCCCCTCAAGCCGAGCTCGAACTCGGCACCGCCACCCGCTCCGGCATGTGGAACCCCGCTGCCATCCGCATCAATCCGTGAGCACAACACCTGCCTAGCCGGTG
>CAZLTV010000061.1:0-11284 GCA_964562545.1 uncultured Mycobacterium sp. | reverse complement strand
CGGGACCGTCGACGGCTAGAGCGCACGGCCGAGGAGAGGCTTCCGCTACCGGCTCACTCCGGTGGGGTGAGTTTGTGGACGGCGCCCCAGAGGTCGACGCTGTACAGCGAGCGGCTGTCCCATCCGGGGCCCGAACCGAAGCGCACCGATGTGCTGCCGAACAGGCGAGAGGCGACGATGCAGGCCTTGTTGGCATTGAGGTCGATACGAACGATGCTGCCGCCGTCCATGGCGAGGTAGACCGCGCCATCGGCGCCCACGGTGAGGTCGTCGGGGAAGCCGAACAGCCCGAACAACCCGAGGTAGAACCTGCTGATGCGTTTGGGGTTGGCTACGTCGACGACGGCCAGCGTGGCCACCGGGTGCAGGTCCAGTGAGGTGATGATGGAATTGCGGGTCGCGTCATAGGTCACCCCGTTGGTGTTCGTTAGCCAGGGCGTGAACCGGTTGTTGTCTGCGCCGTCGGGGCTCACGCTGGTCAGCCCGGTGATCAGGCCGAGGTTGCGGGAGACGACGAACGATCCGTCGGGCAATCGGGCCATGCCGTTGGGCATGGTCAGGCTCTTGGCCACCACAGAGCGATCGCCGGTGTTCAGGTCCACCTGGGTGATGGTGCCGTCGCGGCGTCCGGTGATCCCGGACAGGAAGCTGTTTCCGGTGGTGAAGTAGGCGGTCGAGCCGTCGACGGTGATGCTGCCGGGTGCTGGGACATCGGGGACCACGGTTGTGCCCGTTCCATCCGGGGTAAGGCGGTAGATCTGCCCGCGTCGCTGGGTGGTGCGCGACAGCAGCATTCCGCCGGTACCGTCGAACTCGAGGTTCTCCAGCGAACCCAGCCCTGCGGCCACGACCGACTCATTCCATAGGCAGCGGGTGGGGATGACCGCCGCGGCGCGGGCGCTCAGTGGGCTCGCGGCCGTGGCCATGACAAGGGCCAGGGCAAGGGCTGTCCCAATGGGCAGGGCGGCGACCGCCGACCACGCAATCGCCCCC
Source organism: uncultured Mycobacterium sp. (assembly GCA_964562545.1). Lineage (GTDB taxonomy): Bacteria > Actinomycetota > Actinomycetes > Mycobacteriales > Mycobacteriaceae > Mycobacterium. The sequence continues at coordinate 10,291 of CAZLTV010000061.1, read as the reverse complement.
AGAGTTGAGCTGACAGTGCGGTGCATCGCGTACTCCTGATCGGCCGACCTGCGGGTACGAGTACGTACCCGGACGTCTGAGCAGGGTACGATATCGTACCCATATGCGCCAGTCGGGTCCGATCAGCAGCGAGCAGCAGCGATTGATCGAGGCGCTGGCCACCCTCATCGAGGATCGCGGCTATTCGGCGACGACAGTCGTCGACATCGTGCGTGTCGCCTCGGCGTCCAAACGCACCTTTTATCAGCATTTCGACAACAAGCAGCAGTGCTACTTGGCGCTGCTGCAATCACGGACCGCGGTACTGATCGACCGGATCCGCAGCGAGGTCGACCAAGAGGCGCACTGGCACGATCAGGTCCGGCAGATGATCGAGGCGTACGCAGCACATCTGGGCAGCCGACCGCTGGTCTCGCTGAGCTGGATTCGTGACCTTCCGGCACTCGGGGTTTCCGCCCGGCCGACACAGCGCACCAACTACACCGCGCTGGCCGACGTCATCCGAGATATGACCGCCAACCCCGGATTTCGGCGAGGCGGCGTGCCACCCGTCAGCCGCGTCAAAATGGTCATTCTGCTCGGCGGCCTGCGCGAACTCGCCGCCCAGACGGTCGAGGACGGCAGCGAGCTAAGACGGGCCGTCGAGGAAGCGACCGACATTGCCATCGCAATTCTGCAGACCCCGTCCGGCGACGGTGGTCACCCGAAATGACCTGAATCACTAACCGAGGATGGCATTGTGCAGCAGGTGGATGACAATACGACGGAGACCGGACAGCTATCCCCCGCCCGCGGTGCGTAGGGGGCTGTCGGCGCGCGACAACGAAAACATGCCACCCGATGGAATGGAAGGTCACTACCGGAATGAGCCCGGTCGCCGAATTCGACTTCGTCATCGTAGGAGCCGGTAGTGCGGGCTGCCTGCTCGCCAACCGGCTCAGCGCCGACCCCCACTGCCGGGTGCTCTTGATTGAGGCTGGCGGTAAAGACAACTGGTTCTGGATCAAGGTGCCGGTGGGCTACCTGTACACAATTGCCAACCCCCGAACCGACTGGTGTTTCGCGACTGAAGCCGACCCAGGTCTGGCCGGCCGCAGCATTCACTATGCGCGGGGCCGCGTGATCGGCGGCTCATCCTCGATCAACGCCATGATCCATATGCGCGGGCAGGCTAGCGATTACGACCTATGGGCCCAGGCCACCGGCGACGACCGATGGCTGTGGGGCGGCCCGGACGGTTCCGGCGAGACGCTGGCGATCTACAAAGAGTTGGAAGACTACTTCGGCGGAGCTGACGACTGGCACGGCGCCGGTGGCGAGATCCGTGTCGAGCGCCCGCGGGTGCGCTGGAAGATCCTGGACGCCTGGCAGGCCGCCGCTGCGGAGGTCGGGATTGCCCCGATTGACGAGTTCAACCGGGGAAACAACGCCGGCAGCGCGTACTTTCATGTCAACCAACGGCGTGGCCGTCGCTGGTCGATGGCCGATGCTTTCCTGCATCCCGTCGCCCAGCGGCCGAATCTCACCATCTACACCCACACCCAGGCCTTGAAGCTGCTGGTGGACGACCAGGTCCACGAGGATCAGCGTCGCGGCGCCTGGACCACAGCTCGTCGCCGCGCCACCGGTGTGCGACTGCTCAGAGACGGCCACATTGTCGACGTCCAAGCCCGCAGGGAGGTGATCCTGACCGCCGGTGCGATTGGATCGCCGCATCTGATGCAGGCCTCGGGCCTGGGCCCGGCCCGGCTGCTCACCCAACATCAAGTCCCGGTGGTCGTCGATCTGCCGGGAGTGGGTGAGAACCTCCAGGACCACCTCCAGTTGCGCACGGTCTTCCGGGTGCGCGGCGCCCAGACCGTTAACACGCTGTACCGGAACTGGATCACTCGGGCAGGCATGGGACTTCAGTATCTACTGCTGCGATCAGGGCCCATGACCATGCCGCCCTCCACGCTGGGCGCCTTCGCCAAAAGCGATTCCACTTTGGCCAGCGCCGATTTGGAGTGGCATGTGCAACCCCTGTCGTTGCCCAAGTTCGGCGAACCCCTGCACCGTTTCGGGGCGATCACCCCCTCGGTGTGCAATCTGCGCCCCAGCTCGCGTGGACATGTGCGCATAGCCAGTGCAGATCCGCTGACATCCCCGAAGATCTCCTGCAATTACCTGTCCACTGACGCCGATCGCGACGCTGCGGTGCGAGGTCTGAGGATGACCCGACAGATCATGGCGGCGCCGTCGCTGGCCCGCTACTGGCCGGAAGAGTTGCTTCCCGGCCCGCAACTGGTGAGTGATGAAGACCTGCAGCAGGCGGCCCGTGAACTCGGGACCACCATCTTTCATCCGGTGGGCACTTGCGCGATGGGATTCTTTGACGCACAGGGCCTGCCGAGATCGGCTGGCGCGGTGATCGATACCGACTGTCGGGTGTTCCGCGTCGCCGGTCTTCGAGTAGCTGATGCATCGGCGATGCCCACCATCACTTCGGGGAACACCAATGCGCCCGTCATGCTGGTCGCAGAGCGTGCGGCACGGGCAATCCTGGGGTAGGCCGGTCGATACCAAGTTCTGGTCTGACCGGCCCGCGACCGTCTGCCGAGTATGTGGCCCGGTGCTTTCCTGAACACTGCTTTCATCACGATTGCTGGCGCTACCCTGTCCCTGGACGGCTCAGTTGGGGGTGTGAGCCAGGCGCTACGAGCACCGCGGTTCGGAGATGGAGGGGCGATTGAATGCCGATGAGCTGCTCGCGCGGGATCTCTCGGCCGCCCTAGCCGAAGATCGGATACAGCCGTACTTTCAACCAATCGTCGCGCTGGATAGCGGCCGAACCTTAGGGCTTGAGGTGCTGGCTCGGTGGAACGACCCGGTTCGGGGTGAAGTCAACCCGAGTGACTTCATTCCGCTAGCAGACCGCGATGGATTGCTGGATGACCTCCTCGAGCGACTCATGCGCCGCGCCTTCGCGTCCGCCCGCGATTGGCCGCAGCACTTGTTTCTCGGGTTCAATGTGTCCCCCGCCCAGCTCCATGACCGTGGCTTGGCGACCAGGATCGCCGACATTGCCACGGCATGGTCGTTTCCGCTGACCCGGGTGCACATCGAGGTGACCGAATCGGGAGTCATCGACGACCTGGCCGACTCCAAACGCACCCTCGAACGGCTGATAGATCTTGGGTGCATGATCGCTATGGACGATTTCGGCACCGGGTATTCGAGCTTGACGTGGCTCAGTTCGCTTCCATTTTCCAAGATCAAGATCGACCGCCGCTTCGTCGCGGCCGTAACCACCCATCGGCAAAGTCGAAAGATCGTCTCGGCAGTCGTCGGTTTGGGCCACAGCTTGGGTCTGGCGGTTGTGGCCGAGGGGGTCGAAAATGCTGCGCAGGCTGAACTCCTCAGAGGCATGGGCTGCAAACTTGCACAGGGATTCCTCTTCGGTCGGCCTATGCCGTCGAGCCTTGTGTCTCAACACATGGCAGAGGATTCAGGCCTGAACAAGTACACCCGGGGCGCCGTGGCCACCTCGCTGGAGGTGCTTGCGAAAGAACTCTCCGAACTGCACGACTGCGACGATGCTGTCATCGCCTACATCGACCTGGGCGGGAGGATAGTCGCCACGACAGCCGGCTTCGTATCAATCATGAACGCCGACAGGAGATGTGTGAACGGTCGACCGATCTGGGAGTTCGTTGCGGTGACCCCGGAGACGCTTGCCGAGGTTCGGGCAATCGACCTTCTCGGCGAGTCGTTCGCGCCATTCGAAGAGGTTGTTCCCGAAGGCTCTCGGATGCTCGTTTCCATTCGCACCGTCAAGGATGAAAACCACGCGCTGCTCGGCTACTGCGTCGAATGTGTTGACCCGAAGGGGTGCGTGTGACGACAGGACTGACATCCTGTGGGGGCGCTAGAGCCGCTTCATCCTGCGGAGGGTTTTGGCGAATACCAGCGTGGACGCCAACGCCTTGCGCAGGTCCGGTTGAAGTGTGCTGATGTTTCCGACGACCAGGTGCCGGACGCCGCAGTCACGGAGCGTCGCGGCCTGTTCGATTACCTGAGCGGGCGTTCCGTTGAGGGTCATTTCTTGGAGCAGCGACCTCGGGACCTGCGGGCGAAAGTCCGCGCCGTGGCTTCGTCGAGCGTCTGCGGGATGATGTCCTGTGCACCCCTTGAGTCCGCCCCGAAAGGGTGTTGCGCGCCATGTCGCGCCCAGGTTTCTGCAGGAGCGTAGAGCCCCAGGAACTTCACTGCGTCGGCGCTAAGCGCTTCCTGCACCTCGTCGCTGTTGCTTCCGACAACCGCGAACGTCATCAGCGCCGGGGTGATCGCCATTGGGTCACGGGAGGAGTCCGATGCTGCGCTGCGTACCGCGTCGAGGCGCTCGGCGTAGTCGATCGGGCGTGACACCGAGGCGGGAAACCAGGCGTCGGCGTAGCGCCCGGTGATGCGCAGCATCCGCGGGCCATGAGCGGCGATCGTGTACCGCATCGATGTTGGGTGCCAAGCGCGCGGCGCCCATCGAGGTTGCGGTGGCAATGGAGCGTGGAATGAACACACTCAACTGATCGCCCACCCAGAAAGAGTTCGGGCCCGCATAGGCGGCGGTCAGGTACTTCGCCCGCATCAGGGCGGTTGGTGAGGCGAGAATTCAGGGCCTCGTCGAAGACGCCAACCTGCAACGTGCTCATTCCTGAGTTTCTCCCTCGCGATGTCGGATCGAACGCAATATTGCTATATGCGCATATCTACATCATTTGATGGTGCGCTCCGTTGCCCACCCCAGTCAATGTGGGGGGTTTCGCTGCTCAAGCAGGGGTCAGTGCCGTGATCAGTGCCGTGATCAGTGCCGTGATTGGTGCCGTGATTGGTGCCGTGGTCATCCCTCCCGACGCGGAGCGGCGGGGCTGACGAACTGCGGGCGGTGTCGCGCAGTGCCGCATCGACCGCCCATCTAGTGTGCGGATTTCGTCATCTGTGTAACCGGCAGACGCGGATTCCGCACCGGCTTCGGATTTCCTGTCGCGGCGAGCGTGGTCAGACTGGGTGCCGTCAGTTGATATGCCCAGCGGTAAGGGAGCCCGATCATCGTCACCGCTCAGAACGATGCAGCCTCGCGAGACCAAGCGGCGCGCCAGCCGCGCCGCGTCTTGGCATGGCCACGCTCATCGCGACGCCTGACGAGTTCCGCGCTGTTGTCGCCGGCTGTTGTCACACTGCTGCTGTTCGCAGTCGTGCCGACAGCGCTGGTCGTTCGCAACAGCTTCGCCATCGCCGACAACTACGGCGGAATCGTGGGGGGATTCACCCTCGACAACTATCGTGAACTGGCCGATTCCGCCTACCTCAAAGTGCTGGGCTACAGCCTGGTCGTGGCCGCAATCAACATGGTCTTCTGCGTGGTTGTCGGGTTTTTCACCGCCGCCTACATCGTGGCGCGGCCGCCACGTCGCCAGGGTCTGCTGCTCGTGCTGATCGTGGTGCCGTTCTGGACCGACTTCTTGGTGCGAACCTTCGCCTGGATCAACCTGCTCAGCGACGGCGGGCCCATCGTCACCATGCTTCGCACTGTAGGGGTGGTGCAGGGCAGTACCCAATGGTTGCCCAGCCAGGGCGCGGTCCTCGCCGGCCTGCTGTATGCCTTCCTGCCTACCGCGATCTTTCCGATCTTTGCCTCCATGCGCGGCATCGACAACTCGCTACGCGAGGCGGCCGCCGATCTGGGCTGCGGTTGGTGGAAGACGCAGAGCCGGGTGCTCATTCCGTTGTGCAAGCCGGGATTGGCCGCCGCCGCGGTGCTGACGTTCATCCCCACGCTCGGTGTTTTCGTCATCCCGGTGCTGCTCGGCGGCGGTAAGGACCAACTGATCGGGAACCTGATCGTGACGCTGTACACCGAGTTCCGCAATCAACCTGTGGGCGCCGCGGTCTCGACGGTCCTTATCGTGCTGATGCTGATGGCACTCGCCGTCGCCGGATTGTTTCTTCGCCGCGGTCGCAATCGGAAGGAGGGCTGACATGGATCGCGTCACAACATGGATCGGTCGCGCGGTACTCGTCTTCTTGTATGTGCCGATCGTCGCTGTCCTGGTCTACTCGTTCAACGCCTCCGACGTGAGCTACCACTGGACCGGGTTCAGCCTGCGTTGGTATCGGGAGTTGGCCGCGGACAGTCGGCTGATCGACTCTCTGCGGGTCAGCCTCGTCGTGGGAATTTGCGCCGCGACGTTGGCGACGGTCATCGGCGTCATGGCCGCCGCGGCACTGGTCAAGACCGAGACACCGTTTCGGCGGACCGTCACCGCGCTGGTGTTCGTTCCGTTGATCGTCCCCGAGATCGTTCTCGGCGTCGCCCTGCTCAGCCTGTTCAGTGCCTTCGACGTCACCCTCGGTCTGTCCACCCTGGTGATCGGACATGTCGTGCTGACGATGCCGATGAGCATCCTCGTCATGATCGGTGCGATGTCGTCGCTCGATCCGAGTCTGCCGGACGCCGCAGCTGACCTAGGGGCAACAGGCTTCGGGGCGTTCCGTCGAGTGGTGTTGCCGTTGCTGTGGCCCGCGATCGGGTCAGCCTGGCTGCTGTCGTTCACGACATCCTTCGGCAACATCGTCATGTCGACATTCACCAACGGCGTAGGCACCACCACAATGCCGCTGCGGGTGTACTCGCTGCTCAAGACAGGCCTCACCCCGGAGATCAATGCTCTTGGCGCCGTACTCATTGCGTTCACGTTCGTCATCGTCGTCGCCGTCGGGTCAGGGCGGCTTCGTGAAGTCTTGGCGCGTTCGGACGACTGACCCACCATCCCAACTCTGCTTCGAAAGGCAACCTCATGATGAAAAAGGCATTCTTGGCCGCGGTCGCGACCGGGTCGGTGCTGGCTCTGGCGGCGTGCGGGTCGTCGGGAACCGCAGGCGACTCCGACACCCTGCACGTCTACGCGTGGGCCGGGGAGATCCCCGACGAAGTCATCGACGCGTTCACCGAAGAGACCGGCATCAAGGTCCAAATGGACACGTTCGACAGCAACGAGACGATGATCTCCAAGCTCGCCGCCGGAAACAGCGGCTACGACGTGGTCGAGCCCAGCCAGTACGCGGTTCAACAGCTGGTGGGTCAAGACCTTCTGGAGGAGCTTGACCACGGCAGGCTCGTTGGCCTGGATGCTCTCTCGCCGACCTTCAAGGATCCTTCCTACGACCCCGGCCTGCAGTACAGCGTCCCGTGGGTGTGGGGCACTACCGGCCTGCTGTACAACGAGACGTGCACGGGAAAGCCGATCGACAGTTGGACGGCGCTATGGGATCCCGCGTACAGCGGCAAGCTCTACATGCTCGACAACATGCTGGCTGCCTACATTGCGGGCTTGCAGGTGCTCGGCTACCCCGCCAACAGCACCGACGAGTCGCAGATCGATGCCGCAACCGAAAAACTGCAGGAGCAGAAGCCGTTGCTGGCGGGTTACAACGCAACCAACTATGCAGACCTCGTTGCACAGGGGCAGGCGTGCGCCGCTGAGGCTTGGGGCGGTACGGCCACCGCCAAGGCCGTAGCGTCCAACCCGGACGTCAAGTTTGTGCTCCCCAAGGAGGGGGGCTCACTGTGGACCGATGGCCTGTCGATCGCCAAAGGATCCGAGAACGCCGACGCGGCATACCAATTCATCAACTTCACGCTCCGTCCGGAAATCGCTGCCATGGCAACCGACTACGGATCGATGGCCAGCGTCAACGAGGCCGCGAAGGCCGAGATCACAAGAACCGATCTGCTCAACAACTCGGCCGTGTATGCCGCCCCTGACCAGGTGGCAAATGCCGACTTCATTCTCGATCCCGGCAGTGCGATGAAGTACTTCCAGCAGGGCTGGACGAAGGTCAAGTCATCGTGACGGCGGCTACCGGCGAGGTGGTGGCCACCGCGATCAGGCTTCGCGGAGTCACAAAGGAGTTCGGCGAAGCGACGGCAGTCCATCCGACCGATCTGGCGATAGGCCACAACGAGTTCTTCTCCATCCTCGGGCCGTCAGGTTGCGGAAAGACGACCCTGATGCGGATGATCACCGGGTTCGAGGCACCGACAGCGGGTGTGATCGAGCTCGACGGAGTCGACGTGCGCGATCAGCCGACCCGTAAGCGTGATCTGAACATGCTGTTCCAAAGTTACGCTCTCTTCCCGCATCTGACGGTCTACGACAACGTCGCGTTCGAGCTACGCGTTCGGTTCGGCCGCCGCGTACGCACCCTGCCGGAGCAGTTCGGTCACCGCGATCTGGACGTCGTCGTGCGGGAAGCCCTCGATCTGGTGCGCATGGGTGACTTCGCCAAACGCAAACCAGACCAGCTGTCTGGAGGTCAGCGCCAACGCGTTGCGCTGGCTCGCGCAGTCGTCTCGCGGCCGTCGGTTGTTTTGCTGGATGAGCCCCTCGGGGCTCTCGACCAGCAATTGCGCAAGCAGATGCAAGTGGAACTCACCCGCCTGCAGCGTGAGGTTGGCATCACTTTCGTGTATGTCACGCACGACCAGGAGGAGGCGTTGACGATGTCGGATCGGATCGCGGTCATGAACGCCGGAGTTATCCAGCAGGTCGGCACTCCGCGTGAGATTTACGAGCAGCCGGCCAACGGATTCGTCGCATCATTCATCGGGACGTGCAACCTGCTGCCGGTGACTCTCGGGGCCGGCGGCGTCGAGATCGACGGTGTGGGCAAGGTATTGGTGCCAGTGCCGGCCGACGCCGACGGCGACGGCTGGCGGCTAGCGGTCCGGCCCGAAGCGGCGCGAGTCGCACCGCCCGGCGGTTCGGCCGACTGGTTTGCCGCGAAAGTCGCCGATGTCGTTTACCTGGGCAGTGAATGGCGACTGCATCTCATCCTCGGCGAATTCCCCTTCGTCGTCACCACCACCGAGCTACCGACTGACCTTCAGGAGCCGGGTGCCGACATCGCGGTCACCTGGCCGGCCGATCGGTGCCGTCTGGTCGCCACTGACAGCAGAGGACAAGCATGAAAATCACCGTTGGACAGTTCGCGCCCTCCGCCGACCTGACAGCCAACCGCGGCGCGATCGTCTCACTCGCCGACCACGCCGTCGACGCGCAGGCAGATCTGCTGCTCCTGCCGGAGGAGTCGATGATCGCAGCCACCGAGGTGGCCGATTCCTTGTCAGAACTGGCCGGCCGGGAATGGGGTCCCTTTGCGGAGTTCATCGCCGACACCGCCCGTGACCGGGGGCTGCCGATCGTGGCAGTAGGGTACGAGCCGAGCCCGAGCGGACTGCCGTACAACACCACCATCGCCGTCGACGCGGACGGCCACGAGTTAGCCCACTACCGCAAGATGCATCTGTACGACGCGTTCTCCTACCGGGAATCGGCCTATGTGATGCGCGGTGACGTCACACCCACGGTGTTTGATCTGCACGGTTCGGTTCTCGGACTCATGAACTGCTACGACGTGCGCTTCCCAGAGCTGGCCCGGGCGTTGGTGGAACTCGGAGCCGACACCCTCCTGGTTCCGGCGGCGTGGGTGGACGGGCCCCTCAAGGTCGACCACTGGATAACGATGCTGAGAGCCCGTGCTATCGAGAACACCTGCTGGGTCGTGGGTGCGGGCTCGAGCTCACCCGACTGCATCGGCACGAGCGCGGTCGTCGATCCGCTGGGCCGGGTGGTCGCCAGATTGCAGAACCAGTCGCTGGGCTCCCTGGATGTCGACCTCGACAAGAGCATCCTGGACGAGGCGCGCTTCACCCTTCCCGTGTTGCGCAACAGGCGCATCCTGATCGGGAAGGGCTGACCGTGGCAATCACCATCTCCCCACACCCCGCTCCCCTGGACCCCGATCTCGTTCAGCGGGCGATGACGGTTGCGCTTCCGACGATCGGCCACTACCTGGAGGAGGGGTTCGTCGATTCGGCGATCCACCGCTTGATCGGCGCAGGACTGGTTGTCGGGCGCGCCGTGACCGTCCGAACCACACCCACCGACTCGACGAATCTGCACCATCTCGCCGGATACGTCGAACCCGGCGACATCGTGGTCGTGGACACCGGAGGCGATCAGCGCCGCGCCCCCCTCGGTGAGGTGGTGGCCGAAGCGTTGGCGGCCCGTGGCGCCGCAGGTGTGGTCATCGACGGCGTGTGCACCGACATCGAAGAACTCACTGCGCTCGGGTTGCCGCTCTACGCTCGTGGCACCAGTGCACTGACGACCAAGCTGGAGGCCACCGGCCTCGGCAGCATCTACGCCCCGGTGACTTGCGGTGGCCAGACGGTGCGCAGCGGCGACGTCGT
>CAZLTV010000060.1:2318-19631 GCA_964562545.1 uncultured Mycobacterium sp. | reverse complement strand
TCCGAAGGCAGAGGCCACAGGTTCGAATCCTGTCGGGTGCGCCAGCTTTTCCGCCGTTTTTCCCCAGTCGGCGGATTTTGCACTCCGGTGTGTTTCCGGTGAAATGCACAAAATTTTGCTTCACCGAAGTGCAGCGCGAGCCAAACTCTAGCTGCAATTGTCCGCTCTCGTCCCCAAGACGTCCGCTATGCGCCCCTATGTCAGACATAAGCCACCTATTCCTTAGTGCCTGAAAGCGGACAGTCTGTGCTGTCATAAGCGATGACCAATGAACTTCTCCATCAGTGGGTCCGCAACCTCAGCGATGGTCGCGGATGCGCTACGCACATACTTGATAGCGTTCGTAACCGGCTGGCAGAGACTGCGAGACTCGATGGGCGAACAAAATAAAACGCGGGCGTAAGACTACGCCAAAGATCCGCAATGAGCTTCTATGGAATAACAATGCTCGTTGCTGTTAATGTCTTCGTCGAATGAATGAGCACGAAAACCTGATAGGTCTGGGTGAAGGCTTCGCAAACACACTCGTGCTCGTCGCCGTTGCGATCCGTAAGAACCAGTGTTTGCCTGCCTGACATCCGGCGGTTGCCCACCGGAACCATCCGGCCGATATCATCATCTGGCGTAAAGGAATCAGCCCATTCGATCTGACCGAACATCTCTGTGAACGAGGGGGACTGCACAACGCGTCGAAGCGTAGCACGAAAGCCGTCGCCTTCGATCAGCTTTGGCGGATTGAGCACAACGACAGCGCAAGCGCGATGATTGCGAAAGACATAGCGACGAACCGTCGCATAGACGGACGCGCCGTATTTCCGACTGAGTTTGAGCGGAGTCTTGATGCCAAATTCGAGGCCTTCGGCCTCTTCCGAAAATGTGTCGAGCTGGAACAGGACTTCGGACGCAAAGTTGTTTGCTTCGCGGTCAAACAGATCGGCGACACCAGGCTCGAGCGATTCCTTACTGTCTTCCACGACCGCGTAAAGATCGCTTTGCCACGGCATGAAAGCGTGGGCGGCCTCGTGCAAACGGACGAACGTCTGCTTCACGACGTGCAGACTACGATCAATAAATACGAGCTTGGCGCCCGCATCGAACAAGCCGATCACTTTGCCTAAAGCGGACTTTAGCGCATCGCCTGCTTTCTGGCGCATCTTTGCGATAAAGCTGGGATTGAGGACATCATCCTCAATTTCCTCGACACGCGCCGCGGCCATGATGTCACTGACAGGCGTCGGGAAACGGCCAAGTGCACCGGATTCGTTCAGCGCGCGCTCGGCTTCGGCGCGCACCTTTCGATATTGCTCGGGAGTAAGGCTGCTATCATCGGGCTTCCTCACGATTTCTCCCGTTGTGACCGCACCCAAGACAGATATTTCAAAAGCTCGCGCTCCTCTTCCTCATTAAGATTATCGATCGAGAACGTCGCTGCTTTCCCGTGCTTCTGATTTGCGGTGCGCGTTCCGCCGGGTGCAACATAGCCGGCCCTGCGCATAATCTTTGTATAGTCTGCACCATAGACGGTCGCGAGACTGTGTAGAATATTCGGCGACGGTTTGGATATCTTGCCGTTCTCGAGTTGGCTCAGATAGGCATTCGAAACATCTTTGTTCGTCGCTTCCTCGACATCACGAAGCGATAGCTCGGCGCCAGTTCGTAGACTTTTCAGATATGCGCCGAACGATTCGGTCGAAGCTTGGCCTTTTGCTTCGTCGCTCATGATTCCTCCAGTTGTATGCAGCTTCTCACGGCGCTTCGCGCCCCAAAGGATATTAGCAGAATTGCTAAGAATGTCAAGCGCGCTAAGTCAGTGCTTGACAAATTTAGCACGCGTGCTATAGTGGGCATCAGTGTTCAAAAAACATCAATCCACTTCCAACAAGGGAAAATGAAAAATGTCAGATAGTGAAAAAGAGGGTGTCGGCGCTGCCGCCAAAGGCAAAGGCCCGAACCACAAAGGGTATAAGGTCAAGGTCAACGGCAACCAGATCATCTTCGCCGAATCCAGCCCGACGGGCCGCGAGGTTCTAACCAGGGCTGAACTGACGCCGCCCGAAGATTACACGCTCCGGGTGAAGGTCGCTGGCGAAAAGCTGCGCAAGGTTGAGCTCGATGAGAAGGTCGATCTGACCAGCCCCGGCGTCGAGAAATTCAAAGCGCTGCCGCGCGACCAGACGGAGGGCTAAATGGACCTTCGCCGGGATTTTGATCTGCTCGAAGACGACGAGAGGTTTCTCGAAGAATACGGCTTGCCGTGGGAAACAATCACAGACGGCTCCCAGTGGGTGCTGATCCATGATTTTCCCACGCATGACGGCTACACGGGAGAGACGGTCACGGCCGCGATCCGTCTCGAAACAGGATATCCGCAAAGCCAGCTCGATATGGTCTATTTCTTCCCGGCGATTAAGCGGAAGGACGGTCGCCCGATCGGTGCGACTGATGCCACGCAGCAGATTGCCGGAAAGACCTATCAGCGCTGGTCAAGGCATCGCACCTCGAAAAACCCGTGGATTGCGGGTCAGGATAATCTCGGCACGCACGTCATTCTGGTCGAAGACTGGCTGGAGCGGGAGTTTGAAAAATGACCACCGCACCTCCCGTCAGTCTCACCTTCACAGGCGACCAACACGCTGAACTGCGCGAACATCTCTTTCCGCATGATGGCAAGGAAGCGGTGGCATTGGCTTTGTGCGGGCGGCGGTCTGGTGCACGGCGGCATCGGCTTGTGGTTCGGGAAGTCCACATCGTTCCCTATGACGCATGTTCGCACCGCTCTGACGTTGCTGTGACCTGGCAGCCGGACGCCATCGCGGACTTGCTCGAAAAAGCTGCCGAACACGGCTACTCGGTGATCAAGATCCATAGCCACCCTAACGGCTATGCCGATTTCTCCCCGACCGATGATGACGGCGACGAACATCTACTCCCGATGATACGCGGTTGGGTCGAAGCGGAAGTCTTTCACGGTAGCGTTGTCATGTTGCCGAACGGACAGATGTTCGGCCGCTATCTGGATCGCGACGACAGGCTCAATCCTATTCAGCTTATAAACGTGATCGGTGACGATCTGTTGTTCTGGTATGGCGATGCGGGAAGCGCCGACATTCCGGATTTCGCGGCATCGCATGCGCAGGCCTTCGACGAAGGAACGATTGAACGCTTGCAGCGCTTGTCGGTCGCCGTGATCGGCTGTTCCGGGACAGGCAGCCCGACAATCGAGCAACTTGTGCGGCTCGGCGTTGGCGAGATTGTAAATGTCGATGACGATCACATGGAAGAGCGCAACGTCAACCGCATCATCAATTCGACGATGGACGACGCCAGGGATTTTCGCCCAAAAGTCGAAGTCATGGAGAATGCGATCGACCGCGTCGGTCTCGGGACGCGCGTCATCTCCATCAAGGAAAATCTGTGGTCACCAAACGTCGTGCGCGAGGTCGCACAATGCGACATCGTGATTGGCTGCATGGACACGATAGACGGTCGCTATCTGCTGAACCTGCTCGCGACGCACTACAATCAGGCCTACTTCGATGTAGGGGTTCGCTTGGTCGCGGATGAGAGCGAGGGCGCGGATGCGGGTGTCAACGAGGTCTGCGGGACTGTTCATTATCTCCAACCGGGCAAATCAAGCCTATTGAGCCGTGGGCTATTCAATATGGATGACGTGGCAGCGACGGGACTGCGGCGTAACGACCCAGAGGCACATGCGCGTCAAGCTGAGGAAGGCTATATCTCCGGCGTTGAAGGTAATCGGCCGGCTGTTATCAGCGTTAACATGTTTGCATCGTCACTTGCGGTCAATGAACTCCTCGCCAGGATTCATCCCTATCGCGAAGAGCCGAACAGCGAACATGCAAGCGTCACATTTAGTCTCGCCAGCATGGAACTGATTTCGGACCCGGAAGAAGGACACTGCAAGCAGATTGGGAGCCATATCGGCAAAGGCGACTCGCGTCCCCTTCTCGGGTTGATGGAACTTTCTGAGAAAGGCTCTTAATGGGCTGGCTTAAGAGATCGGGGTCGGTTGCTAGGCAAGGGCTCCATGAGGCGCGCCAGGCGTTCGAACGCCTTCGCCGAAAAGTCACGCACTGGATCGTGCCGGCTTATCGCACGGTGGTCGTGCAAGAGGATTTGCCGGAGAGACTCGATCGACGCGTTATCTATATTGTCGAGGAGGATGGATATCAGGAACAGGCGGCAATGATGTGCCCCTGCAAGTGCGGCAATATACTCCATTTAAACCTGCTGCGGGATGAGCGCCCTTGCTGGACGGTAACGATGCATGATGACGAGACAACCAGCTTGCACCCGTCTGTCTGGCGCAAGAAGGGATGTCGGTCGCATTTTTGGTTTAGGGCAGGGCGTGTCTATTGGTGCTGATTCTGAAAGTTGGTTGCCGGAAGCGGATTTGAACCACTGATTTCAAGATCATAAAACCATAGCTGCCTTTCTCTCTTGGTCGCCAACAGCCGCCCGTCCGTTCTCGGCCCAGTTTCAGCCGCGCCGCGTCGCCTGATGATACGCCCGCTCTCGAAGGGCTGGTAAGGATTTGTGCGCACCCTTAGCTGGCTCTTCCGGCCGCCGCGAGGTCGAGCCCGTGGAATGCTGCGACCTACACCGGAGATCGTCCGCAGAACGCTGTGGCAGTTCGCTTCGACCGGCTCGGCGACTATCGCGTTGTGACGAGCGGTTTACGTCATTGTGCGGCCGCACCCATCGTGCAGAACGCGTGTGGCGTTCCTATTTCTTGCCGCATGGGCATCGAGACGATTATCGAACGGCGGCGGACGCAGGCGCTGTGGGATCCGGAACTCTGGGATTTCGTCGAGCGCGTCGAGTGCGTCGACCGGGCCGATCTGAACGACCGCGGCGTCCTGCCCCGACCCCTGAAGCATACAGATTTTCGGTCGGGATAGTAGAAAATTGTCGGCGGTCACATGTGCGCAGACTGCGGATCTCAGTGCTGGTCCATTGTTGATGAGTATCCATCCTCGGGTGTCCAATATGCCCAGTTTTTTCTAGACCACTCGTCTTTCATGGTGATGACAAGCCCCTTGGAGCGCACCTTCTTGCCGAGGGTGCCATAGTCCTTGATCCTGCGCATCCTAACGACATTCTTAATTGCGTGAACTCTCGGATTGGCGCGAACGAAGAAGATCGGCGCAATTGATGAAAAATCGACCAAGTCGAGCAAGCGATACCCTTGGCTTGCCGCTGCGCAGATCGTGTTGGGCAGCTCCCGGCCCCAAAGGGTCAGCATTGAGAAGCCATTCTTACTTTCCCGAAATCGGAACCATTCGTAATCGAGTTCCAGAGTGGCGCGCTTTGCAAGCCGCTCACGCCGCATTGATCCAGCTATCATATTGGTCCGCTTGGGCAGTCGCAGATGTGTTTCATTCCAGCGCGTTATGCCGTCTGAAAATCTAATCAGCTGATGCCCCTTCTCATTCAGCGCTCCGCCGGATTGTGCTGTGCCTGGATGGATATCGAAATCTGACAGAAAATTTGCGCAGCATTGGCTGATCATTGCGTCCCACATGATTTTCTCCCGAACGCTTTTCATCTCTTCGCTCCCGCACTTGCTGGCCCCGAATCGCTCATTCGCCTTCCTTTCCCGCGGCGAATGCCAACGGAGCCAATGCGATAATCTCGTCGATGATCTGTTCCGTCACCTGCAGGGCACGCGGTAAGTCGCCCGGATCCTCGAAGCCATAGAGATCCGACGTATGGGGGCGATGATGCCCGAGCATAACCATGCCCTCGACCCATTCGGCCTTGCTCATCCGGTCACGAGCGAGTTGGGCCATCGAGCGCCGGATCAGCTTCACACCGGACTGCCGATTTCCGGGAAGCCCAAGTTCGCTTTGCATGGCCTCCCAAGCCTGACGCACCGAAGAAACGCGCACATAAAAACCCTCGTTCGCGTCGAGCAACGGCGCCATCTGGCGAGCGATCGGCACCACCGGGCGATACTTTTGGGTTTGCACTCGCCCCATTGGATTCAGGTTTAGCCTCTTTTCTGCGGGGTCCCATTGGTCGCGCAGCGGGTCGGTGGAGACATCGTGTGCTGCATCCGGGCGGGCCCAAGTGGCGACGCTGATCTGAAGAAAGTGCAGCAGCTGGCGGCGACCGGAGACCCTTTTCTTGTAAGTCTTGTCACTTTCACCCGCCTTGAGTTCGGGCTCGGTGCAATAGCGAAACATTGCCGCCAGAACGGGCACAGGAGCCCGATAAACAGGCGTCCGACTTACCATCTCGGGCTTGAGAGGAGAGAATTTTGCTTTCGAGGCGATCATCCCCCGGTCTTCTGCGAAATTGATCGCAGCCTTGAGCTGCCGAATGCTCGCTTCTACCGTTCCGGGCGCTCTATCGCGGTAAACGGGTCGACCTTTCTCATCTGTCCCCGCCTCGACCTGAACCTCGATGTTCCATTCCCTGAACTCGCCTACCCATTCCTTATCTACTTCAGTGCACAGCACGTTGAGCTGACTTGTCGACTCGAGGAAGGTGAGAATATGGCCAAGCCGGGGGCGGATCGCACTGATACTCGCCCGAGACTTGCGGGCTTCGAGATACGCGGCGATGGCTTCGGTCAGAAGATATGGCACGGCATTCGGCAAGGTCTGGCCGCAAGTTGCGCAGATCGCTCGACCCTTTTTGTTCTTTTCATAAAGCGCGTCTAGTTGCCGCTCGGCCTCCTCAAGGCTCTCTGTGCGCGTCGATATGCTTCTGACACGTCGGCGCTCTTCGTCATACCAGACGATCTGGATGTAAGGCGACCGGAGGGTGCCGTTGCGGCCCCGATCATAGACGAGCTTGTAGCCTCCTCTCTCGAGGAGGACTTTATTCGATTTTCGCATTCTAACCTCTGTTGTTTCGCGGCCGCGGCTTGGATGAGTTCGCCGACGCCAATCTCGTTGAGTCGGTCGAGCGCGCAGGGATCGAGCCGAAGCCCTTTTCCCTTCTCGCTGTTCCTTGACCACTTCCGGGCGATCTCACCCAAAGACTGCTCCACGATTTGCTCCTGCAAATTCTGTCGCCAAATCGGCTGATTGGACTTGTAGAATTGGGTGGAATCTGTTTGTGCAAACTCGACCCATGCCAGCCGATGGACCCCCTCGATTTTCACGCAGCGACCTCGACGCTGGGGTCGCCAAGCGTTTGAAGGAAATTCGCCAATCGAAGCGGATCACTCGGCAGGAACTAGCGGTGGCAGCACGGATCTCAGCCAAGACGCTGGCTAGACATGAGCAGGGAAGGCAACGACCCAGCGAACCAGCGCTTCGTCGCTTGGCGACGGCACTTGGTGTTCAAATTTCGGACCTGGCTCCGGGATGGAAGAAGGATGACCTCAACAGGCTGACGGCTGGCATTGAGCACCCTGGGATAGGGTTGAGATTGCTGCGGAAGGAATGGGGCATATCTCTCGAAAATGCAGCGCGAGCAGCCGGAGTAGATGCAAGCACCTTATCCAGATTTGAGCGTGGCAGGCACGCCTCTCGTAAGCTCGTTAGACGGGTCGAAGGCCCAATAGACGATCGACTAGTGTTGACGTCTGACGCGCTCGCTCGCCTCCTAGGTTTTGAGGATTCTGAGTCTCTGACCTTTGCGTGCGAGGAAAGGACCAGCGAAGTCTGACGATCGTTTGGCTAGTCTAGACTGGCCGGGAAGGTTGCTGCATCGCGCCTACATGCACGACGACACTTCTCACAACCAACCGAGGGCTTCATCTGCCGGCAGCTTCTTTGAATTTATGGCGGAGCGGGAACAGCTTCGATTGAAAAAGGAGACAGGCGCCCCTTGGCCCTGGTCTAACGATCCGATCCTAAATGAATTCAAATTTACCAATGTGAAGCGCGAGGATGATCGCACCACACGCTGGATGAGATCCAATTGGACAGGCCCGCATGGGAACAGACCAGCCGGCGAGATTATCTTCAATTGCGCTCTATTTCGCTATTTCGGAACTGCGGAATTTGCGGAGGCGCTAGGGTGGCAAGAGACGTGGAACCCTGACCATTGCGTTGCGCTAGCGAAAGAGCGTTCCGGCAAAGGGATGCGCGTATTCACGGGTGCTTACATTATCCCAACCTTAGGCCATCGTGGGCCGAAGTCCGAGGCTGTAGCACATCTGATCCTGACGCCTTTGTGGGCTGCGCGAGAACGGCTCGCGAGCTTGGCACTTTTAACCCAAAGCTGGGAAAAGGTGGGCGCAGAATTGCGCGCCTTGCCCGGATTCGGTGGAACAGGATTTATGACAAAGGAAGTCCTTCAGGATGTCATGCAAACGCCTGTGTTATCTGGCGCGATCGACCGAAACACCTGGTGCCCAGCCGGGCCCGGCGCACGCCGCGGTTTGAATCGCATCCATCAGCGGCCTATCGATCAGCGCGTTAGAGAAACCCAGCTGCTCGAAGAAATGAAGGAATTATTCGAGAAATCGAAATCGGCTATGCCAGAATTCATGCCTGAGCTGGAACTCCATGACATTCAATTTCAGCTGTGTGAATTCGACAAATACGAAAGAGTGCGGATGGGGGAAGGCCGCCCGAAGGCCCGCTACCGGCCCCCTCGCGCTCGATTACTTTAGCTCGAGGCCGAAAAATCGAGCTACGGCAAAAGCTAGGGTGGCTAGAACGGGGATCGCCACGATAACTCCGATGAAGATATTGTATTTCGTTTCCAAGCTCTTCACTCGAGCGTCCATGTGCTGGACTGAGCTCACAGACTTGTTGACGTCGGAGACGAGGTTGTTCGGGATTGCAGCTTGAGGTTCTTTTGAGCGGAAAACGTAGTCAGATGATGCCTCGCCGTCGAGGTCGGCCAGCCAAAGTTTGAAGAGCGGGTCGCCGAGCCCGATGGAAAAGGAGGACGGCCCCGCATTGAAAACCGAATAAATCAGCTTGCCTTCAAAACCAGGGTCCACATGAAAGCCGGAAACATTAATGAGGCCCCGAAACTTCAATCCTGATCTGAGCGAAATGAAGCCCATCGCATCGTCTGGGATTCTTACGCTTTGGAGTGACAGCAAGAACGCAAACTGGCCCGGCGGAATTGTAAACGTTTCAGCTTTGTCGACAAATCGGTTTTCCGACGAGGAAAAATAGCTCTTGGAGCCCAGGGTTTTCTTGCGACTTTTGCGTAGTGAGAACCCAGCTTCCGGGGTGATGTAATACTCATCACCCATGCACAGGGTGTAACTATTACAGTCGATATTGTCAGGTTCGAAAGGGATTACAATTTTGCGCCTTTCGATTTCGTCAGCTAAGCGCGAACCTCCCCAAAAAGCCATGCCGCCGGCCTAGAATTTGTCGTAAAAAATGGATTTTTTCTTCACTGGCTGCAATCGGGCAGCCACTAGCGAGGGCAGGTCCCAGCTGTTTTGGTCAGCGAATTCAATCGCGGCACCAAGCAGCTCCAAAACTGCTTCCGTGATCTTTTCGCGAAATGGAAAGGCCTCCAAGTGGTCCATTTTTTCACAAGCAGCAGCCATGCGACCGGACGCAATCGCAACCTTAGTCGCAAGATCGCCATCTCCAACGCGAGAAAGTTCGTTGTGGCGATCAGCTAGCTTGAGATTGAGGATATTGGCTGAAGAGAGGGCGATTACAAAAATGTCCGTAACCAGCCGGCGCAATTCATCCTCGCTGGGGCCCTCGGCAAGTCCGCCTGAATATTTGGCAAAATGCAGGGCCATGTGCTTGAGGCGATCCTGCACGGTAAGGCGCGCGATCTCGCGATGAAACTTCTCATCGTGCTCGAACTGAGCCCACTGGAGGCGCGAGAGATCGTCCAGACCAAGCCCAGCACGAACCTGCGTGTCGCTTGAAAACTTTTCGATCAACATCTCGTCACTCCTTCACCAGGAGGACTTTCGGAGCCCTGCTGGTGGCTAGCAATTTAACTCAGGTAACGCTTGGAATCAATTTGATTCCACTCTAATCCCCGACGCAACGGCGCAGCCATTGCTCGTGCAGCTCCGCGCGGAACAATACCGCTGCAGCTCGATCAGGCGGAATGCCAGACTCTAGACACCACGCCTTGAAAGCCGCCTTCTGGGTTGGATCTCGATGATGCGTAGTCACGCGATTTCGTTTCCCCGGGGGCAAGCCCACGTCGAAGTCTGATTTCAGGCGCTTGAGCCGTCTAGCGCTCATTTCACGTAGGACGAGAAGGCTGGCGACACAGCTAACGCTCACATTCAAGCTTGCGGCGTATTGCTTGAATGCGGCATGCTGCTCATCGCTCAGATAGCCGCCGGTCTGAGCTGCCACTTCCTCTCTCCACTTGCAAAAAGCATCATATCAGAACGCCAAATGATTCGCATTCGTAATTTTTAGGCGAACACCGTGCAGATAACTCGTTAAACGGGTGTGATTTATCGCGATACGGAGATCGCCATTTAGCTGGGCCGACGACAGACAATAATCCTCAGCCCAGCTTTGGAACAGCTGCTCCCTAAGCAGCCAATTGGAACCCATCGGCGATCTGCCGCCTCAGTCGATCGGCATAGTCTCGCAGCTCGGTGGATAACGAATGATCCGGGCGTCGCCGCAGAAACCCCTCGATCAATGCGATGATCGCTGGCTCGAGCCGCAGGCAATCCGTGCCCTGCGAGACCAGCCAACCCATCTTTGCGATAGAGAGAAGCAGGCAGTCGAGTTCGACGTGATCGCGCAGGTTCTGCCATGCCCCAGCGCTGACGGGACGCCGCACACCCGGTTTGGACGCCACCAGCGCGAAGGGCACACCCATCCGAAGAAGCACTTGCGATAGGTGGCTCCAGGTCTTGCCGCCCCCCTTGATTTGCAGGCCCAAATCCAAATGCGGTCGTGGGCCCTTGCGGCCTGGCTGATCGAGCAATTGAGGAGGTAGCCGAAGGCCATGAGAAATCCCTGCGAGCAGAAGCACCGGGATGTCGGTTCCAAGACCGCCATAGGTGAGCACTGGCTCGTCTTGATGCGCACGCAGGTAATCGAAGACCTGGCTGACGACGCCCTGTTCATCGCCCCAATCGTATTCAGACCAACTGGCGACCTCGCCGATGCTTACCCGGCCGTCATCATCAACGGTGAATTGGAACACGGCTGCCGCCATGACCTTCTTGACCGCGACCGCCCGACGCTTGGATTTCGGATCCATGGCTTTGTGCGCCCTGTGCAGGTCCTCGTCCCAGTGGAATTCCGCGTCGAGCGCGATGTAGCTTCGTTTCGCCATTTGCCTTTTCCTTTCTCTAGATCTTGGCACCATCACGCATCGTCAAAACGGGAGCGGGCGAGCGTTCTCGATCGCCCGCCAGGCCTGAAAGGCCGAGCAGAGCGAGGTCCGATCATTCTCGCGGCAGTGGGTCGCGAGGAACGTTGCCCAAAGGATCTGTGCTTCGTCAGCAGCACGGCGCGATTGAGCAAAAATGGAAGCTGCTGGGCCGGCGCGGCGGATGCCGTAGAACGCCGCAGTTTCATCGAGCGCGGCTTCCCTGCATTTCAGCGGCAGCACCTCGAGATCTTTTCGCTGACGGCGGATCAACTGCAGATCAGTCGGCGACACGAGCCCGCCATTCACGAGAGCATGACGCAGGCGGTGCTCGCTTGGAGGATTGGCCTTTGCGATCAGGGTCGCATCGAGCGCGATGCTCTTTGCGATGCCGGCAATGATGTCCGCGCGGCTGCAATTGCGATCGAATGCGTAATGCTCCGACGTGAAGCGAGCGACGTATTCCGGGCACTTCCTGACGGTAAAGATCGCAATGCTGCGGATAGCCGAGCGGTAGCTTGCGATCGGCCGATCGCGCACGATCTCGAGCGAGGTGAGCACGCCCGGGTGACTCATGGGTGAGAAGTTCATGGGAGAAGATTCCTGTTAGACGATACAAAACAGGCGGCGCCTCCGGGTGGAGACGCCGCCTGTGCGGGGATGGTTTAAGCTGTGGATCAGGCCGCGAGAGGCGCCATCGTGACGATGTTCCCGCGGCTATCGAGGAATACGTCGCCCGGTCCCGGACCGCCGGTGCACAACGGCCCGAGCGCTCGTGCGCTCGCTGCAATGCGCTCGGCAGCACGGCGCTGTGACCGTCGCCGCCGCGCGACTGCATTGATGGACACTTGTTCCATCGCGCCTGACTCGCCGATGGCGAACTGTCGCTGTTGGTCTCCGGCAACCAGCACGAGCGGTTCTTCAGGGCCGGTGGCTGCGGGGAAAACCTTGGTCGCCATCACACCGGCGGGCTGGCGAAGCAGCAAAATATACCAATCCGGTGTGACGGCCTGCTCATCCGGATAGACCGCAATGACGCAGTCGTGGCCATCTCGAGCCATCTTGCACGCCGCGGCCTCGAGAATGGCGCCGTCGACACCGGTGACCGATGCGAACCTTACCGACGATGGCATTGAATCATCGATCGGCAGTCCAAGCTGGATATGCAGCGCATAGGCGTGGGCACGACGGGCATCGTGCCCGCCGCTTGTGGGAGTGTTCATATCAATTTCCTTGTCTTGGGATGACGGCCTTCTGGCCGGAGCTTTTCCCTCACCCGGGAGGCTCGCTCTCAGCGCCTCCAGGACACCGTTTCGATTTTCCGTTTCACCGGTTTCCAGGTCCAGTCGGCCCGGTAGCGCTCGATCCAATCGACCGGCACGATGGACGGCTCGTCACCGACGAGGTCGCGATACCAGGCGAGTTCAGCATCGTAATCGGCAGGTCGAACCAGCGTATGACGCAGGCGATGCTTGTCGGCCCAGGTGTATCCGCGGCGCTTGATGTCCTTGCGGAATCGATACGGCAGGTTGGTGGCTTCGAAGCGCCAACTCGGTGCCCGCGCATGCTCGAGCGCGTGGCTCATGACCGTGCGGCCATCCCGGCATTCATGGGCGAGAAGGCTGACCAGGCTGGCGACGTCGTCGCTTGCGCGATGCGCGACGGGATTGAACATCCCGGCCTGCGCGAGGAGAAAGCCCTGCGCCCGCCCGTCGAAGCCCAGGTCCGCCCAAGGCACATCGGCCATCGCGCAGATCCACGGCATTTCGGCGACTTCAGGCACCAGCATTTCCAGGTGCCTTCTGTCGAATGCCGCGTTGAACGAGAGACAGGCATCAACCTCCTCGAGACGGGCAGCGACGGCTGTGGTGTCGATGCATTTGCCAGCGACCATAGCGTCATCGATGCCAGTGATTTTCGCGATATGCGGCTCGATGGGACGCAAAGGTTGCTGGAGACCCGTCCGCATGCTTTCGACCGCAATCACACGACCGGCGGCGTCGATGATGATCATCCCAACGGCGATCTCAATGATCTCGTCGTAAAGCGGGTCGAGACCCGTGGTTTCCAGATCGATGACGGCGATTTTCTTATACGGTGCGCCTGCATCGACGGGTGCCTGCCAGTCCTTCAGTGGCGTGATGCGATGCAGGACGCGCACGTCTTCGTCTGCCGGCGACGGAGGTGTTTTCGATACCGAATTCATAGGTCTTCCTCTTGGCTTGAACGCGAGGTTCCAGCGGGAAGGCCTTTTCCCTTCACCTACTGACCTCGGAGCGAAGCTGCCGAGAAAGCTTTTCCTGATGCGGATACGTGCGAAGCGGTCAGTGCGCGCGGATTAGAAACCCCGCTCGAGATTTTGTGCCATGGCCACCTGACGGTTATATTCGCGCTTGCGTTCTGCTTCGAGAGCGGCCTCGCGTTCTTGAATTCGCCGCATTTCCAAGCCTTGCTCGATGGCCTTGGTGAGCAATCGTGTGCCGTTCCAGCGCGCCCAGAGTTCGATGAGCCGCTCATTAGCTTTCGCATCGTCTATAGCGGCTTCGACCTGAGACCGATTGGCATAGGGCGATTTCGAGACAATCACGGCAATTTCGCGCTGCTCATCGACCTGCCGCTCATACCACCGCGCGAACTCGGTTACGTGATTTCCACTTGCTGCCGCGGCCTTCAATGAGCTCGGAGCATCGATTGACGCGAAGCGAAACTCCTCGGAGGGATTTCTTTCCAAGACGAGTGGACGTGTCTCCATTCGTTCAATGTCCGCTCGAGATATTCTCGGCGGATCCGCAGCTGTGCGCTTCGCTTTTTCACCACCGGCCGCCTCGGCAGAAATTGAATGCGATGCCGACTCGTTCGCAATGCGCTTGGAGACAGGTTGGTCGGGCGAGTTCCGATCACGCTTTATCCTAGGTAGCGCATCGTTGTTTGACGGACCCGCGCTGTCCATTCCTTCCGCAGCGGAGGATGCTTGCCATCCCGGATCATTGATGGTCGTCGACGGCGGCGTGGTCCGCTTTTTGAGCGACTCCTCGATCGACTTAGTGTTGGCCGCCATCCAAGCACCCAAGTCGTCTTGGGCCACGCGAGCCCGGGTCCCAGCGTCAAGCTGACCATCGCTTGAGGCTGTCGCGGGTGAGGATGTGCCTGGCTCCGCAATCGAGCTTGAGGTAGTTTCAGCTTCGATCAGACCCTCGCGCTTGCAAGGCGGGTTCACGATATCTGATGCCTTGGTGCTTGGCGGCAGATCCTCGCCGATGCGCGGCGTGGTGCTCGATTTGGCCTTTGCCGTTGCGTCCATGCGTTCGTTTTGAAGGTCCATAATGTCAGCACGCTCACGTGCAGACCTTGCCACGAGTTGCCGTGATAGCTGATGGATCTTCGCGTCGCCCTCATCGATCTGCGCGACCAATATTTTTTGGCCGTTTTTATATCCCATCCTGAGCTCGAAATGGATGGACCGGTCTCTCAGCTTCTGCACCGCCGCGGTCACTGACAGAACTTCAGTATCCGGCGAGCCCTTCGACGCGGTATCGTTCTGCGACGGTTTCGAGTGCATCCCGTTTGTCTTACGCGGGGGCGCAGTGATCTCCCAGTCGTCCAATCCATGCTGACCACGCTTGCTATCGCTCGGCTTATCCCGCTGCGCGAGGGCTTCTCGCTTCATCGCCGAGGTCGTGTGCTTGGCTGAGCGGATACGCTCCGACAGATTTTGCAGCCCCCGCGTAAGTGCAGGCCAGATGCGGTCGAGTCGTCCGAGCATTTGCGCAGATTCCAGCATTAGTCTTTCTGCGGTGTAATCTCCGCGCCTATTTCGCTTCAGCGAGGTAGCGGTGGGTTTGGGCTGGTTGTCCCAATCTGCTTCGCGCTTCGCGAAATAATTGATGTATTGTGGGCGAGAGCGAAGGCGCGCTCGCAGCAGCTCCTGATATCCCGTGATGAAGCCAGCGACGGCCTTGGGATCGCCATCCGGTCGATCGCCGCCGGGAAACCGCTTACGCAGTTCGCCTACCTCGTAATTCCACTGGCACTGCTCGTTCATCGCTCCGTCGAGCGTCGGGCGGCCCGAGCGCTCGAGCCGCGTCTTGGAGTTGCTTAGATGCGTATCCGGGATCTTCTCGATGCCCCGCTCAACGAAGCTTCTTGGATCGAAGCGGTCTGGAAGGTTTTCGTGCTGCAATTCGGCGTTGATGATATCCGCGTAGCGGGTGCGGAGCTTCTTCAACCAGTCCGCCCCTTCGCGGAAGTCTGGGTGTATTTCCTGAACGAAGGGGAAGGCAGTCTTGGCCCGCCCGCTGGGCGTGCGGTATTCGTATTCGATCTCGCTGTCCCATTTTCCGGTCCACGACGGATCGGCATTGGCCAACGCCTCGCACTTGATGCGGTATTGCTCGTAGGCCTTCTTACCCGGGTTTGTGACCCTGCCGTGAGAGTCTACTTTTGTTTCTGGGGGAGGAACTGGGTCGATTTTGTAGTTTTCAGGATCGAACCGCCGCATCGGCCGGTGATGATAATCCACGTGGATATGCCAATTGCTCTTGTGATTATGCTCGTCCGGCTTGTGGACCACCAGGACAAAGGGAAGATCGCGTTTCAGAAATTCCTTCGCGAGCTGATGGATGATGCGCTCTTTCGCACCAAGCGAGAGGTCGGCCGGGAGCTCAAACACGAGCCGGCGCTGAGCGACAGGCTGCTTCCCTCTATGGAAGGTGACGTCGGGCCTCTTCCCTTTCTTCGTCCGATCATGCCAGCCGTGAGCCCGGAGAAACTTCTCTACCTTATCGGAATCGCTTCTCGTGAACCGGATTTGATTTTCGGCGCCGTCGAGAAAGGTAGCCAGACAGTCTGGGATATGGTCCTCAGCCCTGAGACGCCGCCAGAATTCGGGATCGGTCGATTTCTCGAGATTGATGCTCAGGTGTCGCTCGATCGGTTTTGAGATGCGGCGCATCTCTGTGCGCTCGATCAGGCGCCATTGGTCGACCACCGCGTCTTCGTCTGGCCCCATCGACGTTAAGGCCAATAAGATTTCGTTATGCTCCGCAGCAACTTCGGAGCGAGATAGGTAGAGACCCCGCTCAAGGTGTTGACCGTCGAGCATTGCTTCTACGAGCGGGACTTTGCTTGCGTCCAGCGTGTAATGATGACGAGCTTTGTGCTGCGATCGCGAAGTCGCGGTCACCGAAGGAATGATCTCATCGTGCTGCCGCCCCGGAGTCGTGGTTACAGGATGGATGATCACCTCGCGCATGTGAAACGATCGCCCGCCATCGAGCCCTCGCGGCCTCGATGGCCGAGAGGCTGGATACATCAGATTGGTCTCTTGCTTGCGGGTGTTGCCGACGTCCCATTTGCCGACCGCTTGCTGACGCCATCTGCGATTACGGCTCGCCCGACCGGTAATATGCAAATCCTTGGCGAGGGGGTCTTTGAAGAGGTTCGGTGCCTTAAGCACCGCTTCTGACATATTCAGCCGAGCAAGTGTCGCGTCACTCGGCCCCTCTCTGCGGATGAATGCTACCATGCAGTCATCAAGGTTCCGTCCTCGCATCAAGGCTGCGGCGCACGCCTTCAGCTGCTTGAGCTCCGCAAGGGCCTGCGTGGTAGTGATGGTCGCTTCCGACATAAACGAAGTTGTCGGAAAGTTGATCTGTGAATGAAACCCAGAAAATGGCCAATTTCACTTGCATATGCGGAAATGTTCTGCTCGAAAATACAAACGGCAGAGATGAAAACATCCCGCATTCTTCCAAGACATTGATGAAGCAATGCAGGCAGGTCCGACGAAGGAGGACCTTCCTGCCCTATTGCGCCTGTTAATTTAGGGCTGATCGCCCTTGTCGACCCTCGAATTGGTATGAGGCGGTCGGTCTTCTTGCCATCCTGTTATTATAGCAAAGGTCGGACCCTTCGGACTCCTGTTAAGCAGGCCGTGACTGAACTCCGCGTATGTAGATTTAGGCATGGTATGTATGCCTTGTGACATCGCCCTTGGCGGCCTTTAGGCATGGTTGGTATGGCTGTTGCCATGCCAACAAATACGAATAACTAGCT
>CAZLTV010000060.1:0-2218 GCA_964562545.1 uncultured Mycobacterium sp. | reverse complement strand
CTTTAGGCATGGTTGGTATGGCTGTTGCCATGCCAACAAATACGAATAACTAGCTTGCCGATGGCAAGAGCTCAGCCCGGGTGGGCACGAACTTCTGGCGCTCGGCTAGCCAGCTTCGCGCCACATCGTTGTCGATGCCGCCGCGACCCTTGATACCGGCCTTTGCCAATGCGTTTCGAGCGGCGACCTCATTCATTTGCGCGAGATAGGCGAGTTCGCGGACCGATAGGGGAAGCCAGGTTTCAAACTCGAACTTCCAACGCGCAAATGCAGTGCCGATGGTTATACGCAAGGGACTGTCTGCATTGCCCATCGGCGACATGGTGCTGATCGTGCCGGCGGAAGCGCCATCCATGAGTGAGCCGAGGTCATCCCATGATTCTGGACCGAAGGCCTCCGGCTTGCCCGTCTGAAATGCCCAGTCGTAACTAGCTTCGATCAGGGGTGTGGCTCGGAAGCGCGACAGGTCTACTTCGGTCGGATCTGCATCGTCATAGGGTTCACCTGCATCATCTGACGAAGGGAAACCCAGAAAGGCCTCAGCTGCTTCATAGCTGCCCCAGTGAGCTATCATCGCCGCCTCGGCGACCAAGGCCTTCTGCAGATCGCGTAGGACGGCCTCGCGGGTGAATGGGGTCAGCGGGTCCGCTGACGGAATGGCGCCTTCCGCGACGTCATCCTCTTCGGTCAGCGTCAGCTTGCCGGCGCTGATTAGCGAAGGCGGAGTGCCGTCACCGGCGGACATTCGGATTGAGAACCCCTTGCGAACCAGCCGCACAGCCTCAGCGTAGTCGGCAGTCAAAACTGCGTTCTTTCGGTAGTGCAATTCGCTGCCGAACGACGGATCGCCGAGGACGAAATTGCCGTGCCTATCGCGGTAAGGGTGTTCGGTCTTGCCGGTTGTGGGGTTCACGCGACTTATGACAGTCTGCTTGCTCATGCCCGCACTCCCAACGATTTCGAATAGAAGAGCTCGAGTGCCTCGCGGCTAGCCCGGATTTTCTGTGCATTCGTCTTCGGCGAAAGATCCGGTTCTGCCTTGTCACCGAGGAAGAATGCGATCCTTTCGTTGTTCGCTCCGCTTGGATGAGGAAGCGCGGGAGCGATTTGATCTTCGCGAAGCACTCCGAGCGATACGAGGTGGCGCAGAGCCGCCATGGGCTTATCGCCCAGAGGCTGCCACACGGCATCGCGCAATTGTTGAGCTTCCTCGGCGAGCTCCTTTTCGATCAGCTGCCGAAGCGCTGGAGATTTCAGCATCGCGATCTGGCCGTTGAAGTTCGCGCCATCATAAAACACAGGATAACGCAGGGCTGAGGTGAAATGGACCTTGCCTTGGGTCGCGGGGTTAAAAGCTTCAGAAATCGATTGCAGGCCAACGAGCTTATTGGCGCCTACCGCATCCATGAGCTTGACGAGGTTCGCCCGCATTGCGCCCCCGAAGCTGGCCGCGAACTTTGCCGAGCGGCTGGCTTCGCTGGGAGCTTCGCCGCGTGCGATCGCGGATCGGTAAGCAGCGTTGGCGAGATCGCGCTGCTGCGCGCCAGGTGTGATTCCGACGATGACGAGCTTGGCGCCATCTTCGATATGATCGAACGCCGAGCGTTCGACACGGATTGGTCCCTCTTCTACGCAAATAGGGGAGAAGGTATCGTTGTTGATTTGAGTAGCCACGGTGTCGGATCTCCGATTTGTTGATTGGTTAGCGCTTCAGGCGCTTGGTGCGGTGTGCGAGAGTGATGACGCGGCCGTTTTCAACAACAGCGTAGGCATTGAGCAGTGGTTCGACGAACCGCAACGCTCTGCTTCCCCCGAAGTCGCGGGCGATGCGCTTGCGAGCCTGCTTGTCCATGAAGAGAACGTCGGCTCCATCATGGCGGCAGCTAGCGCCGTATCTCTCGAAGAGTTCGACGGCCAAGGGTGGGATACTCCGCTGCTGGCTGCGTTGGATTGCGTGCCGCGTCATCATGATACTTCCTCATTGCGTTAGCATTGCTATAATTCTGTAATAGCGATCCGGGACGGCTTTGCAAGGGGGTTGCGGAAAAAATATCATCTGCGAGTAATTGGGTTGGGGACTCGAGTTTTGCGAGGCTCATCGCTTGCCCGATTCAACTAGTCCGAATAGGCAGTGGCGCGAGACAAGGGGCATCAATGTTCGAGAACGCTTTCAACAATATCGACCGGGCCATGCGCAATGACGAGGGCCTGTCGTCGG
>CAZLTV010000059.1:13632-19735 GCA_964562545.1 uncultured Mycobacterium sp. | reverse complement strand
TATCAGCACCCCGAAGGACTCGGCCGCCCCGATGATGGCGACGGCGATGATCAGAAAGGTGATCGTGCCGACGTGCGGTGCGGGCGCGACACCAACGGCGATGACGGATGCGACGGTGAGGACGGCGATCAGCAGCCAGGCCTGGCGTGGCTGATGGAATGCCCGCAGGTACATCGCCAGGAACATCGGGGCGATGAGGCAGACGTATTCGGCCGTGATGGAGACGTGAAACGCCATCACGATCGGGGTGGCGGCGATCGCGGCGGCGATGGCCGGCGCCGGGTGATCAGGTTTGACGGCTAGCCAGCACAGCGCCGAAACCCCGAGCACGATCGCGACGATTCCCCCGACCGGATTGCCGTAGGTGAGGTCGGTGCGCACCGGAAACAGCGTGAACACCACTCCGTAGAGATAAAGAAACGTGGTTGCGCCCAGATAGATCCGCAACAGCCGCACTCGTTGCTTGCCGAGAACACCGCCGTCGGTGCCGGCAAGCGAAGTGGGGCGATACACGTCGTCAAATCTGCACCCCGGCGCGGCGGACCGTCAAACGAGTCGGCTGGGGTTCGCTGGCGTACCCGGGTGGGTCGTTGGTTTAGTCGCAGGAACTGGGTCGATATGGCCCCGCCCTGCCAGTGGCTAGTTCGCGTGCAGAGCCTCGTTGAGGGTGATGCCGGTGCCGTCGCGCTTGACCACCTCGACCGCGCCGGTGACCGAGTTGCGCCGGAACAGCAGGTTGCTGGCCCCCGACAGGTCACGTGCTTTGACGGTGGTGGCCGTTTGCCCCTCGCCGAGGAGGGTCACTTTGGTGCCCGCCGTGACGTACAGGCCGGCCTCGACCACACAGTCGTCGCCCAGCGAGATCCCCACGCCGGCGTTGGCGCCCAGCAGACAACGTTTGCCGACCGAAATGACCTCTTTCCCGCCGCCGGACAACGTGCCCATGATCGATGCCCCGCCGCCGATGTCGGAGCCGTCGTCGACGACGACACCCGCGGAGATGCGGCCCTCGACCATCGAGTTGCCCAGGGTGCCGGCGTTGAAGTTGACGAAGCCCTCGTGCATCACGGTCGTGCCGCTGGCGAGGTGGGCCCCCAGGCGCACCCGGTCGGCGTCGGCGATGCGCACACCTGACGGCATGACGTAGTCGACCATCCGGGGGAATTTGTCGACGCCGTAAACGGTCACCGCGCCACGTCGGCGCAGCTTGGCGCGCACGGTCTCGAAACCATCGACCATGCAGGGGCCGAAGTTCGTCCAGACGACGTTGGTGAGGACACCGAACAGGCCGTCGGCGTTGAGCCCATGTGGGGTGACCAGGCGGTGCGACAGCAGATGCAGCCGCAGGTAGGCGTCGTAGGCGTCGATCGTCTTGTCGTCCAGCGAGGCGATCACCGTGCGCACCGCGACCGTCTCCACGCCGCGGTCTTCGTCGGTGCCGACCAGTTCGGCCAGCTCAGCAGGTACTTCGGCCACCGATAGTCGCACGGTCCCCGAAGGGCCGTCGCCACGGAGTTCGGGTGCCGGGAACCAGGTGTCGAGAACAGTTCCGTCGGCCGCGATCGTTGCCAGACCGACGCCAGATGCAGAAGTCACGACGACAAGACTAACGTCAGCCCGGTGAGCCTCGACCTGCACGGTGACCCGGTGGCGCTGACCGCGGCGCTGGTGGATATTCCCAGCGAGTCGCGTCAGGAAAAGCGCATCGCCGACGAGATAGAGGCTGCCCTGCGGGCGCAGACGGCCGGATTCGAGGTTGTCCGCAACGGTCACGCCGTCTTGGCCCGCACTGACTTCGGCAAACCATCGCGGGTGCTATTGGCCGGCCATATCGACACCGTGCCTGCCGCCGAGAACCTGCCCAGCCGGATGGTCGACGGGGTACTGCACGGCTGTGGCACCTCGGACATGAAATCCGGGGACGCGGTGTTCCTGCATCTGGCGGCCACGGTCACCGACGCCGCCCACGACATCACGGTGGTGATGTACGACTGCGAGGAGATCGAAGCCTCGGCCAACGGCCTTGGCCGCATCGAGCGTGAACTGCCGCAGTGGCTGGATGCCGACGTCGCGATCCTCGGCGAGCCCTCGGGGGGGTTCATTGAGGCGGGTTGTCAGGGCACGCTGCGGGTCATCGTGTCGGCGACCGGAACGCGCGCGCATTCGGCACGTTCCTGGCTGGGGAACAACGCCATTCACAAACTCGGCGCCGTGCTGGACCGGCTCGACCGCTACCAGCCACGCGATGTCGACATCGACGGCTGCGTCTACCGAGAAGGGCTGTCGGCGGTGCGCATCGACGGCGGTATCGCAGGTAACGTCATACCCGATGCCGCGTCGGTGACGGTGAACTTCCGCTTCGCTCCGGACCGCAGTGTCGAGGCGGCCTACGCGCACGTCTGTGAGGTCTTCGACGGCCTCGACGTCGCGATCGAGCTCACCGATTCGGCGGCCGGGGCGATGCCGGGGCTCACAAAGCCGGCTGCCGCCGCGCTCGTCGGTGCCGCGGGTGGGCAGGTCCGGGCGAAATACGGCTGGACCGATGTGTCGCGCTTTGCGGCGCTGGGCATCCCCGCAGTCAACTACGGTCCAGGCGACCCCAATTTGGCCCACCGCGCCGATGAGCGGGTCGAGGCCGCGCAGATTGCCGCCGTGACGAACACACTGCGGCGCTACTTAATCGGTTGACGGCCGCGCTAGCGTGGTAACCATGCTGGGAGCAGATGACATCTCCGGTTAGTCCGGGGACCTTCGCATCCATTTCGCTCTTTTCGGGCTTCTTCGCGCCCGCACACCACGGAGTTCTCCGCATGTCATCTGTGACCCTGTCGAATCTGTCGTTCTCCTGGGGTGGCGACACACCCCTGTTCACCGGCCTGTCGTTTACGGCGGGTCCGGGGCACACCGGGCTGGTGGCCCGCAACGGCGCCGGCAAGTCCACGTTGTTGAGGTTGGTTGCCGGCGAACTGCAACCCACCGCCGGATCGGTGACCGTCGACGGTGTCGTCGGATATCTGCCGCAGTCCCTGCCTATGCTCGACGATCGGAGCGTCGCTGAATTGCTCGGCGTGGCAACGGTACTCAAGGCGATCGAGGCGCTGACCGAGGGGGACTCCCGTGAGTCGGTGTTCGCGGCGATAGGTGAAGACTGGGATGTCGAGGACCGGGCCCGCGCCCAACTCGATCGTCTCGGACTCGGGCATGTGGCGCTGGATCGGCCGTTGCGCTCGTTGTCCGGCGGCGAGGTCGTCAGTCTCGGGCTGGCTCGGGAGTTGTTGCGGCGCCCGGATGTCTTGCTGCTGGACGAGCCGACCAATAACCTCGACGCCGACGCTCGTGCACGTCTTTACCGGGCCGTCGACGATTTCGGTGGTCTGCTACTGGTGGTCAGTCACGATCGCACTCTGCTGGACCGGATGGATCGCATCGCCGAGTTGCGCGACGGCCAGATCGCCACCTATGGAGGCAATTTCAGCACCTATCTTGGTCTGGTGGACGATGCCCAGCGTGCCGCGGCCGCCGCCGTGCGCGGCGCCGAACAGCAACTCGAGCGCGAGAAGCGGCAACGCCAGCAAGCCCGCGAAAGGGCAGATCGCAAGGCTGGCACGGGAAAACGCAACCTCAAGGACGCCGGGTTGCCCAAGATCCTCGCCGGCGCGATGAAACGTCGTGCGCAGGAAACTGCGGCGCGCGCCGACGATGTGCACGCCAAGCGCATCGGTGACGCACAGGCGCGTCTCGTGGCGGCCGAGCGGGCGCTGCGCGACGACGACAGCCTGGTGCTGGACCTGCCCGATACCGCGGTACCGGTAGGGCGAACAGTGTTGGAGGTCAGGCATTTACGTGTCGATCTCGACGCTCGTAGGGTGCTCGACGGGGTCGATCTGACGGTGCGTGGCCCCGAGCGGATCGCCTTGACCGGACCCAACGGGGCTGGAAAGACGACGCTGCTGCGTGCCCTGGTAGGAGAGATCGACCCTGTCGAGGGCACGGTCGATGTCGCCGACGGGCGGGTGGCCTACCTGTCGCAGCGGCTGGATCTGCTCCACGACGACCGCACAGTGGCCGAGAACCTTGCCCAGTCGGCACCGAGCTTGTCGGTGACCCGGCGGCGCCATCTGCTGGCTCAGTTCTTGTTTCGCGGTGACGACGTCGATACGGCGGTCGGTGTGCTTTCGGGTGGGGAGAGACTGCGCGCCACGCTGGCTTGCGTGTTGTTCGCCGAACCGGCACCGCAGCTGCTGCTGCTCGATGAGCCAACCAACAATCTCGATCTGGCGGCCGTGGCCCAGCTGGAATCGGCACTGCAGGCCTACCGAGGAGCGTTCATCGTGGTCAGCCACGATGCGGCGTTCCTGGACCGGATCGGAGTCGACCGAGAGGTTCGTCTCGCCGATGGCCGGCTGGGCGAGGCTTAGTTCGCCGGTCGGGCGTGTTCAGGCCCGGCTGGCCCGCTCGGGGCGACCGGTGCGGTCTCGGGATCCGCGTCGGTGCCCACCGCGGCGCCGTCGGCTGGCGGGGTGGCATCGCGGTCGGCCGGAGGAATATTTGCCGGGTCGCTCTGACCCGCAAGCTCGGGCCCGCCCGGAGCCGACCCCGCCGGCTGAGTTGCCGCCGGAGATGCTTGAGCCACCTGCTGGACGCCCTGCAAGACCTGCTGTGGAAGCTGTTGCAGCGGCTGGGCGAGTGCGGCGAGGGGAGCGCCGAGCTGCTGGCCCATCTGTCCGAGCTGGCCAAGCTGGCCGACGACCTGCCCGATCATTTCGGTACCTATGCCCGCCGATCCGGCCACTGCACCGCTGGCGTTAGATGCTGAGCCGACGGCTGTGGATGCGCCGCCGGCGCTGGTTGTCTGATCGTCAGCGATCACGGCCGCAGCAGCGTTGATCGCCTCGGCGCCGCGCTGGTCACCGCGTTCGTAGGCCAGGGCGGCTTCCTGCAGAAGCTCAGAGATACGCGCGCCGCTGCCCTGGGCGGTGGTGATGGTGCCCGAGCGGCTGCCCAGTGCGGCACTCAACGCTGTTTCGACGGCGTATGCGACGGTGCCGTGGGTTCCGGCGATAGTGGCAGAGCCGGGGGCCGCCACCGTGAGCGACCCAAGCCCGGCAGCGACCTGATTGTGGACGTCGGACAGGGAACGGACTCCGTCGGTGCTGACCGACAACGGCTCGACCATCGGCTACCTCCCAAGCGTGCTTGTTTCGATTCTAGGACCGCTGCGGCAGCGGTTTGATCACCAATGTGGGTGGCGTCGGTGGCCCTTGGGTAGTGGCGGCGTTAGGCGGTGGACGGTAGGTGGTGGCCCTGCATATGGCGGGCCAGGCGGTGGATTGTCGGTGGTGGCCTAGGTGCGAGGAGGTCAGATGCGGCGACAACCCGTCGTAGGGCTGCTCTGCGATTGGCGGTGCAACGATAGGTTTGTAGGCGTGTCCCGAGACCCTGAACGAGAATGGGCCATCTGCGTGTACTGCGCGTCGAGCCCAACGCATCCCGAGCTGCTCGACCTGGCGCATCGGCTCGGAAAAGCCATCGCCGACAGAGGTTGGACGTTGGTCTCCGGTGGCGGCAACGTCTCGGCCATGGGTGCGGTGGCTTCGGCTGCCCGTTCGCACGGCGGTTACACCGTGGGTGTGATCCCGAAGGCGTTGGTTCACCGTGAGCTTGCCGACACCGAGGCCGATGAGCTTGTCGTCACCGACACCATGCGTGAGCGAAAGCAGGTCATGGAGGAGCGTGCAGACGCGTTCATCTCGTTGCCCGGCGGTATCGGCACGCTCGAGGAGTTTTTCGAAGCCTGGACGGCGGGATATCTGGGTATGCATTCCAAACCGATCGTGATGCTCGACCCGTTCGGGCATTACGAGGGTCTGTTGGCTTGGCTGCGTGGGCTGGTCGACAGCGGTTACGTCGCCGATGAGGCGCTGCGGCGGCTCATCGTCGTCGAGGATGTCGACGCGGCGCTGGCCGTGTGCGCTCCGGCCGGCTGACCAGAACTGGGCGTAACTAGGGTGTGCGTCAGAACGACTGCGAAGGAATAACCCACCGACATGTATGACCGACGAGCGCTCGCGCGAGGAGCAGATATGACCGACGAGCGCTCGCG
>CAZLTV010000059.1:0-13532 GCA_964562545.1 uncultured Mycobacterium sp. | reverse complement strand
TATGACCGACGAGCGCTCGCGCGAGGAGCAGATATGACCGACGAGCGCTCGCGCGAGCAGCAGACATCGAACGGCATCCGCCAGAGCGTCGGACTGCTCGACATCGTCACGCATCTGCCCGGCTTCGTGAAGGATGCCCCGACGATCCTCAACGGGGTCATCACCGGGTTCGGCGCCCGCCCGTCTGCGAAGACCTCGATCGGAAAAGTCTTCCAGGACAAGGCAGCCCGCACCCCCGACAACGTCTTCATCAAGTTCGACGACGAGCAGATCACCTATGGCGAGGCCAACGAGACGGTCAATCGCTACGCCGCGGTGCTGGCCAGCCGGGGTGTCGGGCACGGCGACGTGGTGGGGATCATGCTGCGCAATTCGCCTCAGTCGGTGCTCCTGATGCTCGCCGTCGTCAAGTGCGGCGCGATCGCCGGGATGATCAACTTCCACCAGCGCGGCGACGTGCTCAAGCACAGCTTCGGATTGTTGAAGGCCAGGGTCGTGGTGGCCGAAGTGGATCTGGTCGACGAGATCAACCAGAGCGGCGCCGATATCACCGGATTGCTGACCGTTGATGAAGTCATGCAGATGGCGGCCACCGCGCCGAGCACCAATCCGGCGACCACGGCCGCGGTGCTGGCCAAGGACAAGGCGTTCTACATTTTCACCTCGGGCACCACCGGTATGCCGAAGGCCTCGGTGATGACGCACTACCGCTGGCTGCGGGCGCTGGCCGGATTCGGCGGCTTCGGGTTGCGGCTCAAAAGCAGCGACACGCTGTACTGCTGCCTGCCGCTGTATCACAACAACGCGTTGACGGTCGCGTTGTCGTCGGTGCTCAACTCGGGGGCGGCGCTGGCGTTGGGCCGGTCCTTTTCGGCATCGCGGTTTTGGGACGAGGTCATCTCCTACGATGCGACCGCGTTCATGTACATCGGTGAGATCTGCGGTTACCTGCTCAGTCAGCCGGCCAAGCCGACCGACCGCGCGCATCGGGTGCGGGTGATCTGCGGCAACGGATTGCGCCCGGCGATCTGGGACGAGTTCACGGCCCGGTTCGGCATCAAGCGGGTGTGCGAGTTCTACGCCGCCAGTGAGGGCAACACCGCGTTCGTCAATGCGTTCAACATCGACAAGACCACCGGCATCTGTCCGAGTCCGATCGCCTTCGTCGACTACGACCACGACACCGGTGAACCGCTTCGTGGCCCGGACGGCCGCGTACACAAGATCACCGGCGGTAAGCCGGGTCTGTTGCTGTCCAAAGTCAGCAACAGCCAGCCTTTCGACGGCTACACCGACCAGACGGCCACCGAGAAGAAGCTGGTCCGCGACGCCTTCTCCGAAGGTGACGCGTGGTTCAACACCGGTGACCTGATGCAGCCGCAGGGGTTCGGGCACGCCGCGTTCGTCGACCGTCTCGGAGACACATTCCGGTGGAAGGGTGAGAACGTCGCGACCACCGAGGTCGAGGCGGCCATCTCCACTGATCCGCAGGTCGAGCAGGTCACGGTGTTCGGGGTGGAGGTGCCCGGTGCCGGCGGCCGGGCGGGTATGGCGGCGGTGCTGCTCAAAAACGGCGACAAGCTCGACGGCGAAGCGCTGGCCAATGCGGTTTATGGGAAGCTGCCCGGCTACGCGATCCCGTTGTTCGTTCGGGTGGTGACGGAGCTGGCTCAGACCTCGACGTTCAAGAGCAAGAAGGTCGACTTGCGCAGGGAGGGGTACGGCAAGGCCTGCGACGAGGAGGACGACTCCGTCGACGTCACGATCGAGG
Source organism: uncultured Mycobacterium sp. (assembly GCA_964562545.1). GTDB lineage: Bacteria > Actinomycetota > Actinomycetes > Mycobacteriales > Mycobacteriaceae > Mycobacterium. The sequence goes on along the minus strand of CAZLTV010000059.1, from coordinate 11,761 downwards.
ACCCCTTATACGTGCTCTCGGGTCCCGACGAGGGGTATGTGCCGTTCTACGACGAGTACCCCGACCAGGTCGCCGCCGGCAAGAAACCCAAGTAGCCGGTGATTTCGGCGTGCTTGGGGGTGTGTGCGTGCCCTGAGCGACGATAACCACGCCGGATTCGCACGCCCGTAGCCTTGGGGGCGTGGAGTCGACGTTTTTGGACCGCCCGGTGGCTGGTGATCGTGCGTTGATCATGGCGATCGTCAACCGGACACCGGACTCGTTTTACGACCGCGGGGCGACGTTCTCCGACGAGGCGGCCAAACAGGCCGCGCGCTGGGTGATCGGTGACGGCGCCGACGTGGTCGATGTCGGTGGCGTCAAAGCGGGCCCCGGTGTCATGGTCGATGCCGACGAAGAGATCGCGCGTGTCGTGCCGTTCATCGAGTGGTTGCGCGGGGAGTTCCCCGACCAGCTGATCAGCGTCGACACCTGGCGTGCCGAGGTGGCCAGACAGGCGTGTGCGGCCGGTGCGGACGTGATCAATGACACCTGGGGTGGGGTGGATCCGGAGTTAGCCGAGGTGGCGGCCGAGTTCGGTGCGGGTCTGGTGTGTTCACACACCGGCGGCGCGGTTCCGCGGACGCGACCGTTTCGCGTCAACTACGGCGTCTCGGAGCGAGGCGTCGTCGACGACGTCGTCGCGGAGGTGACGGCGGCGGCTGAACGGGCGGTGGCTCTGGGTGTCCGCCGGGACGGCGTCCTGATCGATCCGACTCACGATTTCGGCAAGAACACTTACCACGGTCTTAGTTTGTTGCGTCATGTAAACGACCTTGTAAATACTGGATGGCCGGTCCTGATGGCACTGAGCAACAAGGATTTTGTCGGGGAAACTCTGGGTGTGGGACTGACTGAACGCCTGGAGGGCACCCTCGCAGCGACGGCGATCGCGGCCGCCGAGGGTGCTGCCATGTTCCGGGTGCATGAGGTTGGGCCCACGCGTCGGGTATTGGAGATGGTTGCGTCAATCAAGGGCGCCCGTCAGCCGAAACGAACGGTGAGGGGACTGGCATGACTGTCTTGTCTGATCGAATCACGGGACTGAGCATTGACGATGTGGCCGATCATCGGTGGCTGACTGATCACAGTTGGAGCCGGCCCACGTGGACGGTGGCCGAGCTCGAAGCAGCGAAGAAGGGTCGCACGGTTTCGGTCGTGCTGCCCGCGTTGAACGAGGAAGAGACGGTCGCTTCGGTCGTCGAGACCATCACTCCGCTGTTGGGCGGACTCGTCGACGAGCTGATCGTGCTCGACTCTGGTTCCACCGACGACACCGAGATCCGCGCGGTCGCCGCGGGGGCTCGGGTGGTCAGCCGCGAGGTCGCGCTGCCCGAGGTCGCTCCGCAGCCCGGTAAGGGCGAAGTGCTGTGGCGCTCGCTGGCGGCCACGACGGGCGACATCATCGCGTTTGTCGACTCGGATCTGATCGATCCCGATCCGATGTTCGTGCCCAAGCTGCTGGGGCCGTTGCTGACGGCGGAGGGCGTGCATTTGGTGAAGGGGTTCTATCGGCGGCCGCTGAAGATCAGCGGCAAGGAAGATGCCAGCGGCGGTGGCCGCGTCACCGAGCTGGTGGCCCGCCCGCTGCTGGCTGCGTTGCGGCCTGAGTTGACCTGTCTGTATCAGCCGCTGGGCGGCGAGTACGCGGGGACCCGCGAGCTGCTGACCGCCGTCCCGTTCGCACCCGGATACGGCGTGGAGATCGGGTTGTTGATCGACGCCTACGACAGGCTTGGACTCGATGCGTTGGCCCAGGTCAATCTAGGGGTGCGGACCCACCGTAACCGGCCGCTGACCGAGCTGGCGTCGATGAGCAGGCAGGTGATCGCCACGCTGTTGTCGCGGTGCGGTATCGAGGATTCCGGGGTGGGTCTGACGCAGTTCTTCGCCGACGGCGACGACTACAGTGCGCGGACCTCGAAGGTGAGTCTCGAGGATCGTCCGCCGATGATTTCGCTGCGCCCGCGCTGACGACTCTGTCGGTGTCGTCGGGCACTATCAAGGGGTGACCCTTGTCCTGCTCTATCTAGTGGTGCTCGTGCTGGTCGGCGCCGTGTTGTTTGCCGTCGGCAGTGTGTTGTTCGGCCGTGGTGAAGCGTTGCCGCCGCTGCCGCGGGCCACCACCGCAACTGTGTTGCCCGCCTCGGGGGTGACCGGGGCCGACGTCGAGGTGGTGAAGTTCACCCAGTCCCTGCGTGGGTACAAGGCCAGCGAGGTCGACTGGGTTCTCGACCGGCTGGGTCGCGAACTGGACCTGCTGCGCGGCGAATTGGCCGCCGTCCGTGCCGCGCAGGGATTCCAGGAAGGCGCAGAAAAAGGGCCCGTAAAAAGCCTCGAAGAGGCCGCTGCGGGCGACGCCGACAAGGCAATGCGAGCCCGGTCGGCCGACGACGATCGAGACCAGCGATGAGCCCCGACACCGATGACCCTCGGATCCGGTGCGGTTGGATCGATCGATCACGGTTGTCGCCAGCCGATTTCGTGCTGTACCGCGACTACCATGACAGCGAGTGGGGTCGCCCGGTGCGCGATTCCGCGGCCCTGTTCGAGCGGGTCAGCCTGGAAGCGTTCCAGAGCGGGCTGTCCTGGCTGATCGTTTTGCGTAAGCGGGAGAATTTCCGTGCCGCGTTCGACGGGTTCGATGTCGAGCGCGTCGCCCGCTATACCGAGCGTGACGTCGAGCGGCTGCTCGCCGACACCGGAATCGTGCGCAACCGCGCCAAAATCGAGGCCACGGTCGCCAACGCCCGCGCTGTTGCCGATCTGGGCGATGCCGGTGTGGACTTCGCCGAGTTGCTGTGGTCCTTCGCCCCGGCGGACCGGCTCACCCGCAGCCGGCCCGTGGACCTGTCTGGCGTCGCCGCAGTGACACCAGAGTCCACGTTGATGGCCAAGGACCTCAAACGACGTGGTTTCCGCTTTGTGGGCCCGACAACCGCCTATGCGCTGATGCAGGCCACCGGGATGGTTGACGACCATGTCGCCACCTGCTGGGTCCCCCCACTCGACCGGTGATGGCGCGGGGTGCGGCTCATGCCGTTACGGGGCCGGAAATTGTTGCCCCGAGTCGCCATCAGAGCAGCTATAAGCGGGTCTTTGCACACGAGTAGGCCGGAATAGGGAAGAATGTGACTCTGTAGCAGTTCAAGGCCGGGTGCCGCTCAGCGTTTCCTCGAACACTGGGCAGCCCCTGGCTCCGTGAACAGACCGGGCCCAGACGGGCACGCCTTTGTGGAGGGAGCACTCGATGGCGGCGATGAAGCCCCGGACCGGAGACGGTCCACTGGAAGCGACGAAGGAGGGGCGCGGCATCGTGATGCGGGTACCACTAGAAGGTGGTGGCCGACTTGTCGTCGAACTCACCCCGGACGAGGCGGCCGCGCTTGGCGAGGCACTGCGGGACGTTACCGTCTAGCGCCACACGATGACCGGCCGCCCTCGGGCGGCCGGTCATTTGCTGTTCGACTGCCCGACCGAATTATCGGGCCACTTTGCGGTAGATCTGCAGGGTCTGCTCGGCGATAGTCGCCCAGGAGAACTCGTCGATACACCGCTGGCGGCCTGCCAGGCCGAACTGGCGGGCCCGCTCCGGATCGGCGACCAGGGAGTTGACCGCGGCCGCCAGCCCGCGTTCGAAGCTGTCGGTGTCGTCGGGCGCATAGTGCACGAGCAATCCGGTGCGCTGGTCGGCAACCACCTCGGGAATGCCGCCGACATCCGAGGCCACCACCGCGGTCGAGCATGCCATGGCTTCGAGGTTGACGATGCCGAGCGGCTCATAGACCGAGGGGCAGACGAATGCGGTTGCTGCCGACAGAATTTCGCGGACTTTGCGGGTGGGCAGCATTTCTCGCACCCAGAACACCCCGCTGCGTGCGGCGGCCAGTTCGTGCACGGCGGAGGCCACCTCCTCGGCGATCTCAGGGGTGTCGGGGGCGCCGGCGCACAACACCAGCTGGACGTCGGGGGAGAAGTGGTGGGCGGCGGCGACTAGGTGGGCCACCCCTTTCTGCCGGGTGATCCTGCCGACGAACGCGACGATCGGGCGGCTCAGGTCGACCCCGAGTTCGGCCAGCGCCGAGTCCTCATCCGGAGGTGGCGCCGGATGCCACACATCGGTGTCGATGCCGTTGCGGACCACATGCACCCGGTCGGGGTCCAGCGCCGGGTAGGTGTGCAGGACGTCTGCGCGCATCCCGGCGCTGACCGCGATCACCGCGTCGGCCGCTTCGACGGCGGTTTTTTCCACCCATGAGGAGATCCGGTACCCCCCGCCGAGCTGCTCGGCTTTCCAGGGGCGCATCGGCTCCAGAGAGTGCGTGGTCAGCACGTGTGGGACGTCGTAGAGCTGCGCGGCCAGGTGGCCGGCCATCCCGGTGTACCAGGTGTGGGAGTGCACGACGCTGGCCGCCGAGGCGGCGTTGACCATGTTCAGGTCGGCCGACAGCGTCGTGAGCGCAAAATTGGCCCCTTCCAGCGAAGGGTCGGGCTGGGCAACGATCGCTCCGGGTCGGGGCGCGCCCATACAATGCACGTCGACCGTGCATAAGTGTCGTAGCTGTGCAACGAGCTCTGTGACGTGCACGCCCGCTCCGCCGTAGACCTCGGGTGGGTACTCCCGAGTCATCATCGCCACCCGCATGCCGTTGACCGTATCCAAAATTGGGGTGCGTTGCGCACCATCGCCAATTGTCTTGACGGACAGCCCGACAACTCGCCCATTAGTGCGAATGGCTGGCCCCTATCCCGACGTGCGGATAGGTTGGCATCATGAGGGAAGCGCCACATGTGCTGGGCATCGTCCTCGCTGGCGGAGAGGGCAAACGGTTGTACCCGCTGACAGCCGACCGTGCCAAGCCCGCTGTGCCGTTCGGGGGTGCCTATAGGTTGATCGATTTCGTCTTGTCGAACCTTGTCAACGCCAGATATTTGCGAATATGTGTGCTGACCCAATACAAGTCACATTCGCTGGATCGCCATATTTCGCAGAACTGGCGGTTATCGGGGCTTGCCGGGGAGTACATCACCCCGGTTCCGGCCCAGCAGCGGCTCGGGCCGCGGTGGTACACCGGATCGGCCGACGCGATCTATCAGTCGATGAACCTCATTTACGACGAAGATCCCGACTACATCGTGATCTTCGGCGCCGACCACGTCTACCGGATGGATCCGGAACAGATGGTTCAGGCCCATATCGAAAGTGGTGCGGGGGCGACGGTCGCCGGGATCCGGGCTCCACGTTCGGAGGCCTCGGCGTTCGGGTGTATCGACGCCGACGACTCCGGGCGCATCCGCGGTTGGGTGGAGAAGCCTGCCGACCCTCCGGGTACCCCCGACGATCCCACTCAGACCTTCGTCTCGATGGGCAACTACATCTTCACAACCAAGGTGCTCATCGACGCCATCCGCGCCGACGCCGAGGACGACGACTCCGACCACGACATGGGCGGCGACATTATTCCGCGGTTGGTGGCCGACGGCATGGCCGCGGTCTACGACTTCAACAACAACGAGGTGCCCGGCGCGACCGAACGCGACCACGCCTACTGGCGCGACGTAGGTACGCTCGACGCGTTCTACGACGCCCACATGGATTTGGTGTCTGTTCATCCGGTGTTCAACCTGTACAACAAGCGCTGGCCCATCCGGGGCGGCTCGGAGAACCTGGCGCCCGCCAAATTCGTCAACGGCGGGTCCGCGCAGGAGTCTGTCGTCGGTGCGGGCAGCATTATTTCGGCTGCCTCGGTGCGCAATTCGGTGCTGTCGAGCAACGTCGTCGTCGAAGATGGTGCGATCGTGGAGGGCAGTGTGATCATGCCCGGCGCCCGCATCGGACGCGGTGCAGTGGTTCGCCACGCGATTTTGGACAAGAACGTCGTGGTCGGGCCCGGCGAGATGGTCGGGGTGGACGCGGAAAAGGACCGTGAGCGGTTCTCGCTCAGTGCAGGCGGTGTGGTCGCCGTCGGCAAGGGCGTCTGGGTCTAGCCGACACCGGGAATGCCGTGCACGCCGGCGTCATCGAGCGGGCGATGTCGATCCCGCGGGCTTGTGACCCTGAGGTGTTGTGCTCATGCCGCGTCGCGGCTGCGGTAATACCAGCCGGCGAGAACCGTGATCGCTGCGGCCGCGGACACCATCACGCTCATCGCCACGACGGGCACGTCGGTGGGCACGGTGGTGCTCCCCACCGGGGACAGGTCGATGAGCCAGCTCGGCAGCCGGAGCAACGCACCCAGATAGAGCGCCACGATGACGAAGGTCACCGCCAGCCAGGCGATCCAGGTGCGTCGCAGAGCCACCGCCAGCGCGGCGACGGCGGCCATTACCGCGAGCGCGGGCACGTAGGCCAAACCCGCCAGGGCGAGCCGTAGCACGGTTTGTGGCTGGCCGGTCGTGATCCCGGCGCCCAGGCCATTGCCCAGTCCGGCGAAGAACATCAGCACGATCGAGCCGAGCACGGCCGCGGCGACCGCACTGAACAGCCACCGCCACCGTGACACCGCCCCAGCCAGGACAGCCTCCGCGAGGCCGGATTGCTCATCGGAGTGCACCCGCAGCACCGCGGTGGCGACGTAGGCACTTGCGGCCGCGGCGAGGAACTGGGTCATCGTGGTGTAGATGCCGTCGTTGCCCTGCGCGACCAGCATCTTCGCGATCAGTTCATTGGTTTCGGCGGCTTCGTGGAGCGACTTGGTCATCGAGCCGAAGGCGAGACCCGACAGGAACAGGGCGACTGCCCAACCGGCTGTGAGGCCGCGTTGAAGAACAAGATGCAGTCCGAGCACGCCACGGAGAGGCCTCGCGCCGGGGTGGTCCCCCGACGAGACGACTATGGCGTCGTCGTATTCGCGGCGCGCCTCGAGCAGCCCGGCAATCGCGACCAACGCGACAGTCAGCGCGACCAACAGTCCCAGCGGCCACCACCGCGGGTCGACGAACGCGCGCATCTGCTGAGCCCACGCGATGGGGGAGAACCAGCTCAGCACGCTGCCCGAGTTGTCGATCACGTCACCGATTCCGCGGATCAGCGCGGCCAGCGCGAGCGTCGCCAGCGCCGCCCCGGTCGCCGCTCGCGAGGTCCGCCACAGCTGCGCGGTCACCGCCGCGACGGCGCCGAAGACCATCGCCACCGCAGCCACGCCGATGCACATCGCGGCGGTGTCGGTGACGGCGAACCCGGAGGCCGCCATCGCGACCGTCATAGCCGCAGCGATGACGACGTTGACCGCCAAGACGAGGCTCAGCGCGGCTGCGGTGCGTGCGTAGCGGCCGACGGGGGAGGCCGCCACCAGTTCGGCGGCACCGCTGCACTCTTCGGTGCGAGTATGCCGAATGACGGTCAGAATCGCCAGAATCGACGTGGCGACGATCAACGTCAGCATCAACTCGTTGGCCGTCATCACCCCGAGATCGGTCTCATTGCGGCCAAACATGGGCCCGCCCATCAGCATGGCTGCGGGTGTGCGCATCAGCTCGACGCGAGTGAGGCGCTGAACGTGTTCGGGGTAGGCCAACTCCAGTGCGTTGGGTGTGTAGAGCATCGTCAGGGTCAGCGCCGTGACCCACACCGCCAACCGGAGACGATCGCGGCGCAGCGCCAGCCAGATCAGATGCGTGGTGCCCGTCCACGGCGACGGTGCGGCAGCGGCGGCGTGTCTGGCCCGGGCTGGGCGTGCGGGGGCCGCCGGGCCGACCGTCACGGCGAGGTCTCCTGATATTCACGCAGGAACAAGTCCTCCAGCGAGGCCGGCGCCACGGTCAGTTCCTCGATCCCGAGGTGGGCAAGGTCGGACATTGCGCGGTCGAGGTGGTTTCGATCCACCGAGAAACGCACGTGCCCGTCCTCGACGACGAAGTCGTTGACGTAGTCCGCGCGGCGCAGGGGCTGGACGTCGCGGCGGGTGCGGGCAGTGACCGTGGTGGCCATCAGGTGCCGCATCTGCCGCAACGTCCCCGATTTGACGGTGCGCCCGGACCGGATGATCGTCACCGTATCGCAGAGCTTTTCGACCTCGGCGAGGATATGGCTGGACAGCAGCACCGCGGCGCCCTGGTCGGCGACTTCGCGGACGCATTCCTGAAATCTTTGTTCCATCAACGGATCCAGGCCCGCGGTTGGTTCGTCGAGAATGAACAGTTCACTAGTGGTACTGAACGCGGCGACGATCGCCACTTTCTGGCGGTTGCCGGTGGAGTAGGAGCGGGCCTTTTTGTGCGGGTCGAGTTCGAAACGTTCGATGAGTTCGTCGCGGCGCTTGGTGTTCGCGGTTCCCGCGCCGCGCAGACGGGTCAAAAAGTCGATGGCCTGCATTCCGGTCAGGTTCGGCCAGATCGTGACATCGCCCGGGACGTAGGCGATCTGGCGGTGTAACTGAACGGCGTCGCGCCACGGATCGCCGCCGAGCAGCCGGACCGTGCCGCCCTCGGCGCGCAGCAGACCCAGCAGCACCCGGATGGTGGTGGACTTGCCCGCGCCGTTGGGGCCCAGGAATCCACTGACGCTGCCCGCGGCGACCGTGAGGTCAAGACCGTCGAGCGCCTTGGTGTGTCCGAACGATTTCGACAGGCCTCTGATGTCGACGGCAAGTGCTGCGCCGTTGGTGTCAGCCGTCATCGTTGTCTCCCTTCGCCGACGTGAACGGGATGCCGTGTGCGCGTCGCGCGAGAAACGCTTCGTACATCGTCGGCGTGGTCATCAGCCCGTTGGTGTAGAGCTCGAGGGCGGGCAGCACCATGTCCTCGCCGTAGTCCCGAAGGACGGCGCGTAGATCGTCGGGGGTGTCGTGCATCTGCAGATACACCAGGAAAGCTCCCCCGCCGGCCATGGCGAGGAAGCGGGCCCGGGCTTTCGGATCGGCGCTCGGCCTGATCGTCCCTGCGCGCACCCCGGCCTCGATGTATTGCTCGGCGTCGTCGATCATGGTGCGCCATAACGCCTTGGCGAGCTCGCCGCCGCTCTGCAGGCTGCGCATCAGGTAGCCCATCAACGGGGCGTAGCCCTCGATTTCGGCCATCTGGGCAAACCACGTTGCGGCGTCCGAAGCCAGGATCGATTCCGTTTTGGCCGACAGCACTACCTCGGCGATGTGGTCGTCACACGCCTTGCGCAGTCCCTCCTTGGAACCGAAGTGGTGAATTACCAGACCAGGACTGACCTGGGCCGCGGCAGCGATGGCACGGATGCTGACCGTGAAGCCGTCACGGCCGAACAGGTCGATGGCCGCGTCCCGGATGCGGGCGGCCGCGGTCAGATCATCGCCTGAACGCACGTTTAACATGCTAAACAGGCGTTCAGTGAGCTGTCAGCGATTTAGCGCGAAAACCTAGCCGCGGACTGCGGCGAGCAGGCCATCTCCCAACGGGATCAGCACCGGTGTCAGCCGCTCGTCCTCGGCGATCAGCCGCGCGGCCTCGCGCACCGCGCTGACCTCTGCGTCATGGGCCGAGGCGTCGCCGGCCCGGCCGCCGAGAGCGGCCCGGTGCACGACGACAGCGCCGCCGTCGCGCAGTAGACGCACGCCTTCGACGATGAACTGGGGTTGGTCTACGGGTTCGGCGTCGATGAACACCAGGTCGTAGTTCTCGTCGGCCAACCGGGTCAGCACCTCCTGGGCTCGGCCGCTGATCAACCGGGTACGTCCGGGGCCAACGCCGGCCTCGGTGAACGCTTGCCTGGCGGTGCGCTGGTGTTCGGGCTCGACATCGATCGTGGTCAGCACGCCGTCCTCACGCATCCCCGACAGCAACCACAGACCGCTGACCCCGGCGCCGGTGCCGACTTCCACGACGGCGCGGGCGTCGGTCAGCTTGGCCAGCACACACAGCAACGCCCCAACTGCCGGGGTTACCGCGCCCACCCCGATATCGACCGCACGCTCGCGCGCAGCGGCCACGATTGCGTCCTCGGAGATCGAATGTTCGGCGTGGTTGACGATCGCCTCAGCCGGGTTTGACGGCGGGGTGGAATCGCCCGAGCCGGCCGCGGGCTCGTCGGTGCTGGCCATGCCCGCAGCGTAGAGCGAGCGGCGGGTGCCCGGCGTCGCGACACGCCCGTACCCGATGTCCACAGTTACCGGTGCGCAACTATGTTTGCCCTGGTGAGATAGGGGGTAACGCCCTTTCTCAGTAAAAGTTCAGTTTGCTCATATGTCCGCCACACCAGTTCGGGAGACGGTAATCGCATGACAGACGGCGCATCCAGCGCACGTAGCGACAGTTGGCGCGTTGGCAACAGCGCTGAGGACACCGCAAGCGACGTTTCAGAAGACGTTTCAGAAGACGCTGCAAAAGACGTTGCAAAAGACTCTGTTGGGAACGATTCTGTCGGGAACAACTCGGCAGCGTGCCACGTTCCGGTAAATGAGTGGCAGTGTTCTGAAGGCCGCCACCGCCCCGACTTGGAGGAGTCGACGACCATCTCAGCTGAATCCGTGAACTCGTCCGTTTCTGGCCCGGTGCAGGCCACCGCTGCCGCTCCGGCTTCGATGGCGCACCTCGAGCAGTACACCGACGCAGAGTGGGTGGAACCCGCCGATGAGATGACCGGAACCGCGGTGTTCGACGCCACCGGTGACAAGGCCGCCATGCCGAGCTGGGACGAATTGGTGCGCCAGCACGCCGACCGCGTGTACCGGCTCGCCTACCGACTCTCGGGCAATCAGCACGACGCCGAGGATCTGACCCAGGAGACATTTATCCGGGTGTTTCGGTCGGTGCAGAACTACCAGCCGGGGACATTCGAAGGCTGGCTGCACCGCATCACAACGAACCTGTTCCTGGACATGGTTCGCCGTCGTGGCCGGATTCGGATGGAGGCGCTGCCCGAGGACTACGACCGGGTACCCGCCGATGAGCCGAACCCGGAGCAGATCTACCACGACTCCCGGCTCGGCCCGGATCTGCAGGCGGCGTTGGATTCGCTGCCGCCGGAGTTCCGTGCAGCGGTGGTCCTGTGCGATATCGAGGGCCTTTCCTACGAGGAGATCGGTGCGACGCTCGACGTCAAACTGGGTACCGTGCGTAGCCGCATTCACCGTGGCCGGCAAGCGCTGCGGGACTACCTGGCCCGCCAGTCCGAGGCACGCCAATCCGAAAGCGGCGGCCGCCAGCTAGACGCGGCCCGCTTGGCGTGATGTACCCGCGCTGATTCACAGCTCGGCGCGCTACATTCGAAGCAGCCCCGTCGAGCCGAGAGGAGTCAGGGAGATGTTCGACCCCGGACACGCTTTTCGGCGCGCCTTCTCGTGGCTGCCGTCGCATTTCGCGTCGCAAAGTGATGCGCCTGTGGGTCCACGCCAGTTCGGTTCGACCGAGCACCTGTCCACCGAGGCCATCGCGGCCTTCGTCGACGGTGAGCTGCGAATGAGCGCGCATCTTCGCGCCGCGCACCACTTGTCCTTGTGCGCTGACTGCGCGTTGGAGGTCGACGCTCAACGGCAGGCCCGCGCAGCGTTGCGGGACTCGTGCCCGGTGGATATGCCAAGTTCTTTGCTGGGCTTGTTGTCCCAGATCCCGAACCGCTCACCTGCTGAAGCGCCGCAGGAGGCGCCGGACGCGTCGCAGTTAGCTGACGACGTGCGGCGAGCGCGGCGCAAGCGTCGGTAGGGTGATAGCAGTTCGATCAGCGGCGTGCGTCGGCGATAGCTGACGCCCTGATACACGGTTATCGAGAAGGGCAAGAACGGGTGACCAATCTGGACCAGACCGGTCGGGAGCGCCT
>CAZLTV010000058.1:16844-20933 GCA_964562545.1 uncultured Mycobacterium sp. | reverse complement strand
TTCCCGCCCTCCCGCACGAACTCAAGCCCTCCGACGGCCGGTTCGGGTGCGGGCCGTCCAAGGTGCGCCCCGCCCAACTGCAGGCACTGGCGGCGGCGGGCGACCTGTTTGGCACCTCGCACCGCCAGCCGCCGGTGAAGAATCTGGTCGGCCGCGTGCGCAACGGTCTCGCCCAGCTGTTCTCACTGCCCGAGGGATATGAGGTCATACTCGGCAACGGCGGCTCGACGGCATTCTGGGACGCCGCCGCATTCGGCCTGATCAATACGCGCTCACTGCATCTGACCTACGGCGAGTTCAGCGCCAAGTTCGCCTCGGCGGTGGCCAAGAACCCGTTCGTCGGCGATCCGATCATCGTCAAGGCCGACCCGGGCAGCGCACCCGAGCCCACCTCGGACCCGTCGGTCGACCTCATCGCCTGGGCCCAAAACGAGACCTCCACCGGCGTCGCAGTGCCGGTAACTCGGCCGCAGGGATCAGGTGACGCACTGATCGTCATCGACGCCACCTCGGCGGCCGGAGGGCTGCCCGTCGACATCGCCGAGGCCGACGCCTACTACTTCGCCCCGCAGAAGAACTTCGCCGGCGACGGCGGGCTCTGGATCGCGATCATGTCCCCCGCCGCCCTGGCCCGGGTCGAGGCCGTCGCCGGAACTGGACGCTGGGTGCCGGATTTCCTGTCGCTCCCGATTGCCGTCGAGAACAGCCTGAAGAACCAGACCTACAACACTCCCGCCATCGCGACACTGATCCTGCTTGCCGAACAGATCGACTGGCTGCTCGAGAACGGCGGTCTGGACTGGGCCGTCAAGCGCACGGCGGACTCCTCGTCGCGGCTCTACTCGTGGGCCGACGCCTCACCGTTTGCCACACCGTTCGTCTCCGACCCAAGCCTGCGCTCACAGGTCGTGGGCACCGTCGATTTCTCCGACGAGGTCGACGCCGCCGCAGTCGCCAAGATCCTGCGAGCCAATGGGATCGTCGACACCGAGCCGTACCGCAAGCTGGGACGAAACCAGCTGCGTGTGGGCATGTTCCCGGCGGTCGAACCCGACGATGTGAGTGCGCTCACCCAATGCATCGACTGGGTTGTCCAGCGTTTGTAGCCAGCCGCCGCGTGTCACCCCGGTCACGGACCGATAACGCAGTAGGGTGGCGTGGATATCGGGCCTGCGCCAGCCTGGAGGGGGTCGACATGCGGGAACTCAAGGTCGTCGGACTCGACGTCGACGGCAAGCGGATCATCTGCGAGTCCGATGACTCCGGCGAGAAGTTCGTGCTGCGATCCGATGACCGGCTCAGGGCCGCCGTGCGCGGGGACATGGTCGGCTCGAACCAAACCACGATCGATGTCGAGGTCCACAACATGTTGCGCCCCAGAGAGATTCAAGCCAAGATCCGTGCCGGCGCCTCTGTCGAACAGCTTGCGGCGGCGACCGGTGTCGACATCGAGCGCATTGAACGCTTTGCACACCCGGTGCTGCTGGAGCGCTCCCGCGCCGCCGAACTGGCTACCGCCGCGCACCCGGTACTCACCGACGGCCCCTCGGTGCTGACACTGCTGGAGACAATCACAACCGCCCTGGTCGCACGCGGGCTGGACCCCCAGGACACCACGTGGGACGCCTGGCGTAACGAGGACAACCGGTGGACCGTGCAGTTGGCGTGGAAAGCCGGCATGTCCGACAACGTGGCCCACTTCCGGTACGCCCCCGGTTCCCACGGAGGCACCGTGACGGCGTTCGACGACGCCGCCGCCGAGTTGATCGACCCCGATTTCGCGCGGCCGCTCCGACCACTGGCTGCCGTTGCGCAGCTGTCGCTGGAGGAGCCGGAGTCGGCGATCGTCACACCGGCCGAGACCGCCCGGCCCGATCAGGCCGCACAGCCTGCTCAGACAACGCGACCGCCCAAGAAAAACCAGCCCCGCAAGGCCGCCGAGCCCGAGACCACCCGCGAAACTGAAGCTCCGGCAGCGACTAAGCCAGCAGCCCGCCAGCGCAAAGGCCATCCATCCGTGCCCGCCTGGGAGGATGTGCTGCTAGGCGTTCGTTCCAGCGGCGGCCAGCGCTAGCAGCGCGATCCACGCGCCGGCGACACCGATCCCGGAGCCGAGCACGAACCAACGCCACACCGGCACCGTGCGCCATCCCCAGACCGTGGGGGCCAATCCACCCACAGCGATCAGGTTGAGCCCTACTGCCAGCAGCGGATGCACCCGTGTCAGGCCGATGCTCAACACGACGATCGCCGTGGCGATGACCGCGGCGACAAACGCCGCCACCGTCAAGCCCGTCGCCCACGGCGTCGAGTTGTCGGTCATCCGGTCCCCCTTGCTCGCTCGTAAAATGCCAGCGCCGCGGCGGTGGCAACGTTGAGTGAGTCGGTGCCGCGCGACATCGGTATCCGTACGCGTACGTCGCTAGCCCGCATGGTGTGTTCCTGGAGCCCTGGGCCCTCCGCTCCGACCAGAATCGCGACCCGCTGGTCGGTCAACCCGGCCATCGCGTCGGGCAGCGACGCCGCCGCGGGGTCCGGGGTCATGGCCAACAACCGAAAGTCCGCGGCACGTAGAAGGTCGATCCCGGCGGGCCACTGCGCCGCCTTGGCGAACGGCACCAGCAGTGCGTGGCCCATCGACACCCGTACGGCCCGCCGGTAGAGCGGGTCGGCACATCCGCTGCCGAAAATCACCGCGTCCACGCCCAGCCCCGCAGCATTGCGGAAGATCGAGCCGAGGTTCTCGTGGTCGTTGACTCCTTCGAGCACCGCGACCGTCGAGGCACCGGCCAGTACCTGGGGCACGCTGAGCTCTGCAGCGCGGGAAGCGGATGCGAGCACGCCCCGGTTCAGATGAAATCCGACCACCTCGGCCATCACATCAGCCTCGACCCGGTAGAAGGGCGCCGGCTGCCCATTGAGGTCGGTGCCGAGTTCGGCGAGCCTTCGGGCTGTGCCGAGAAACGCGCGCGGCGCGAACCGCGACGCCAGCATGCGCTGGACGACCAGCACCCCCTCGGCGATCACCAGCCCCTTACCGCTGGGCAGGTCTGGTCTGCGGTCGACGCTGTTCAGATCGCGGAAGTCGTCGAGCCGAGGATCAGCGGGGTCGGTGACATCGATGATGTTGATGACGTTGATGTCTGCCGCAGCGTCGAGGTCTGCAGTCTCGGGAAATCGGTGACGTGTCATGCGGGGACATCGTGACCAGCGGCTATCACGCCGACGAGACTACCCAGTGGGGGTCGCGACCGGCCGGCCGTGGGCTACGTTGACGTCATGAGCGACGACGACGCCGGCGAACCGCAGCCCCCGGAGCTGCCGGCGGCCCTGCTTGACCCGTGGCCGGTGATCACGGTGATCACCTGCGGTTGGCTGATCGGTTTGGTGTTGGCGTTCACGGTCGACTCTTTCCACAGTTGGCGTCCGATCACGGTGGCCGGACTTGGAGTCGGAGTGCTTGGCACATCGATCTTTCTGTGGCAACGTCACGCGGTGCGTCGCGGCTCCCGCGGCGCCCAGAACGGCCTCACCTGAAGGAGCAGCCATGTCAGCGCCGGCGTTGCAGGCACAAATCGACATCAATGCCCCGGTGTCACGCGTGTGGGCGTTGGTGTCCGACCTCGGCAACATGCCGCGGTGGAGCCCGCAGTGCCGCATGATGAAGCCGCTCGGAGCAATGCGCCCCGGAGTCCGCACCGTGAACTTCAATCGGCGCGGCAAGCTGTTCTGGCCCACCACCAGCCGCATCACCGAGTTCGTTCCGGAAAAGAAACTGGCGTTCCAGGTCAATGAGAACGGCACGGTCTGGAGCTACGAACTGGAGCCCACCGAGGCCGGCACCCGGCTGGTCGAAACGCGTCACGCCGAGAACGGGGTCAAACCGATCTCGAACGTCATGGTGAACTCGTTCCTGGGGGGCGTACCCGCCTTCGAGCGGGAGCTCGTCGATGGCATGAACGCCTCGTTGGCCCGCATCAAAGCGGCCGCCGAGAGCTGATCGCTAGTCCGTTGGCTGTTCGGCCGCCTGGTCGCGGTTGTCGTCAGCGTTGCTGTCCTCTGCGCTGATCTCGGCGTTGTTGGCGCTGT
>CAZLTV010000058.1:7955-16744 GCA_964562545.1 uncultured Mycobacterium sp. | reverse complement strand
CTCGACGACGTCGGCGGCGCGCGTCTCCCCGACCAAGTCCTGCTCACCGACCTGATCATCGCCATCCACCCCGACCCGATCACCGTCCTGTTCGGTGACGTCGAGAACTCCGTCGTCGTACGGGTCATACAGCGGCGACCCGGTACCCGCAGGTGCGGGAGTATCCGAGTGCGCCCCACATCCGAATTCCGCGTCGACGACGTGAGCGTCCGAAGCGAACTCGTTAGCGCACACCCCAAACATCAGCCCGAGCTCACCACCGAGGGGAACGTAGAAACCGCAGTCGCGGCAGGCCCTGCGCGCGGCCCGAGCCATCGAAGCGCCCGGGCCGTACTCGCCGTCGTGCCAACGCTGCGCAGCGTCCCTGCGTCCCCACCGGCTCAGCACCTGACGGCGGCCCAACCCGACCTCGGTGGCCACCTCGTCGATCATCGGATCACCGGTGGCCAGGTATCCGGGCACCAACCGGGGATCGTCGGCCGGCGGGGCCAACAGGTCACCGGGGCTCAGATCGCCGGGACGGATCCGCTCCTCCCACGGCACCCATTTGGGCGCCAGCAGCGCTGTCGGCCCCGGGACGAGCACGACTTCGCTGATCGTGGCGTGATCAGCACCCGGGCACGCGGCCACGACGACAGCCCACTGCCAACCCCGGTAACCGGGCATATCGGCGAGAAAGCGATGGGTGGCCGACGTCGGGTCCTCGAACCCGGCGCCGAGATACTCGCCGACGGTGTCTTCGCCGCTGTTTTCCACGATCGCGGTGCGCGCCTGCTCGACAGCACCCATCAGCAGGGTCTCGAGGTTGGGCAGGACAGTGCTCGGTCTCGGCGCGGTCACCGGCCCTGAAGCCGCCACGTCCTGAGCCAGATCCTGGTGAAAAGGTTCGGTCACGCTGTCCATCGCCTCCAATCTTGCCCGACGGCTACAACCTGAAGCCACACCGGTCGCCCACCCGCACCCTGTCGCCCCGATAGGGGAGAATCAACGCGTGACCCGAACGCGGCGTGACCACCGGAGCCCCGAGGCTCGGCAGGATGGACGCTACTATCCGCCGCGCCCACCTGCCGACGAACACCCTGGAATGGCCAACTACCCCAGCGACCCCGGAATGAACCCGGGTCTTCGCCGACCTCGCCGGACCGGGCCCGAGCACCACAGCGACAACCGGTGGCTGCCCCCGTTGGAGGACACCTCACGGCGCCGACGGTCGGCCACCGATGAAGAAGGATTCGATCCGTCGGCCAGCCGGCTTGGCTCGGGGGCTGGAGAAAAAGTCACCGTGACGCGTGCAGCCGCCCAGCGCAGCCGCGAAATGGGATCGAGGATGTATGGCCTGGTGCACCGCGCCGCCACGGCCGACGGCGCCGACAAGTCCGGCCTCACAGCACTGACCTGGCCGGTGGTGGCGAACTTCGCGGTGGACGCCGCGATGGCGGTTGCACTCGCCAACACCTTGTTCTTCGCGGCGGCAACAGGTGAGAGCAAGAGTCGGGTCGCGCTCTATCTGCTCATCACCATCGCGCCATTCGCGGTCATCGCCCCGCTGATCGGGCCGGCGCTGGACCGACTGCAACACGGCAGGCGGGTGGCGCTGGCGGCATCGTTCGTCCTGCGCACGGTGCTGGCCGTGGTGCTGATCGCCAACTACGACGGGGCCACCGGCGGCTTTCCGTCATGGGTGCTCTATCCATGCGCCCTGGGCATGATGGTGCTGTCCAAGTCGTTTTCGGTGCTGCGCGGAGCCGTCGCTCCCCGCGTACTACCACCGACGATTGATCTGGTGCGGGTCAACTCGCGGTTGACCACCTTCGGGCTGTTGGGCGGCACCATGGTCGGCGGCGCCATTGCCGCGGCCGCAGAATGGGGGTTCGGCCTGCTCCACATGCCCGGCGCGCTCTATGTCGTCGTGGCAGTGACGATGGGCGGCGCGGTAGTCGCGATGCGGATTCCCAAGTGGGTGGAGGTCACCGAAGGCGAGGTGCCCGCCACCCTGAGCTACCACGCCGAAACCGCTGAGCTGCACCGTGAGCCCGAAACCCGTCGGGGTGCGCGTGCCCGGCAGCCTCTGGGTCGCAACATCATCACCGCGCTGTGGGGGAACTGCACCGTGAAAGTCATGGTCGGCTTCCTGTTCCTGTATCCGGCATTTGTCGCCAAGGCTCACGACGCCAGCGGCTGGGAGCAGCTGCGCATCCTCGGCCTGATCGGAGCCGCTGCGGCGATCGGTAACTTCACCGGCAACTTCACCGCAGCCCGGTTGAAATTGGGCCGTCCAGCGCAGATGGTGGTGCGCTGCGCGATCGCCGTAACCACGGCAGCGCTGGCAACCGCAGTGACGGGGAACCTGCTGGTCGCTGCGATAGCCACGCTGATCACCTCGGGCGCCTCAGCGATCGCCAAGGCATCGCTGGACGCGTCCTTGCAGGATGACTTGCCCGAGGAGTCGCGCGCCTCAGCGTTCGGCCGCTCGGAATCGCTGCTGCAGCTGGCGTGGGTGGCCGGTGGCGCGACCGGCGTCCTCATCTACACCGACCTGTGGGCTGGGTTCACCACGATCACGGCGATCCTGATCCTCGGTTTGGCCCAAACGGTGCTCAGCTACCGCGGCGAATCCCTGATACCCGGGTTGGGCGGCAACCGTCCGGTGTTCGCCCGCCAGGAGGGCATGCACGCTCCCGGCGCGACGGCGGTGAGCGGCGAGTGAAGCGTGTCATCGCCGTCCTCGCGACGGTCGCGTTGCTGGCATCGATCGGCACCGGCGTTCTGGTGTGGCGCATTACCAGCGCTCAGGGGCCTCAGCTACCCAAGATCTCCGCCTATTCGCACGGCAATCTGACACGGGTCGGGCCGTACCGTTTCTGTCAGGTCCTCAACCCAACCGACTGCACCGTTCCCGCAGCGCAGGGTGAGTTGCCGGTCACCGGGCTCTATCCAGTCCAGCTGTCGGTTCCCAGCGAGATCGGGCGTGCACCGTGGGTGCTGTTGCGCGCGTTCGAAGACGGCGATCGACTCGACGAGTTCCGCCCTGGCACTCGGCTGGCGGTAACGATCCCGACGGTCGATCCCACGCTGGGACGGCTGACCGGCATCGCCGTGCAACTGCCCACCCTGGTCCGCGACGAGCTGGGCAATGAGTTTCCGGTTCCGCACGCCGAGTGGTCGGTGCGCACGGAGTGGCAGGACTCCGAGGAGTGGGATTACCCCGCAGCGGAGTGAGCCTGCGGCACCCGCTCGCGCTCCGGCGTCGGTCCGGGCGGTGTCCCCTCACCGAACGGCCTGCCGCCTAAGGCTTCTCGACCGTGCGGGGTCAGCCAATTGGAAAGGTCAGGCCCTTTGGGGACCACCCCGGTGGGGTTGATGTCGCTGTGCACGATGTAGTAGTGCTGCTTGATCTGCACGAAGTCGATGGTGTCGCCGAAGCCCGGGGTCTGGAACAGATCCCGCGCGTAGGCCCACAACACCGGCAGTTCCGAGAGCTTGCTGCGGTTGGTCTTGAAGTGACCGTGGTAGACCGGATCGAACCTGGCCAGCGTTGTGAACAGCCGCACGTCGGCTTCAGTGATGGTGTCCCCGACCAGGTACCGCTGCCCTGCCAATCGCTGCTCGAGCCAATCCAGCGCGGTGAACAGCCGGTCGTAGGCCCGTTCGTAGGCCCGCTGCGAGCCAGCGAAACCACACCGGTACACGCCGTTGTTGACCTCGGTGTAGACCCGCTGGGAGACCTCGTCGATCTCGTCGCGCGACTGCTCCGGGTAGAGGGCGGGAGCGCCGTCGCGATGGTGGGCCGTCCACTGTGTGGAGAAGTCCAGCGTCATCTGCGCGAAGTCGTTGGTGACCACCTCTCCGGTGCCGATGTCGACGATCGCAGGAACGGTAACCCCCTTCGGATAGTCCGGGATGCGGGCGTTGTAGGCATCACGCAGGTAGTGGATTCCCAGTACGGGGTCGACCCCGCCGGTGTCGAGGTCGAATGTCCAGCTGCGAGCGTCGTGAGTGGGGCCGCAGAACCCAATGGACAGAACGTCTTCCAGGCCGAGCAGCCGACGCACGATGATGGCGCGGTTCGCCCACGGGCAGGCTCTGGCGACGACGAGGCGGTAGCGCCCAGGTTCGACCGGATACCCGTCTCGGCCGTCAGCGGTGATGCGGGTGACGATGTAGTCGGTATCCCGATTGAATTCGCCGCCGGGGTTCGACGCGTCAGCCACATAACTCATGGCACAGTCATACCCGCCCGCTGGTGGCGCAGCCACTCTGCTCACGAGTAGTCGGCAAATAGGAAGTCATCTGCCACGGTTTGTGCGCGTTGCGCCGCGTTTGGCTGAAAGACCCGCTGGACGGCTCGGCTCGCCACAAGCCGCTGCGCCAAGTGTGTGAGGCAAATTCCGCCGCGGCTTGTCGGGTGCATCAGACGAATACGGCGTGGGTTTAATTGCTTTTGGGTCGCCTCGACGTATGGGCGGACAAGCCCTTCATAGGCGGCGAAAGCGAGCGAGGGATCTGCGTTCCGCTTGATCTCGCCGGCCAGAACATACGCCCCCACCAACGCCAGGGCCGTGCCTTTCCCGGTGAAAGGCGTCGGACAAAAGGCGGCGTCGCCCAGCAGAACGAAACGTCCCTTCGACCACGTCGACGCTTGCACCTGGCTCATCGGCCCGAAGTAGAAATCGTCGACTGTGTCCAGGGCCGCGATGATGCGATCAGCAATCACCCCCCGGCCGGCGAGGGCGTGGCGTAGCAGCACTCTGCTTTCTGCGGGCGTGTGCCCTTTGATGTCCTGGTCGTTCATGAGGAAGGTGACGAGGACGGTGGTCTCTCGCGCATTACCAGGCCGCAGGGTGATGAATGTTCCGCGGATACCGTTTACCGAGCGCGCCCACTGATCGTCTTCTTCGCGACGGGGAATCTTGAAGAACGCCATATAGGCACCCAAGTAGCGGAAGCGGGTTTGTGCGGCCAGGACCATCGCCCTGGTTGGCGAATTCATGCCTTCAGCGCAAATGACCAGCTCGAAATCTTCGGTTTCACCGTTGTCGAAGGTGGCCGATATTCCGTCTTCCTTCTCTTCGAGTGCGGTGACGAATCTCCCGAAGCGGTACTCGCAGTCGCCTTTCGTGGACTCGAAAAGAAGCTCAGCGAAATCACCCCGCAAAATCTCGAAATCGCTTGTCAGCGTCCCGAGCGCACCCTTCGGCAGAACGGCGATCACGTTGCCGGCGGCATCGAGATACTTCTGGCCGCGTTCTTGGGTATTTCGCGCTTCGACCTTTTCGGAGAGCCCCATCATCGTGATGACATGTTGGCCGGCGCCCTTGATATCGACGTTTTGACCGCCGTCCCTCAAAGACCTTGCCTTTTCGACGATGACGGTGGAGAAACCGTACTTGTGCAGCCAGAAGGCGCAGGTGGGGCCAGCGATGCCGCCACCGCAAATCAGGACTCTTTTGGCCGTTTCCATAGATCCTCACCTGTTTCCGGGTTCGTTCAAGATCAGGCGGCCAAGACCCGTATGTGTCCTCGCCCCGCTCCGTGCGCTTCTACTGTCAGCTGCGTGGGCCCTGCCGACAACCGGCAAAAAGACATGCGATACCGAAAAGTCGCCAGCTCGGCGGGAACGGGAAAGCGTTCAGGCAGTTCCAGGAGTCTCGCCCTACGGGAGGGAAAGACTGAGACCGCCTGACCGCAATAGCTGGAAAGCATGCACAGCAGGACAGTTCGCCGGGCACGCCTCGCGGCGGGGCACTAGCTGGAACATCGCGGTTCGACGGCCCACACTGGGGCTGTCCGGAGAGCTCGCCAGATTCGGCGGAGCGCAGACTCGGCGAACCTGCTAAGCGTCGAGTTCGCGGGCGACCGCCTTGACGACCTCGGAAACCCGTCGAGCCACCTTGCGATCCGGGTAACGCCCCTTCCGCAGCTCCGGCTGCACCGCACCCTCGAGCAGCGTGATCATGTCCTCGACCATGCCGTGCAGCTCATCGGGGCTGTGTTTATGTTCGGCCGCGGCGGACTCGCGGCGGGTCCGCGACAAACTCGGGGGCGGGTCGAGCAGCTTCACACTCAGCGCTTGCGGGCCGCGGCGCCCTGCAGCAACGCCGAACTCGACCCGTTGGCCCGCCTTGAGACCCTCCACACCGGCGGGGAGCGCCGAGGAACGCACGTAGACGTCCTCACCGTCTTCCTGCGAGAGGAACCCGAAGCCCTTCTCCGCGTCGTACCACTTCACC
Organism: uncultured Mycobacterium sp.; assembly: GCA_964562545.1. Classification (GTDB taxonomy): domain Bacteria; phylum Actinomycetota; class Actinomycetes; order Mycobacteriales; family Mycobacteriaceae; genus Mycobacterium. The sequence goes on along the minus strand of CAZLTV010000058.1, from coordinate 10,514 downwards.
CGGCCGGTCGGCACTGGATCTCACCTGCTTGTCTATCTGAAGCCATAAAGTAAGCGTCCCGCCTCTGCGCCGGGACGCGTTCTCGCAAGATCCTACTCGGAGGCCAGCACGGCCAGCATCCCCTTATGTCGGTAGGCTGCAATGACCGCTGGAGGAAGACGATGCGACTGATACTCAATGTCATTTGGCTGATCTTCGGCGGCCTGTGGCTAGCTCTGGGCTATCTGCTCGCGGCGCTAATTTGCTTCATCTTGATCATCACGATCCCGTTCGGGTTCGCGTCGTTGCGAATTGCGCTCTACGCGTTGTGGCCCTTCGGCCGCACGGTCGTCGACAAGCCGGGTCCGCGCACCGGGGCGCTGATCGGCAACGTCATCTGGATCATCGTGGCTGGCGTGTGGCTGGCCATCGGCCACATCACCACCGCGATCGCGATGGCCATCACCATCGTCGGCATCCCGTTGGCGCTGGCCAACCTGAAGATGATCCCGATCTCGCTGTGGCCGCTGGGTAAGGAGATCGTGCCCGTGGACTCGCTGCAGAACCCGACCGGGCCTGCCTTATGAGCGTGGTCGCGCTCGGTGTGCCGACCGTCCATCGGCAAGGCACGTCCACAACGCCCCCCTGCCCGACCGAAGGTCCACTGGTCGACACCTTCGGTCGAATCGCCACGGATCTGCGGGTGTCGGTGACCGATCTGTGCAATCTGCGCTGCACCTATTGCATGCCCGCCGAGGGGCTCGACTGGCTGCCGGGCGAGCAGAAGCTTCGGCCCGACGAGCTGATCCGGTTATTGAGCATCGCCGTGACCCGGCTCGGCATCACCAATATCCGCTTCACCGGCGGTGAGCCTCTTGTGGTGCCACACCTCGAGAAGGTGGTGGCCGCGGCCGCGGCGTTGCGGCCTCGTCCGGAGCTCACCCTGACCACGAACGGGGTCGGGCTGGCCGGTCGCGCCGCCGCATTGGCTGAAGCGGGTTTGGACCGCATCAATGTTTCGCTGGACACCGTCGACGCAGCCCGGTTCGCCGCGATCACTCGTCGTGACCGGCTTGGTGATGTGCTCGCGGGTTTGCGCGCGGCCAAAGCTGCGGGTTTGAACCCGGTGAAGGTCAACGCGGTGCTCGATCCGGTCACCGGACTCGATGACGCGGTGGGGCTGCTGGAATTCTGCCTCGACGAGGGTTACCAGCTGCGCATTATCGAGCAGATGCCCCTCGACGCAGGGCATTCATGGCGGCGAGAGCGAGCGTTGGCCGCCGACGACGTGCTGGCCGCGCTGCGCGAGCACTTCACGCTGACTCCGGATCCGGCCCCACGCGGATCGGCGCCCGCCGAGCTCTGGCAGGTCCATCGTGGGTCTCGGGTGGCTGGACGAGTTGGCGTCATCGCGTCGGTGTCGCACGCGTTCTGCGCGGCCTGTGACCGCAGCAGGCTGACCGCCGACGGACAGATCCGTAACTGTCTGTTCGCCCGTGAGGAGACCGATCTGCGGGCATTGCTGCGCTCAGGCGCCGACGATGACGCCGTCGAGGCTGCGTGGCGGGCGGCGATGTGGGCGAAAGCGGCCGGCCACGGCATCAACGACCCCGGTTTCGTGCAGCCCGACCGTCCCATGAGTGCGATCGGCGGTTAGCGATGCGTGCCGGATCCACGGTGAGGGTCACCGTCCGCTATTTCGCCGCCGCGCGCGCCGCTGCGGGCGTCGAGGACGAGTCCATCGAGCTGGCCGAGGAAGCCACGGTCGCCGACCTGATCGACGCGCTCCACGGGCGGAGCCTGCAACTGTCGAAGATTCTTGGCCGCTGTTCCTATCTGTGCGACGGGGTGGCGGTGCGCGACGTGCAGACCGCGCTCGGTGATTCCTCGACCTTCGATGTTCTTCCACCGTTTGCGGGCGGTTAGAAGACCGGTCGAGGCGACACCTATTTCGTGATTTGCATCACATAACGGAATGATCACGAGATGGCTACATCGCGGTTGAGCGGTGCCACACCTGCAGGAACAACAGACCGTCCTGGGTTTTTAGAGTTCTATTAGTATTTGCCCCGCTCAGAAACGCCGCGGCGGCCAAAAGGTGACGGGCTCCTGGCGACCCGTTACCGTTCTGAACCAGGCCACCGACCCCCACATTTTGGTGCGCCTGCCGTGTGACCAGCCGCGCTGAACTCCATCCGTTGGCACACGGGGACAACGAGACACAACATGGATGGAGGCGGGGGACCCGATCGGTCCACCCAGCACAACGGACCAGGAGCCAGCGATTGACTCCTTGGGGTGAAGCCGTCGCCGTTTCGGCGACGACGGCCGGGCTACCTCTCCAGCCCGAACCCGACAGCTGACCCCGCAGGCGCCGACGAGAGGACCACGCGCAGTTATGAGTGGACGGCATCGCAAGCCCGCTTCTTCATCAGTCAACGTCGCAAAAATCGCCTTCACCGGTGCAGTGATAGGCGGCGGTGGCCTCGGCCTCGCCGGTCATGCCGGTGCCGCCACCGACGGCGAGTGGGATCAGGTTGCCCGCTGCGAGTCGGGCGGAAACTGGGCCATCAACACCGG
>CAZLTV010000058.1:0-7855 GCA_964562545.1 uncultured Mycobacterium sp. | reverse complement strand
AGTGGGATCAGGTTGCCCGCTGCGAGTCGGGCGGAAACTGGGCCATCAACACCGGTAACGGCTACCACGGCGGTCTGCAGTTCTCGCCGGGTACCTGGGCGGGCCACGGTGGCGGCGAGTTCGCCCCGGTGGCGTACCTGGCGACCAAGGAAGAGCAGATTGCAGTCGCCGAGCGCGTGCTGGCCACCCAGGGCAAGGGTGCCTGGCCATCGTGCGGCGGACCGCTGTCCGCGGCCACACCACGCAACATCGTCAACGAGGAGCCCCAGGCCCTCGTAGCTCCCGCGGGTGAACTTCCCCCGCCCCCGCCGCTGGACCCCTTCGCGCCGCCGCCTCCGCCCGCCCCGTTCGACGCCTTGGCCGCCCCTCTGCCGCCAGTTCCGGCACCTATCGATCCGTTGGCTGCGCCCATGCCCATGCCCGCGCCTGCCGCACCGGACGCACTACCCCCGGCCCCGGCACCCATCGATCCGTTGGCCGCGCCCATGCCCATGCCCGCGCCTGCCGCCCCGGACGCACTACCCCCGGCCCCGGCACCCATGGACGCCCCCCTCCCCCCGGCCCCGGTGGATGCCCCGCTCCCGCCTGCCCCCGTCGTTCCACTTGCGGCACCGCTGCCCGAGGCGCTGCCGCAGGGTCAGGGCCCGCTGATGGCGGACGCTCCGATGCCCGTGCTGCCCGAGCCCGCCGGCGTCACGGCCCTCGACGCACCAATGCCGGCCCCCGCCGAGGCCCCGCCGGTCGAGGCGGCCGTCACCGTGGCGAACTGGGACGTCGCCCCCACGCCGGCCGGTCAGCCGGCGATGTGGTCACTGCCCATCGACGTGGCGCTGCAGCCCGCTCCGGCTCTGCCTCCTGCCCCGCCCGCTCCCGCCCCGGTCGATCCGATGGCGCCGTTGGCCGGCGTGGACATTCCCGCACCGGCATATGACATCGCCAACCAGGCCGTCAGTGGCGAACTGCCGATTCCGGCCGAGACGCCGCATCTGGTCAGCCCGGAGAATCTGCCTCCCGGCACCACGGTCAACCCCGACCTGGTGCCGAACGAGAGCGCCAACGTGACGTATCTCAAGGAGATCTGGCACGCGATCCAGACTCAGGAGATCTCGGGCTCGGACGCGCTGCTGGCGCTGACTCAGCGGCCGATGAGCACCCCGGACCCGTATGGCGCGCCTCCGGCTGCTCCGGTTCCGGCGCCCGGCGATCCGGGCGCGCTGGCTCCCCTGCCGATCGATCCAGCTGCCGCCCCGGGCCCGGCTGTTCCCGCACCGGCCCCGGTCATGCCGCCGGCCTGAACAGCTACGCCGAGTTGACCCATTCGTCGGTGCCGTCGGCGAAGAATTGGTGCTTCCAGACGGGTAGCCGCTCTTTGACGCGGTCGACCAGGCGCGCGCAGGTTTCGAACGCCGCGCCGCGGTGATCGGCGGCTACCGCGGCCACCAGAGCCGCATCGCCGATGTTCAGGCTGCCGACCCGGTGGCTGACTGCCACCGCGCGCACACCCGTGGAGTTCGCGACAACCTCGGCGACCACTTCGGCGAGCGTCTGCTCGGCGGACGGATGCGCTGAGTACTCCAACCTGAGGACGGTGCGGCCACCGTCGTGGTCGCGTACCACGCCGGCGAACGCCACCACAGCACCCGCCGCGGCGTGTGCCACGAGAGCCTCGTGTTCGGCGGAATCGATGGGCTCGTCGGTCAGCGCGGCGCGCAGGACAGCAGTCACCGTGTGTGGTCCTTGCCTCGGAGTTGATCGAGCGCGTGGTCGAGGATCTCGGCCAGCACGCCCAGGCCGTCGCGGACGCCACCGAGCGACCCCGGCAGGTTCACGATGAGTGTGCGGCCGGCGACTCCGCAGACACCTCGGGAGAGCACCGAGGTGGGCACGTGGGGCAGCCCGGCCCGCCGGATCGCGTCCGCGAGGCCGGGGATCTGGTAGTCGAGGAGCTCCGCGGTGATCTGGGGCGTGGAGTCGGTGGGCGAGATGCCGGTGCCGCCGGAGGTGATGATCACGTCATGGCCTTCGTCGACAGCGGAACGCAGCGCCGCTGAAACCGGTTCCCCGTCGGCCACCACTACCGGCTCACCGGTTGCGATCCCTCGAGCGGTGAGCCATTCGGCGATCACCGGACCGCAGCGGTCCTCGTAGACACCCGACGATGCTCGGGTGGAGGCGATCACGACCGACGCCGAGCGGCTCACACGGTCCATGTGCCAGTCTTGCCGCCCTCTTTGTGCAGGACGCGGACGTCGCTGATCTCGGCGGCACGGTCGACGGCTTTGATCATGTCGTAGATCGTCAGCGCGGCGACGCTGACCGCGGTCAGCGCCTCCATCTCCACACCCGTGCGGTCGGTGGTGCGTACCGTCGCGGTGATCGAGACGGTACCCGGTGCGTCGGCGCCGCCGACGGTGAAATCCACGTCGATGCCCGTGATGGCCAGCGGATGGCACAACGGCACCAGTTCGCTGGTGCGTTTCGCGGCCAGGATCGCGGCTACCCGCGCGGTGGCCAGCGCATCACCTTTGGGCAACCCGTTGGCGCTGATCATCTCGACGACATCGGGACGGGTACGCACCACGCCGGCGGCCACGGCGACGCGCTTGGTGACGTTCTTGGCGGTGACGTCGACCATGTGCGCAGCGCCGGTCTCGTCGAGATGCGACAGGCCGTCAGCCACCGTTACTTGTTGACGACGGTGACCGACTGGATAAACGGCAGTTCGTCGGCCGGCAACGGGAACGTCACGTCACCGAACGGCGACAGCGCACCAGTGCGGTCGGCGGCCAGCTCGCTGACCGGGTGGTCGTCGCCCTCGGTCTTCGGCCAACCAGGGTCGACGTATCGGTTCTTCTTGTCATCAGCCACGCTGCCATTGTGGCAGGCCATTCACCGGCTGGCGAGGCCGGGAGCCTGCTTTACGCTGGTCACCGATGAGGCCTTGGACGAAGAGCAGATAGCCCCGATGAGCGCGAACACCCCGGGTGTGCCACTGGCCGCCTGGCTGGCCGAATTGGACGACGCAGAGCTGATGCAGCTGCTGCGGTTACGGCCGGACCTCACCCAGCCGCCGCCCAGCAGCATCGCCGCGCTGGCGGCCCGCGCCGCCGCCCGCCAGTCAATCAAGGCGGCCACCGACGATCTGGATTTTCTCGACCTGTTGGTGCTCGACGCGCTGCTCACCCTGCATGCGGACAGCGCGGCGGTGACCATCGCCGAGTTGACCGGGATTCTCGGCCAGCGTGCCGAGGGCCCCTCGGTGGCCAGCGCCGTCGGTCGCCTGATGGAGCGCGCGCTGGTGTGGGGCGAGCGTTCCGGCAAGGGCGCGTTGCGGGTGGTTGCCGAGGCCGCTTCGGCCTTGCCGTGGTACCCGGGCCAGGCCACCACTGAGGAGGTTCAGCCGGAGGCCGAGGTCGTCGCGGCCATCGAGGGGCTCGATGACGGTTCCCGGGAGTTGCTGGACAAGCTGGTTGAGGGTTCACCGGTCGGACGCACCCGCGACGCTGCACCGGGCACCCCGCCCGATCGTCCGGTACAGCGTCTGTTGTCGGCGGGCCTGCTGCGCCGGCTCGACAACGACACGGTGATCCTGCCGAGGTTGGTCGGGCAGGTGCTGCGCGGGGAGCCGTCGGGCCCGGTCAGTGCGACCCGGCCCGATCCGACGATGTCAACAACCACCGCCGCCGACGTGGATGCAGTAGCGGCGGGCGCAGCCATCGATCTTCTCCGGGAGACGGAGATCGTGCTGGAGACCCTTGGCGCGTCGCCGGTTCCGGAACTGCGCAGCGGTGGACTGGGTGTGCGCGATCTCAAGCGGCTGACCAAGCTCACCGGCATCGACGAACGCCGGCTGGGGCTGCTGCTCGAGGTGGCGGCCGCGGCGGGCCTACTGGCTGCGGGAATGCCCGATCCCGAGCCCGCCGACCCTGCCGGCGCCTGTTGGGCCCCCACAGTGGCTGCTGACCGGTTTTTGGAGTCACCGACGGCGGTGAAGTGGCACCTTGTGTTGTCGGCATGGCTGGATCTGTCCGGCCGGCCCGGCTTGATCGGCCGCAGGGGACCGGACGCAAAGCCGTATGCAGCCTTGTCCGATGCGTTGTTTTCGACGGCCGCCCCGCTGGACCGTCGGCTGTTGTTGCAGGTCCTCAACGATCTGCCGCCCGGTTGTGGAGTCGACGCGGCCAGCGCCTCGCGTGCGCTGGTGTGGCGTCGCCCTCGCTGGGCTGCACGCCTGCAGCCTGAGCCCATCGCCGACCTCCTGACCGAGGCGCATGCGCTGGGGGCGGTCGGCCGGGGCGCGGCGTCGACGCCGGTGCGGGTGCTGTTGTCCGGCGGCTCGGAGGATGCGGTGGTCGCCGCGATGGACAAGGTCCTTCCGGCGCCGATCGACCATTTCCTGGTCCAGGCCGATCTGACCGTCGTCGTGCCCGGACCGTTGGAGCGTGGGCTTTCCGAGAAGCTGGCCGCGGTGGCGACGGTCGAGTCGGCGGGGGCCGCGATGGTCTACCGCGTCGACGAGCCCTCGGTGCGGCGCGCGTTGGACACCGGTATGACGGCCGGCGAACTGCACGCCCTGTTCGCGAAGCACTCCAGGACTCCGGTCCCGCAGGCGTTGACGTATCTGATCGACGACGTGGCCCGTCGCCACGGGCAGTTGCGGGTCGGGATGGCAGCGTCGTTCGTGCGTTGCGAGGACGCCGCGCTGCTCGCGCAGGTCGTGGCGGCGCCTGCGACGGAAGCGGTGGAGTTGCGGCTGCTGGCGCCGACGGTGGCGGTGTCACAAGCATCGATCGGGGAGGTGTTGACCGTATTGCGGGGAGCTGGGTTCGCCCCGGCCGCCGAAGATTCGGCCGGCTCGATCGTCGATTTGCGCAGCCGTTCGGCGCGGGTGCCGACACCCGGTCGACGTCGAACGTTTCGCCAGCCGCCGGTTCCCAACGATCAGACGTTGGGGGCGATCGTGGCGGTGCTGCGCAAAGTCGCGGCGGCGCCGTCGTCGGGTCTGCGGCTCGACCCTGCGGTGGCGATTTCAGAACTGCAGCATGCCGCCCATCACCAGGAGTCCGTGGTGATCGGTTACGTGGACCCGGCCGGTGTGGCCACCCAGCGGGTGGTGTCGCCGATCAACGTGCGCGGCGGTCAGCTGACCGCGTTCGATCCGGCGTCCGGACGGGTTCGGGAGTTCGCGATCCATCGGGTTACCTCGGTGGTGTCGGCGGAATCGGGATAATGGGAACGATGACGTTATTCCGAGGACTCGCATGACCGACGGACCGCTGATCGTGCAGTCCGACAAAACGGTGCTGCTTGAGGTCGACCATGAGCAGGCCGGGGCGGCTCGCGCGGCGATAGCGCCGTTTGCCGAGTTGGAGCGCGCGCCCGAACATATCCACACCTACCGGATCACGCCGCTGGCGTTGTGGAACGCCCGCGCGGCCGGGCACGACGCCGAGCAGGTCGTCGACGCGCTGGTGACGCACTCGCGCTACGCGGTGCCGCAGCCGCTGTTGGTCGACATCGTCGACACTATGGCCCGCTACGGGCGCCTGCAGCTGGTCAAACATCCCGCGCACGGCTTGACTCTGCTGAGCCTGGACCGCGCCGTGCTCGAGGAGGTGCTGCGGAACAAGAAGATCGCCCCGATGCTGGGTGCACGCATCGATGACGACACCGTCATCGTGCACAACAGTGAGCGCGGCAGGGTCAAACAGATGTTGCTCAAAATCGGCTGGCCGGCCGAGGACTTGGCCGGCTACGTCGACGGGGAGGCGCACCCGATCGCCCTCGAGCAGGACGGCTGGGAGTTGCGTGACTACCAGCAGATGGCCGCGGACTCGTTCTGGGACGGCGGCTCGGGTGTGGTGGTGCTGCCGTGTGGCGCGGGTAAGACTCTGGTGGGTGCCGCGGCGATGGCCAAAGCAGGGGCGACGACGCTGATCTTGGTAACCAACACCGTGTCGGGCCGGCAGTGGAAGCGGGAGTTGATCGCGCGGACATCGCTGACCGAGGAGGAGATCGGCGAGTATTCCGGGGAACGAAAGGAGATTCGTCCGGTCACCATCGCGACCTACCAGGTGATCACCCGTCGCACCAAAGGCGAGTACAAGCACCTAGAACTGTTCGATAGCCGCGACTGGGGGCTCATCGTCTACGACGAGGTGCACTTGTTGCCGGCACCGGTGTTCCGGATGACCGCCGACCTGCAGTCCCGGCGTCGTCTCGGGCTGACCGCCACGCTGATCCGCGAGGATGGCCGGGAAGGCGATGTGTTTTCGCTGATCGGCCCCAAGCGGTACGACGCACCGTGGAAGGACATCGAGGCCCAGGGCTGGATCGCGCCGGCCGAGTGCATCGAGGTCCGGGTGACGATGACCGACAACGAACGCATGCTCTATGCCACCGCCGAACCCGACGAGCGCTACAAGCTGTGCGCGACCGCGCACACCAAGATCGCGGTGGTCAAGTCGATTCTGGAGCGGCATCCCAATGAGCCGACGTTGGTGATCGGGGCGTACTTGGACCAGTTGGACGAACTCGGCACCGAACTGGACGCCCCGGTAATTCAGGGTTCGACGAAAAATGCCGAGCGGGAAGCGCTGTTCGACGCGTTCCGGCGCGGGGAAATCCGAACCCTGGTGGTGTCGAAGGTCGCGAACTTTTCCATCGATTTACCGGAAGCTTCTGTGGCAGTTCAGGTTTCCGGGACCTTCGGGTCACGGCAAGAGGAAGCCCAGCGGTTGGGACGGCTGCTGCGCCCGAAGGCCGACGGCGGCGGGGCGGTGTTTTACTCCGTGGTTTCTCGCGACAGCCTCGACGCCGAGTACGCCGCACACCGACAGCGTTTCCTGGCCGAACAGGGCTATGGCTACGTGATCAAGGATGCCGACGATCTGCTTGGTCCGGCGATTTAGGACCCTGGCGCGGCGGCCGCATGTGGGCCGGCTGTAACTGCTGACCCCTGACGTGCGAAATACACGGTGGAGGACGCATGAAGCGGGCCGGCACGTTAGCCTGGACCGGATCCGAGAGCCTCCTGGCGGTCACGACACACAGTCCTGGCGGTCACGACAAGAAAGCACGGCATCGAAGTCATGATCGGACGACAGCGCCTCAGCGCATCGCGGCCAGCCCGGATAGCCGGGATAGCGGCCACTGCGGCAGCCCTTGGCGTGGGCGCCCTCGGCCTCGCCGGGTTGGCTCAGGCCCAGCCCGCCCCGCCGCCGGATCCTGCGATTCCCGGGGTTCCGCCGCCACCGGGTCAACCGGTGTTTCAGCCTGTTGCCGGTGGGGACGCCCCGCCGGCCCCTCCGCCCGTCGGCGGCCCACCGTTGGTGCCCGAGATCTCGAACCCGCAGTACGGTCAGGGCAGTAGCGGCGGAACGCTTGGCTTCCTGAGGGATGCCTGGCATATGGCGCAGGACCCGTATGGCTTCAACCAGATTCCCCCGGAAGGTCTGCCCACTTCGGCCCCACCGCCTGGAGCCGGGGCGCCGCCCCCGCTGCCTCCCGGGTATCAGTCGCTCAACGCCCCGGGTTCGGAGACCCCGTTGCCGGAGGCTGATCCCGCGGCGGGACCTGCGCTACCCGAGGGCTACTACCCGATCAGCGGGCCGCCGCCCCCCGGCTGGTACGACGCCCCACCGCCGGCTGCCGGAGACCCGTTTGCGGGAGTGACGCCCATCGCGCCGTAGGCGTCCACGCGTTGCCAGGGCCGTATGGCCCGCGCGCTCATCGGCACCCCGCATTCCATGCGCCACCCGCGCCGTGTGGCCCGCGCTGCCGACCCCTTAGCCGCCCGAACGCCACCCGCGCCGTGTGGCCCGCGCCGCCGACCCCCTAGCCGCCCGAACGCCAC
>CAZLTV010000057.1:0-21026 GCA_964562545.1 uncultured Mycobacterium sp. | reverse complement strand
CAGGGGAGGAGCGATGGATCGGGCGCGGCTGGTCGTTGTGCTTGCCGGGCTGGCTAGAGACGGGGAGATGTCCCTGGTGACCCGGACAGGCAGGGTTCCAGTAGCCGTCGATGTGAAGACCCGGGCGGCGCTGACAGGCGCCGGCCTTCACCTCGCTCTCGTCGATCATGAGATAGACGGGGAGGTCGGTGTCGATGCCATCGAGCATGGCGTCGACCGTGGGCTGCCAGCGCGACAGGTGAGCCGGAAGACCCTCAGCCTTCAGGAACGGTTCCATGTAGACCCGTTCGCCATGCCAGGCGGGGAATGCGGCCTCGCCGCGGGCTTCGATGATGGACGAGTGGAGCATGGATTTAGGGGATTAGGTGGACCGGCTGGTCGACCTGCGATGCTTCGGCGACAGCGAGGAAGAGCGCGGAGCTGAAAAGCCCGACTGCAAGAAGGCAGAGGGCGAGCGCAATCCAATCCTTGCGCGAGTCCAGCTTGTCCTGGGCTCTGGCGGCTTCATTGGCCTTTCGCGCTCGCTCCACGGCATTGCCCTTGATGATGTTGAAGGTCTGTTGGTCGATATGCATGGGATGTCTTTCTGGTTAGAGGCCGACGGCTTCAAGGTGGGGCTGGGATCAGGCAGCTTGGTCGATAGTGATTTCGGCGGCAGCAAGGCTGGCTTCGACTTCAATGTCGACAGCCTGGTTGAAAATGGCCTTGGCGAACTCCCAGAGGTCATACTGCGCGAAGAGGACTTCCACGTCAGCGGAAGCAACTCCGTCCTTGAAGCGGATCGCGAAAAAGTCGCCGAGCGTGCGGAGGCTGACGTTGCCTTTGAAGAATTGCAGAAGCGGAATATTGTCGAGGCGGCCGTGAGCCATCTCGTTTAAGTCCAGCGCAAAAGCCTTAGCTTGATACGGCGTCATGCGGAGGCGCTCCATCTCGCATTCGGGCGCAGCACCCGTCAGCTGGATGAGGACATCGTTGTTGTTGGTCCCGACAGACCAGCCGCCGACGCTTTCCAGCTTCTCGACGCGGCGAACAGGGTTGATCTTCATGGTGCTATTCCTTCGAGACGATAGGCGGGATGTTATTCAGGCCGGCTGGAGGGCGGCGAGGGCTTCGACCTCTTCCCAGCCGAGAATGGCGCCGGCGCGGTCGCCGGGGGTCCAGGTCTTTGGTTCGGCGATGAGAACGTGATCCATGTTGCGGAAGGCCACACCTTCGGTGGGCATCCAGCGCATGGGCTCGCCCTCGAACTCGATCTCGATGAAGTCGCCAGCGAAGCCACAGGGATGTCCTCCGCCGAGGACACCACATCCCGGGCCGCCTTCGAGGAAGAGCAAACCCTCATCGGCTTCGATGAAGTCGAGGGTGCAGTCGAAATCGCCATCGAGGAAGCCAGCGGCGTCCATCGCTCGCGAGACCTTGTCGTTCTGGCGAGCCAGGACGTTGTCCATCGCGCGAGGCGTCTGGCTGCTGGCGATGGCCTCGTCGACGATGGCTTGAGCGAGCTCGCGAACGCGAAGGGCGTTCTGGGCGGAAATAGCGTCGACCTGTCCGGCCCAAGAATAATAGGCGGAGACGCCAACGACCTTGCCAGCGCGAACGAAGGCTCGCCATTCGGCTGGCCAGGTGCCCGGCATATCAAGAGGAGTGCCGGCACGGTGAGGGTCGCGTGCTTCAAGCCAGCGGCTAGACACGACCCACGGGCGGGCGAGGAAAGCCAGATCGGCGGTGTCGTTTCGAACGTAAAGCTGCATCGTGCGCTTGTCCTGAATGTCGATCCGGCGGCGATTGCCGGTGCGCACCCAGCCGGGTCCGACTTCGAGTTCCGGACCGAAGCGTACCTCGGGAACGAAGGTTTCGGTGACACCGCAGCCAGCAAGGGCTTTGAGGTTGTCGCCGCCACACACGCTCGAGCGGATCATCCAGCCTTCAGGGATGTCGTCCATGGCGGAATGGACGCGCTCGACGAGGGCGTTGAGATCGGGCTGGGCTTCTGCGGGCTGGGCGGCTTTGCGGGAGTCCAGTTCAGCGATGGTGTAATCGTTCTCGATGCCCTTGCGAATGGCCTTGAGAGCACGCGCAACGCGGGGAGATTCTCGGTCTAGGCCATAGACGCCAACCAAGGCTGAATATTCTTTGGCTGAGAAGGATGCGATCTCGCGAGCGGGGATGGCAGGGATGCCAGCACGAGAAGCAATGGCCAGCCAGTTGCGAAGATCACAGGCATCAAAGCGACCTTCGCGGCCTGCAGTAACGGCGTGATGGTCCATCCAGGTCGCTGCTTCGGCGATCTGGGCCTGTTCGGTTTCCGCAATTCCCTGAATGGCAGCGCGTAAGCCACCGGCCGATCGCGCCGCCTTGGCCGCTCCAAGGATAAGGGAACGGACAGATCGATCTTCTTCAGCCTGGGCACCAGATTTGCCGAGGCTGACGAGAATCTTGCGTAGGATCTCGCCCTTGCTCTTTTGGGCAGGGGTGTCTTGGCGAAAACCGGGGATCATCGAACGTAGACGGCGCTTGCGCATGGGACGCTCCAGAAGATGGGAAGTGTGGACTGGGCTATCCGAAGATGCTTCGGATGAACTGATCACCTAGACCTGGGTCCATCATCCCGTGCTCATTCTGCGCGGGCGCAATGGCGAGCTGGGTGGTGTATTCGATGGCATGGCACTCGCCAGCGAGGTGGTACATGCGCTCGCGAGCGTGATCGAGCTGCCGGAAGAGGTGTTCCGGGGTAGCGCCAGGGCCAAGCCCGACGATGCGTTCGCCGAGTTTCTCATGCCGTACGCATGCGCGCTCGAAGGAGCGCCAGAGACTGGGCTTGAGGTGAATGAGCTTGCTCATGAATTTTCTTTCCTCAGGATGATCTCGTCAGACAGGGGAAATGCCTGTGAAATTCTTTCTGAGGCTTCCTGGAGGAATCTGCCGGCAGAATCGGGGCATGATCTTCCGGTCAGGCAGCTTCTTTGAGGGCGGGATTGTCAGCCGCCAGCAAGCTTGGATCGAAGTCGTAGTGGGGCGCAAGCTGGATCGCTTCTTCGCGACCTTTGGGCGTGAAGACGACGTAGGTGGTTCGCGGTTTGAAGCCCTGCGGCCGGGAAACCCTGAGGTAGCCACCCTTGATGAGCTGCTTGAAGACGCGGAGCGGCGGCTGGTAGCGGCGATTGACGGGATGCTGCCCCCGTCGACGGGCGACGGTCATCAGGAGGTCGGCTTTGTCACGGTTGGGTACGAGCATGTTCAGACCCTCGAATTGAGAGTGCGATCGATCAGCTTGTTGAGTTTCGGCTCGATCCGATCGGCGAGTTTGCAGCAAACTTCGAAACCGAACCGGGTACGGGTGGGCTCGGTGGCGAGGGATGCCTCGATGCGGAGGAGGCGATTGACGAGGGTAGTTCTCACGGCCTTTCCTCTCCAGATCTGACATCAGCCGTAGGTTGGGGGCATTGAGGCTGCCTGCGTCTCTCCCCCGATATCAGGCAGCGATGGCTTGCGAGGGAGAGGGCTTGGGAAGCTTCCGGATGCCGGTGGCAAGACGCCATACAATCTCGCCAGCATCGCTGAGACAGACGCCGCGGCTGGCGCCCGGAAAGTAATTGGAGACGTTGAAGGCGAGGCCCTTGGCGATGAGAATGTCGAAGCCTTTCGCCATTTCGTCATCCCGCTCGTAGCGATGGCGCTTGTCGGGCATGAGCGAAAGGATTGCGTCAGCCGCTTCGAAGTCGAGGCCGGCCATGCGCAGGATCGTGCTGAGGTTCATCTCGGCATCGTCCATAATCGCGTGCAGCGTGTTGTTGAGCGCGATTTCCCCGGCAAGCGCGCTGTCGTAGCGCGTTGCGGTCTGCGGCGTGCGAGCGCCGATCTGATCGAGCCGGTCTGATGCATCCTGGTGACGCCGACTGACGGTTGCGAGCATGCGGGCGGATAGGAACATCTCCTTCACCTGACCCGATCGCTCGAGCAAATGGAGCAGGATCGAATAACGGTCGTGTCCAGCCGTCGCTTGGATGCGGGCAGTTTCGAGCGTCTCGACACAATCCTCAAGGCCGGTGCTCTTGCCGAGGAGGACATTGTAGGCGCGGACCGCGCACTGGCGTTCAACGATTGGGTTGAGTGACATGATCAAATTCCTGGGCAATGTTGAGGGCGGGCCGCCTGACCCGCCCGGAGATGATGGCTGCGGCTCAATCTTCCTCGATGATCTCGGGATCGTAGAGGAACTGGTTGATGATCCAGTCGGCGCCGTTTGCATTGTGCATTTCGGCAACGGGAATCATCAGGCAGGGGAAGCGTTCGGGATCTTCGTCCCAGAGCTTCTGGTTGGGAATGTGGTGATCGCCGCCTCCCAACGTGAAGCGGCGCCCGATGAGGCCGTCTTTGTATTCGTCAAATTCCTCGCGGGTATGGAAGAGGAGCGGTGCGTGGATGTGCGAAAGGGTGCCCGCAATGCGAGCATCGCCACTGAGGTATTGCATGGTGGTAGTCCTATTTGGAGGACCGCCATCGAGGCATCAGAGCGCGTGAGTAAGCACGTCGTTTGCGTTGCAGAAACGACCGGTACCGAAACCGGGCATCTTGAGCACGATGAGGTCGTCTTTGGTATTGTGGCTCGCGACGTAGCGGTAGCCGGGGTAGAGTTCGACTTTTTCGCCGAATTTGGTGACAAGTGCCTTATTTAAGGCAGAAATCGACGGAATGCTGAGGTCGGGCTCTGGTAGCTTGTCGACGTCGTTGGCCGGCAAGTTCTGGAGCCAGTCGATGAGCTCGTTGATGGTCCAGTCGGTGGGTTCGGGTGCGAAGCGGGAAACGTTCCGGCCGCGCGCCACCATCACGTGATGGGTCAGCACACGGCGTTTACCGGTAATGCTCGCATTGCGGTCACTGCTTGTGAGCGCGACCGTTTCCTTGGAATGCACGTTGATCTCGCTGACGAGACCGAGGTTGAATTCATTCCAAGTGCTCGTGACACCGGTGGTCACGATGGCGCTCAACCCGCGGACGATGGCTTTGCAGCGGGTGGCCAGAGGCATGTCTGGCGTGTCCGAGACCAGTTCGAGGTCGCAGTCCAGGGATTTATGAGCGGCAGCTTCGAGCATTATTTATCCTTCTCGCGGGTGCGATCTCCTTGTATTGTAGGATAATTGAGGAACTTTTGGGAACCCTAGGGAAATCCCTATGGTTCTAGGCTGCGAGCGGCAATGCTACGTGTTCCTGCAGCATGCACATTTCGAGAATGGGCAGGTCGCCGGCGATAGTTTTGCGGGCGGCACGGGGTGCCTCTTCTATGAAGAGGACAAGATCCTCGCCGATGCGGCTTCGAGCATAGGAGAGAACTTCCTGCGGGGTTCCGATCTCGATAAGCATTGCCATCTCGCGCACACCTTCAGCGGTTTCGACGGAAACGATGAGACGATCGTCATTGTCGGGGCGGGCCGAGCAAATCCGGCCTTCGGTCTTGGTGGTAGCGTCGCAGAAGAACTCGACGTGCTCGGGAATGGCGTAGGCTTCTTCGAGGGGAAGACGGTTCCAGCGCACGAGATCCTCTGGATCGAGGGTTAGCGTGGATACTTCGCTGAAGTAGCCGGTGAAGGCGTTGAACGCATAGATCGAGAGATACGGGGCACCATTCGAGCGGCTGGCGTTAGCATCGACGATCGCCGCGCAGCGGTCGAAGTCCGAGTAGAACATGGTGAGTGCGTACTCGTTCTTGAGGATGATGAGGCGGGCCTGGCGATCGGTAATGCGCAAGGTTGCCTTGATGGCTTTGATCAGCTTGCGTTCGGCGGTCTTGGTGAGCATCGGGTATCCCCTTTTCATGATCGATGTTGGTTTCGAGGAACTGGCCTGAGAATTCTTTGAGTCTCCCCTCGGCTGGCTATCAGCGCCCGAGTGCCTGGAATTGAGCGATGATGCCGTCGCGCTGTGCCGGAGTGAGATCGTCGAACAGCATACGCGGGAGGTGGCGAACCATCAGACGGATGTAGGGAGCGAGAACGTTGAAGATCGTGATGACGGTGACGGCAGTGACGAGAGCGGTGAGAGTGAACATGGTCGAAAGTCCTTTTCATGCCGATATTGGCTTCAGGACCCTCTCAGGGGACATTATCGACTGGGCTTAGGCTTCCGCCTCTCCCTGGGATGAGGCGGCCCTACGGCTGGCAACCTTCTGACGAGCCCATTGGTCGTTCCAAGCAGCGCGATCGCCGCGCACATTCACGGCTAGGGTGCTGGCGTTGATCCAAGCAGCGCCAAGCTCGTCATCTCCATCAAATCGCTGATCAGCGATCTGGCAGGCGCGTTTTGCCTGCATCATGGAGAAGCCGCTGACCCCGCGGCAGGCGCGGATCCGTTCGGGTGTGAGCATCGCGGATTCTCCGACTTAACGTCTTGCGTAGAGGCTGGGATTTTGGGTCGCGTAGCCAAAGGCTTCGCTGTCCGCGTCCTCGAAGGAGAGGACCAGATGGGTTGGCGCGGGATTAGCAGAGAAGCGGAGCTGGTCGCTCGGGCGCGCCTCGGGATCCTCGATAGTCAGGACCGCATCCCACTTGCGCTTGTGGCGATGGGCCTGCGCGAGCGAAGCAACGGCCATTTGGCCGGGTGCTGGTTGTGGAAGCGGTGCTGACACGAGACTTTCCTTTTCCGAATGGTGATATGGTTCACACGGGAAATCATTCCTCTGCCTGAAGGGCAGAAACGAGAAAGCCCCGCGCGCATTCCTGCGGCGGGGCTTTTCGGTTCAGGCGAGCGCCTCAGTTTGTGAGGAGGTCGATCTGTTCCTCGATCTGGATGGCAACGGTCATTGGATCGATGCCGTAGGCGTGTGCGAGAGCGGCTTTGCGCTCGTCGATGTCTTCGCCCTCGAGGGCTTCGCAGGCGACTGCGCGGATTGCGTCGGCATAGCGCTCGTTGGCGATCTGGATGAGAGCGGCGAAGTCGATCGATTCCGGCTGAGCGAGCTGTGCGAGTGCCATTTTCATTTCCCCTTGTGATTTCAATCAGGGATTTTCCCGATTGAGGGAGTGGCCCGGCTGGCGTGTGGAGCGTCCAGCCGAAACCGGCGCAGCCGTGATTACTCTCTGCCGGGCAGCTCCAGCAGAATGGCGATCCAAGACAGGTTCTCGTGCTGCTCCAAGGCAGCGTTGAGGGCTTTGGCCATCTTCACAGCCTCTTCGCGGCATCCGCTGTGGCAGAAGATCCCATCGAACTCGAAGGATTCAGGCGCCGCAGTGAGATGCTCGATGAGAAATTCGACTGCGTCGTGACCGTTGGGCTGGCCGTAACCGAGATCCCAATCGAGGGAGATGGCGCCCAGCTTCTCTGGAGGGCATTCGGTCACTGCGCGGATAAATTGGCCGAGATTTCGGGCGAGGGTCCAACCGGGAGGGCAGGGGCGATCATCGTCAAGGAAGATGCGGACCCTATCGTCTGCATAGGGGCTGCTCTTGGCTTTGCTATCTACGAGCTTGAGAGCGGGCTTCTTGAGCAAGGTTTTGCGCGAGCGTTGGATGCGCCGAGGTGAAAAACGTAGCTGGTTGCGTGCCATGGATTCTCCTTCGGGAACCGGCTGGTGCAATGGGTTGGGATTTCCTCCCCATTGTGGTTCTATATTGCAGCTGGAAGATCTTTCAGGATCAAGACTGGATATAGACGCAAAAGACCCCGCCGGCCTGAGCCGACGGGGTCTTTGTGGGGACGGCGCGTGAGGCTTAGCCTTCTGCAGCGGCCGGGGCCTGTTCGCGCGGGAGGCCGATGGCCTTGAGCGTGCCGCCGTCGAACTGGACGGCGAGGTCGATCGAGCGGCCCTTGCGCAGCTTGCCGGCGACGGCTTCGTAGCACTTGCCGAAGGCCATGAGCGTCGTTTCGCGCGGTGCTTCCATCTTGTCGGTCGCGTAGGTCGTCTTCGCCGAGTAGATGTACTTGCCGTTCTTACCGTTGCGGGTCGAAACGCTGCCCGGGGTTACGGTAGCGACGAAGATCGGCGAGAACTTGCGGTCGGTGTTGGTCTGCGTGGTCATGATGTTCAGTTCCTTCAATTTTCATCCTCATCATTGAGGACACCCACTTTTTCAGGGCTTCATTGTCGGGACTGGCGGCCGGGCCTTGCGTGGTATCGGCCTTCTTTGCGTTGGCTTGAGCAAGTATCTGCAGGGGGCATTGATCTGCTTCCTGCTGAGCCAGAACGGTGTCCAGGCTCGTGTAGGCTGGCATCTGTTCATCTTCCTGCAGCAGGGAAGAATTCACTGATGCGAGAAGGTCTTTGCCTAGGCCGCGGAATTCGAGGGCTGGGCTGGTTTCCCGGCCTTCCATCACGATGTCGAGACTGGCTTCAGTTTCGAGGCTGGAGAGCATCTCTGATGCTGAGTTGAGCTCCGGAGCGTTGAGCAATTCGGAGGCGTAGAGTTGCGCAGCAAACGTCTGGCCGTCCCAAGGCATGAGATCGACTTCGATCGAAGCCGCGGTGGGCTGGAGGTCAGCATCCACCTCTGCGGAACCGAGATGGGGCTGAACCTCCAGTTTCGCGAGCAGTTCCGATGCGTAGATCGGAGCAGCGAACGAAGTGCCGGTTGCGAGCGTAGACTCGCCGGCCCGGTTGATCGTGGCGATCTCTTCGCCGGGGCGCCAGATCATGTGATCGCGCAGGCGGCCACGAAGGCGGGCGCTGAACTCCGAGGGACGGCCGTTGTGGTCAAGCGATGCGACCACATGCACGTTGTCCTCGACTTCGCTGAGGATCATGCCAGCGAGCGACAGGCCGCCGTGGTTACCCGAAGCGAGAACGACGGTGATTCCGCTGTTCGCGGCTTCAACGAAGAGGTCACGGGTCTCGCGGCGCATGCGGCCGGTGAGCGATGCCTGGATGACATCGACGTCGAGATCGATGGAAAGGCGCACTGCGCGCCGCAGAGCCTCTTCGTCGACCTCGCAGATCTCGCCTTTGCAGTGATCGGTGTCGACGCGCATGGCGATGAACTGAACGTCGTGAGCGGTACGCTCAGCGATGATGTTGGCGACCATCGTGCCGTGCGACGAGCGAAGCTCCTCACGCGGCTCGTTGACGCTGTAGAGGTCGTAGGTGGAGCGAACGCGACCGGTGAGGGCACCGACTTCGGCGATACCGGTATCGAGCACGGCGACGATCGTGGGATCGCTCTGGGCTTGCGCAATGCTGGGCGTCTGCAGGGCTACTAGACCAGCAAGCAGAGTAACGATGTTGCGCATTTTCGTGCTCCTCAATGGATTCAAAAATCCTTGGGCAGCGCATTCGGAGAGACGCTTCCGGCTCTCCAAACTTCCAGAATCATCGAAGATGATGCTCTTGTCAGGGAACTGCGAAGGGTCTTCAGGATGCTGAAGCCTGGCGCCGGCTGGATTTCACCAGCCGACAATCCTCAATTTAGAGGATTTCCGAGGAACTTTGCGGCCACCCTTCAGGAAGGGTGGCGAAGTTATTCATAGAAGCCGCGAGGATCTTGAACGCAAGAAGCCCCGCCGGCGTTGCCAGCGGGGCTCTCGGTGCGCGGGTTCAGCCGCCTGGGGTCGGTATGTCGAACGCTGGCCGGGGTCGGGAGCGGACGGACCGAGTGCAGGGTAGGCTGCCTTGGCGCGGGGTAGCGGTGGGTTCGCTTACGCGGCCTTCTCGCGGGGGAGGCCGATGACCTTGAGCGTGCCGCCGTCGAACTGCACGGCGAGGTCGACCGGCTGACCTTCGACGAGGTGGTCAGCGACTTCGGCGTGCTGATTTCCGAATGCCATTACGGTCATGGTCTTGTCTGCCTTGCCGTCCTGCTGGACGGTCGAGCCCTGCATCTTGGCGTAGTCGTTGCCATTCTTGTCGGTGGCGATGGCGATTGCTGCAGGGGTGACGGTGGCGACGAAGATCGGCGAGAAGCGGCGTGCGTTGGTCATGATGTTCAATTCCCTTGTCTGTTTTTCATCTCCCATCTGGGAGCACATCCTTTCTCGAAAATTTGATTCTCAGGATGCAGACCCGGGCCGACGGGATCCGGGAGTGGCCGCATCGCGGCCACAGGGAATTTGTTGACTTATTAGGGGGTCAGTAGCTGAAGTCGGTCTGGCTCAGGGTCAGAACGCGGTCTTCGCTCAGTTCCGCTCCATCGAGCTTATAGGTCCAGCCGTTGACGGGGCCCGCTAGAGTGAGAAGTCCCTCTTCACAGGGAACTGAAAGTCTGCCGCCAGCTGCGCGACAGTCAGCCTTATGGAGGGCTAGGCGATCTTCGCTCATGAGCCCGGCACGTTCGTTCATGGGAAAAGTCCTCAGGTGGAAGGGGGAAGGGTCGCCTTCAGTACTTCTCGATGATGTCGGTACCGTATTTGGCAGCAAGGCGCCCGGCTGCTTCGGCGGCGGCATCCTCGGTGTCGATGTCGTCGATCTCTTCGAAGACGTCGAACGTGCCACCTTCGTCAGGTTCGTTGCGCACATAGGCGGACCAGCTGACGATCTCGTCGGGGTTGTCCGTATGGGAGAGGCCGCCCGAGCCATCGTCGGCGACGGCATGATAGGCTGCATAGACGATCTGGGAGGGTGCATTGTCGGCCACGATTTCTTCCTTCTAGGTGCTTGGCTCAGCTTGAAGGAGTGCATTCCCGGATGCGGTCAATTCATAGCCGAACACATCGCGCCTGTTCGATTTGAGCAGGCCTTTCTCGACAAGGGCGACGGCTGCCATGCCGCGGCCTCGTCCAACGTGGCCGCGTGGATGCTTGGCGACATTTCGCAAGGCTCGTTGCTGAGCTTCGGGGAGATTATCGAAGTTGTATGTCGTGGACATGGCGTTCCTCAGCTCTGGAGCCAGCGGGTAAGGGTGGGGTAGGCGCGTACATTCTCGCATAGGCCGCCGGCGACGAGCCCATTGATGCCGAAGTAGCAATTGGCCTTGAGGCCTGCGCGAATGCTGGCACCCTCGCCATCGTATTCGTGATCCTGAATGATTGCTTCATCAGGCAGGCCAGATGCGCGGCCAGCGGCGAAAGCCCACGCTGTTGCTTCAGTCTCGCCGGCCTGCATGACTGCGCGGATCTCGGGAGCGTCGGCGTCGAAATCCGGCTGGGTGGATTGCTTCTCGACGTCTTCAATCATGTCGAGTTGGACTTGCAGGATGTTGTCATCCGCCCAGCCGCGATAACGCCCTGGCAGAACTGCGAGATGCCCAGCCTCGTGGAGCAAGTCGGAGGCTTCAGCCTTGGCTGGGTCGTAAAGCAGCTTCCCCTTCTTGATGCGCGTGCCGTGGAGGAATCCGGCGGCGCCAGGCTGTTCGATGACATCGAGACCGATCGAACGCAGAAAGTCTGCTGCAATCTCGAGATGTGACTGCTGCGCCGCCGATGAGATGTCAGCGCGGAGGGGACGTGGATCGGTCATCAGTGGGCGAGATTGGTCAAGGCGGAGTTCTCGATCGCGTGGTTTGCGTCGGGCATGAGGGGCCGACCATGGTAGAGGATCTCGGCGTCGTCGTCCGTGGGAACGACCATCCATGTGGCGCACATGCGATCGGAATACGCGCGCCATGCGTCGTACGCTTCCTCGATTGTTGTGGGGCGGCCATCGGCGGTGAGAACCGCGGCAATCCGCGCGAGGTCGGTGTGATGCTCGCGAATCTCTTCAGCGCGATGAAGGGCTGGGTCGTGAACCATGAGTCTAACTCTGATAGTCGAATGATCGAGGGAGGGGTAGAGCATCGCAGCTCCAGAGGAGAATGCTGCAATTGGCGAGGAAAGCGCGAAACCTCGGCGTCTAGAGCAGAGCCGAAAAGGGAGCGGCACGCGAGGCACCGCTCCCTTGGGGGGCAATTGAAGTTCTGCTGCGACCAGAAGGGTCGAAGAAGAAATCCCTAGAGGCGATTTGGGTTCCTGGCACACAGCAAAGCGAGGCCGAGGATCTGGAAGATGATGCCGGCAGCGATCATCATGATCGCGACTTGCTCGTTCTGCTCGTCGAGCGTGAAGTCGAGGTTCGGAGCGGTGTCGCTGGCCATCCAGAATAGGGCTGCGCTCAGGATCAGGAAGAAGATGGCATCAAAGCGCATTGCGGTTTCCTCTCTAGAATTGATCTGCCGATAGCTCAGGCAGCTTCCCTCACCAACGAGCGGATCTCGCGTGCAGCCAGAAGGTCACTCTTCTGCTTGCACCAGGCGGCAAGCGACTTGCGGGCGTCGACGACCATGAGCCCCAGATCGCCGGTGGCATAGCGCCCCCAGGAGACATCGCTGGCACCGTGACAGCGGGGAGTGGCGCACTTTGTGAAGACCTTCCACGCCCGGTCGTCGTGACGGGGCGCGAAGCTGAGGTTGCCGATGTAGCCGAATGTGAGGCCAAGCTCGGGATACTCACCGGCGAGTTCCCGGACCTGTTCGCGAAGCACTACGACTGCGGCGTCCTCGCCGATCGAGCGAGCGTACTGGCGCTCGACCACTGCGTCGAATGCAGCGTCGAAGTAGTCGAAGATCGACGTGCAGTCGCGATCGATAGTGAACTGGTTCCGCATACCGATGCCGCTGTTGACCATTGGGTGAGCCTTCGCGCTCAGGTCGATGTAGTGCTGCGGAATGGGGTAGTTGTAGGGCGATGCATAGATGATCGCCTGGGCAAGGATGTTCTCGAAGGCGCATGCTTCGCGGCCGGTGAACAGCGAGCGCTTGTCGGCGATGAAGCGAGCGAGGTCCTTCCATTGGATCTCGGCATTGCCGCGGTGATCTTCGAGAGCGGTGAGAACGTCGTTGGCGAAGTCAGTCACGATCTTTTCCTCTTCTGGATAATTCACATCTCGAGACGTGATGAATTGGAGGATCAGCCCCGCTCCCATTGTAGAGGGAGCGGGGCATAAACTGGCGCGGATGGGTCAGTACTGGCTTGCGGCGGCAAGGTCGTAGAGCGACTTGTCGTCGCCTGGCAGGCTGCCTTGCATAGCGCCGTGCTCGTTCTGGTCGAAGCGGGTTCCGCTGAAGTGCCAGACAACCTTGCGATGACCGCTGGGAAGGACTTCCCAGATGAGGATTTGGTCGCGCTTGGGGCAAGGGGTTTGGCGCACCAGAGTTCCGGCTGGGACGCCGTGCCACTCTTCGTCGACTTCGGAGGCGGGAGTAACAGGATAGGCCTCGGCGATCGCCGCGAACGCGAGCTCGAGGGTGTCGTGAACGTCCGAGAGCTTGCCAGTTTCGAAATTCCGGCGGTCTTCGACGACGTAGACGGTGTCGGTATCGCTCGTGGTAATGCCGGCCAGGTGATCGCGCACGTCATCGAGGCGGATTTCATCGTCACGCCGCTCATTGATGAGCGCGAGAGCAGCTTCGGCGATCTCGGTTGGCACGTCGATCTTCTTCGGCTGGGCGCGGCCGCCTGAGGTCTTCTTTCCGGCAAGCACGGGGTTTAGCAGCCAGCCGAGGTAGTCGTTCGGCAGTGTGTCGAGGGCTCGGCCCTTGTATTTGCCGAAGGGGAGGATGATCGATCCGGACATCTGGAATTTCCTTTTTTCGGGAATCTCACAGATCACGATCAAAGGTGTTCACTATTGCTCAGGCCCGAAGGCGGCCTGGCTCAGATGCGTGCACTATGGGCGCGCATGGTGACTTCATTGCCTCTTATTGGGCAATGAAAAGGCCCGCTCAGCTCCAAGCCGAGCGGGCCTCGCAGTGTTCAGCGGAGCAACCTGCCGCAATCAGCCGGCGCAGCCGTCATTGAAACCGATTGCGCCGCCTACGAGCCGGATGGCGTAGGCGTCATAGAAGCTGATCTTGTCGCCGAGGGTGACGATCTTCTTGGGACCGCCCATTGCCGGGCATTCGGCGCGAACAGCGTCTGCGTAAGCATTGAAGCCCGGCTCAGCAGCTTGCTGCTGAATAGCTTGGCCGCCCAGGAGCGAAGCGAGGACGAGGGACAGCGAAATCTTAAAAACGAACGGCATATTCTCTACTCTGGCAACTTTGCCCAACCACTTATACCTTCTGTCTGTCATCAGCCCCACGCACCCAGCCCGAAGCCCAGAACGACCTTTCTGGTATATAGCCTTCTGTGCCCTCAAAAGCGTGACGAAGCAACTTCGTGCAACCTCACCCTTCTTGCCGTTCGAACCCTTCCTGTTGGCACACCCTTTCGTAATCCGTGGCCAAAACAAAAGCCCGCCCAAGGCATGCCTGGGCGGGCTAGCGAAGCGTTTGGAAGATAGCCGTCGGGTTATCGACTTCGATGATTGTGGGAATAGGTCTCTGATCCAGCCCCTATGCAGCAAGCTGTTCTGAGCAAGCGCCTTCAGCCGTCGTCTCATAGTCAGATGAGACCTGCTTTGCAGATACTGCAGGGCGCTCAGCGTAAGAGGCAGCCGGCTCGAGATAGGTTTCGATGCCCGAACGAGCCGAAAACTCTTCCGGTGTGATGTCGATGCATTGCAGGACTGGAATGCAGCCCGGACCGCGGCGATCAAGACGCTGCTTGAGCTGCGCGAACTCCTCGTCGGTGTTCGATCCCCTGACGTATATGAGCAGAACGATGTCGCTTTGAAGCTTGGCTTCGACGTCGAAGATCCAGCGAACATCGGTAATGTCGTGCTGCATTCTCAGCACGTTTGCGGCGCCCATGCTGGACATACCGATAGGATCGGTTCGGTTCAGCTTGCAGATGATGGGTGCCTTCTGGTCATCCGGTTCGGCAACCATGAAGGAGTGAAGGATCGCTTGGGCAACCAGGATGGAATGGCGGGGAGTGATCATGATGGGGCTCCTGGTGGGGATGAAGCACGAGGGCAGTCGACAGCTATGCTGCCTCGGCGAACATCTCTTTGATGAGGGCTGTCTGGTGTTTCGTCGTTTCAGGGGTCATCGTCTCGATAACCAGCCGGAAGCCTTCACCTGCATCCTCGTAGGAAGGAAAGCTAGTCAGGAGATCGCGGGGATTGGCCCCGAGCTCGGTGAAGAACTTGTCTATCGAGGCCGACGCTGCATCGCGCGGCTCGCCGTGAGCCTCGTAGCAATCACCGAACCGGTGTTCTGCTAGCCGCTTGAGGCCGGGAATGACTTTCTCATCCTCGATCTGGCTCAGATCGATCCCGATTGCAGGTGGGGTATCGAGCAGGAAACGGTGGAGTTCGATATAGATGTACATTCAGGTCCTTCTCGGGATTCGCGCGAGAGTGGCTTTTGGGTCGCGGTGTTGTTCCGCGAATTTAGCGGATGATTTCCTTCAGGGACTTACTCAACCTGCTGAATTGAGATCTCAGGCGATCTCGAGGCGAAGTACCCGAGGGTGATCATTATCCCTTCGCGGCCGTCGAATCCGGAGGGAGAACGTACGGTGCGGACTGCTCCTGATCGTCGCAATCTGGAGGTCGTCGAAGACCTCGATCGGGCCGTAGACTGCATCGCGGGTTTCGACAGATATGATGAGGCTCTCGCCATTGCAGCTCGTGTCGGAAAATTCGGTCTTGATGCCGCCGAAGATCTCGAGAGGGATATCCCTGCCTTGGTAGAGCTGACGGGGCTTGAATGCCTTCCGAAATGCTGCAGGGGCCTCGCCTTGAGGATTGAGGCAGGCGTCCAGCATATCCACCCAGCGCAGGCCAGCCGCACGCATCGCGTTGTTGGCGAGGGCGAAAGCAATGTCGGAGCCCTCATCATCACAGTCAATGCGCTCGAAAACGGATCTCAAGCGGTCCGGCTTTTGCAAAAGTCCGGGGGTGGACATACGGTTCTCCAGTGATCCTCGCGATCATGATTGCAGGATCTTGCTCGACCCAAAGGTATTCTAGGATATTTTCCCTAGGAAAGCAGCCCGGGTATGTAGAAATTTCCTGCACGCCTCTGATGGGAGAATTTGGGGATGGCAAGGAAAAACCCTCACCTTGGAGGGTGAGGGTTTTCGAGCCGGGTCTCGGTCTGCAACAGCGCTGGCTTTTAGCGAGCGTCGACCGAGAAGAAGCGATGCTGGCCGGGTGCTGGCCGCTGCGGAGCCTGTGCCGGCTGGATGCAGCCTTCGTAACTGCGAATGGCGCATCCGGCAGTGTTGAACTTCTGACTGATCATTTCAGAGATCGGGCCCAGTCCTGCGAGAAGACCGAAGGCAAGCAGGCAGCAAAGAATGGAACGTTCGAGCATGTTTTCATCCTCTTTTCAGGTGACGATGAAACTTCCTCGGAAACTCTCTTCCTGATCACTTCAGCGATAGAAGATATGCGTGCCGAGCTGGGCTTGTCGACGGACTGCTGTCCGCCATCGCGGATAGACGTAGTCGGCATGGAAGTAGAGCGACTGCGAGGCAGGGGTCTCCCAAAGACTCTCGCGCGCTATGAACGAGATCGCGACCGCGCGACGCCAGGCGCGTGTGTTGCGAGGGGCAGCAGGTATGCGGCCGTTCCGGACGAACGAGAATTGCCGCGGCTGCGTGACAACAGCGCATATCGTGGAGCGCCAGCCCCGGTGCTCAGCGCGGTTGAGCACAACCTCGGCAACCGCAAGCTGACCGATGAGGCTTTCACCCCGTGCCTCGAAGTAGATCGCACTTGCCAGGCAAATCCCCTCTTGGGAGGTGATCTGGCGGCTGGTGTGGATGGCGACGAGATCGCCCAGTGATACGGGCGCGGGAGCGATGTTTTCAGCCACAGGGGATGATGCGATTTTCGGTGCAGGTGTGAATGCTGCATCGAACTCGCTGGCGAAGGCGATCGGCGTGTCGGGTGCTGACGCAACGGCTGCGTCCGAGAAGCCGATCATCGCGAAGGTAGAAAGGACCGCAAGAGCGATTGTGAGCACGGCAGTCGGAACCGCGCGATACGAAAACTTGATCATAGGGCAGAGCCCCAGGGCGGTCGCCCGCTCGTCGGCGAGACCGCAAAGGCGGGCCAGCCGGGAGGAGACGCCCGTCTACGCTCCTGCCAAGGAATAGCGGCAGGCCGGCGCGAATAGCGATGGCGGCCTGGAGCTTTCTTCTTACCCCAGAACCTGCTTCATTCGTGCCAAGCGAATGTCGCCCAACGGGCGCTTGGAAAATCAGTCTTCGATCATGACTGGCTCATCGAGGAGATGAGGCAGGGGCAAATCGGCCAACCCTTTGAGGATATGTGGGAGGGCTGCGTCTTTCGGCAATGTGTCTTGCTCAACGACGCAGTGCTCTTCCTCGGGCGGCCCGAGCCAGTATTTCGTCACGCTCTGAGCCGCGCTGAAGTGAAGCTTCACGATTTCTGGGAAGAGCTTGTCGATCGCGGCCTTGGTCTCTGGCGATAGGAACTCGAAGCGGTGACCGCCAACGATCTGATGAAATTCTGAGGGTGCGAAGGGGCGCCGCGGCTGGACGGCGATGGTGAACTGCTCGTCCTCAGAGAATTCGATGTAGGCATGGATCAGAGCGTTGAGAACGCGGTATGCCTTCGTCTCTTTCCGGTTGACCTCGTTCAGGTAGGAGTGACCTATGTGTCCTTCGGAAGTGAAGGCCTTCTTGGTGAGGTCCTGCCAGCGTTCGATTGTGTCGAGGATGTCCTCGAAATCGTCGACCTTGATCTTCCGACCTTCGGGAAGGACCTCGTAGACTTCATAGTCCGATACGCAGTTGCTGTGGATGACCTGGAGGCAGAGGACCGGGCCGAAGATGCCATCCATCTCTTCGATCGAGGCGCGAAGCTCGCGAAAGACGGGCACATAGTCTCCCGACGACGGGTCAATCTCGTCGTCCATCTCCTGGCGATAGTAGGCGACGTCCGTCCTCTCAACGAAGCCTTCTTCGGCCGCCTCGTTTACGACCAAGAACATCTCGGCCAGCCGGTGCCGATAGAGCTTGAGATTAAACTCATCGATTCCATGGAGATACAGGTATGTATTCGGATCGGTTTCCGACATGAAGGTCGCCTATCTCATTGTTTTGTCAGCGCAGAAGTCAGTGGCGCTTCAGATGCTGGAATAGGCATTATTGGGGGTTTGTATAGCCCCCTTCAGCGATCTGTTGGATGGCGGGATGAATTTATTGCGCGCCAGTTTGATGGGTGAACCGGATTCCGATTGGCCCAGAGGCCTTTACGGGAAAAACGGGGCGCCAAGGAGAGGATGAAGCCGAGCTTCCCCTCCGGCCATCCGTGGCCGATCCGGATCATCCGCCAGGCTAGGGGCGAACCATCGAGCAGGCACACGGCAAGGAGCCTGTTGTAGCGATCGCGGCTGGGCAACCAGAGGCGGACGGCGCGTCCTTCGATCAGCGTGGCCAGAGCAGTTCGAGCTTCCCGACCGCCCGGCTGGCGATACTCAGGAGCGTCAAAGCCCTTAAGGCGGATTCTTTCCGCCCGGCCGCGGTAGATGCCCTCGAGGCTATCGCCATCCACGACCCTGGTGATCTCCAGCCGGTGAGGCCAGAGAACATAGCCGATTGCTGCGGCGATCAGGGCGGGGACGGCGTAGATGAGCATGATTTCCTCAATCGATCAGGTTGCTCTCACAGCATCCAGACGAGTGAATGCTGTTAGGCGGCGATGTCGAGCAGGGGGTCGGCATCAAGTTCGAGTTCTTCCTCGAACCCGCCGCCTTCGAGGTGACGCGCCCCAAGCGACTGGCCCTCGGGCGAGATCAGCTCGAGATCGAGCACGAGGTCGGCTGGGGCGCGAAGGACGTATGCCGCCTCGGCGTCTCCCATTGCTGTCTCGGCGTCCTCCAGCTGATCGTTCGGGAGGACGAGGAAACCGTCTTCCGCGAGCTCGGGCATGAGTTCGACGTCGTATCCGAGGAGATTGCCGAAGGTATGCTCTAGGCTCTCTGCAGGCGCGTCAGCGCATAGGAGGACGATGAAGCTGTGGGTTGCCTTGGCGATCTGGACGGCGACAGAGCGGCGGAAGGTCATCTCCCGGGAGATGGGTGCAACAGCACTCATCAGGCGACACCGTAGTCGTGGTGTTCGTCGTATCCTGCGGCGGCGATGCAGTCGGCAAGCATAGGATCGATGTCCTGAGCCGGTGCGGGCTCTTGGCCGTCCAGATCGCTGTGGGCCGGCAGGCCAACGATGCGCAGCGTGCCGCCATCGTAGCGGACCTTGAGATCGAGCGGCTGGCCGGAGTGGAGCTTGCCCTCCAGGAGGTCATGGTCCTGGCCAAATGCCATTACTGTTCTCGTCATCTCCTCGCCCTTTGGGGTCGAGATCTGGGCTCCCTTGAGGACGGCATAGGGGCCATTCTTGCCGGTCCGGGTGTCTACTGTGTCCGGGGTGACGGTTGCGACGAAGGTGGGCGAGAAGCGGCGTGCGGCGTTGGCCATGTCTTGATGTCCTTCTTCTGTGATTTTCGTCCTCCCAAGGAGGCTCACTTCCCACCATCACGATCAGTGAAGTCTTGAGCCCGAACGGATTTCTCCGCTCGGGCTGTCATTCGATGCCGGGCAAAGCCATGGCTATCGGCTCGGGGGCTGGTGATGAGCCCCGAGAGGAACGGTCACCGAGCGAAGCGCCGGCCGCGTGCATAGCGCGAACTCAGCTCGGCGCGGGCAATGGTGAGAGCATTGCCGAGCAGATTCCGGCCGCGCCAGTTGCGCGGATCTTCGATGCGCTCATCGCGCCAGTCGACGCCGACACCCCAGAGGCGATCGCGCGGAGAGCCTTCGACGAGAACGCGGTCGCCAGTCTCGAGCAATTGCCTGCGCAGACCTGGGTGCGCAGAAAAGCGTGCGATTGCGCCGGCGGCAACGATAGCGACGCAAGCGGTGTCCCAAATCGCAGGATCGAACGGGGTGACGTCTCGCCCGAGAGCCTTCTGGGCGCGCGGTTCGTTGGCTTCAAGGATAGCACGCAGCGTCTTGCCGTCTCCGAAGAGCCAGGCTTTCACAGCCATCATCCATTGCTCACCGCAGTTGAAGCGATGGATCTTCAGCAGGCGGGAAAGCGGATCGCCTTCCGCAGGGCGTGCAACGTCCAGTGCATCGAGCCGGGGGAGGAGTTCGGCGAAAGCGGCTTCGCCCGGGAAGCTGGAGCGGTTCCAGTTGGAAAACGGCCCGCCCCAGAAGAAGACGTGAGTGTCAGTCGAACGCATATTTCATACTCCCTGAATGATCAGGGACTGCAGACCCATATCGAGGAAAAATGGAAATTGGTCGCTACCTGGCCTTTGGCAATAGCCTTGATGTCTTAGGACGACGCAGAAATCCGCGCGCGAGAAGTGCAAGGCTGAGGATCAAGAGCGACCGCCCCGGATGAGGACCTGGGCTGTGCTAGAAGACTTCCCAACACGGTCCCACTCACACCGCAAATCACCTCCGCATCGCGGCCAGATATTTGTGAAAACGGCAGAGCCGGAGCGTTTCGAAACCGCAAGGGTTTAGGCATAAAACAAGCCCCTCCCGTTCCAGATCGGGAGGGGCTTGTCGAAGGGATCGCCTCGAAACTTCACCTGAAACGGGACAAGATCAGTCTTGAGACCTGATCTTCCTATTCCGCATTGTGGATGAGGTCAACGGCAATTGAGGATGTTTGAGGATTTAGGGAGCCGCCGGAAGGAAATGTGGGATGGAACGGGTCCTTCCGGCGGCTCATCCAGCTGGCAGAGGTTGGAACGGGTTGTAAAGCGAGAGCTTCACTGGAATTCCGCCCGCTGGACTTACCCATCCTTGGTAGGATTTGGCCGATTCAGGGTCAATCAGAAATGGGAGCGGGTAGGAAGTTTCTGGATTTCACCCGCGCGCCATTGTGGGGTCAGTTCGCGATCGATGCAGCGTAGCGCAGAATGAAGCGCTGGGCCGATGATTCCGAGCGGTCCTTGAGGAGGTCGACCATGGCGTGCGTCCAGTCGGTGCCGATCTGCTCGTTGAGCTTGGCTTCGCCATCGGGAACATCAGCGAGCAGGGAGAGCAGAACGATATGCATGCGGCGGACTGGGCCATAGCGCGGGTGCTTGGAATCGTCGTAGATCGGACGGTTAGGGTCACGGGGATTGCCGGTATCCAGCGAGCCGACGCCTTCGGTGGTATAGACTGGCTTGCCGAGGTCGAACGCAGCGCAGAATTCACCTCCGTCTTCGGTGCGCTCGATAAAGGCATCACGCTCTGCGTCGTTGCCGAAGTAGT
>CAZLTV010000056.1:9927-21137 GCA_964562545.1 uncultured Mycobacterium sp. | reverse complement strand
CTGGGCACCGGCCAGGTCGGCATCCTGCTCGGACTCGGTGACCACACCACCGCCGTCCTGGCGTTGACGCGCGCGATCGGCGTCAGCCTGATCGCGGTGATCGTCACCTGGCTGCTGCTGGCAGTGCTGCGGGGCCGCCTGCATCCCGTCGGCGGACTCGGGGTCGCGCTCGGTGCCACCGTGTTGCTGTTCCCGGTCGTACAACCGTGGTATCTGCTGTGGGCGATCATTCCGCTGGCCGCGTGGGCCACCCGGCCCCGCTTCCGCGCCGCGGTCATCGTGGTCACGCTGGTCGTGGGAATCTTCGGGCCCACCGCCAA
Organism: uncultured Mycobacterium sp.; assembly: GCA_964562545.1. GTDB lineage: Bacteria > Actinomycetota > Actinomycetes > Mycobacteriales > Mycobacteriaceae > Mycobacterium. Next base: position 20,817 of record CAZLTV010000056.1, on the reverse strand, counting down.
CGGCGACCGGTTCGCGCTGTTCCAGATCGTGCTGGCGACGCTGGCCAGCGCCGTGATCGTGCTGCTGCTGATCGCGCTGACGTACCGCACGCTGCCCTGGCGTCCGCTGCCCGACTCCGCCACGGGCCCCCCTGCGGAAGAGGTCACGCCCCCACCCGGGAACCGTCCGACGCCACCAGCGCCGCCAACCCCCAGGACCGACGCCTACGCTGAGTCCCCGTGACACCGCGTCCACCTGCCCTCGGCGTTCCCCGCGAGCGCTCATCGCCGCCCGTGATGCTGCGCGGAGTCAGCAAGCGTTACGGATCCACGACCGCGGTGTCCGCCCTCGACCTCGAGGTCGGCCCCGCCGAGGTGTTCGCCCTGTTGGGCCCCAACGGGGCCGGCAAAACGACCACCGTGGAAATGTGTGAAGGCTTCCTCAAACCCGACGCCGGCTCAATCCAGATCCTCGGTCTGGACCCGGTCACCCACAACGCCGAAGTTCGGTCACGCATCGGGGTGATGCTGCAGGGCGGCGGAGCCTATCCCGCCGCCCGGGCCGGTGAGATGCTCGACCTGGTGGCGGCCTATTCCGCCGACCCGCTGGATCCGCAGTGGCTGCTCACGACCCTGGGCCTCAATGAGTCCGCGCGCACCCCCTACCGGCGACTGTCCGGCGGGCAGCAACAGCGCCTGGCCCTGGCCTGCGCTGTGGTCGGACGCCCAGAGCTGGTGTTCCTCGACGAGCCCACCGCGGGAATGGACGCCCACGCACGCATCGTGGTGTGGGAACTCATCGAAGCCCTGCGTCGCGACGGGGTCACAGTCGTGCTCACCACCCACCAACTGGCCGAGGCCGAGGAATTGGCCGACCGCATCCTGATCATCGACCACGGCGCCGCGGTGGCCACCGGCACCCCGGCCGAGCTGACCCGCAACGGCGCGGAGAACCAGCTCCGGTTCCGGGCCCCACGCAAACTGGATCTGAGCCTGCTGGTCTCGGCGTTGCCGGAAAGCTACCGCGCGGTGGAGACGTCGCCCGGCGAGTACCTGGTGGAAGGCCACGTCGACCCGCAGGTACTGGCCACCGTCACCGCATGGTGCGCGCGCCTTGATGTGCTGGCCACCGACATGCGGGTGGAGCAGCGCAGCCTCGAGGATGTATTCCTCGAGCTGACCGGCCGGGAGTTGCGCTCATGAGCGAAAACCGCTTCGCCCCTGGAACGTTTTCTCCCGATCCGCGTCCGGCCCCCGTGGCCCGGATGCTGGCCGCGCAGTTCGGCCTGGAACTGCGCCTGCTGCTGCGCAACGGCGAACAGCTGCTGTTGACGATGTTCATCCCGATCACCCTGTTAGTCGGGCTCACTCTGCTGCCGCTGGGCTCGTTCGGACCCAACCGTGCCGCCACGTTCGTGCCGGCCATCATGGCCCTGGCGGTGATCTCTACCGCGTTCACCGGCCAGGCCATCGCCGTCGCGTTCGACCGCCGTTACGGAGCGCTGAAACGCCTGGGCGCCACCGCACTGCCGGTGTGGGGCATCATCGCCGGCAAATCGATGGCCGTGGTGGCGGTCGTGGCCTTGCAGTCGGTCGTGTTCGGAGCCATCGGGGCCGCATTGGGCTGGCGCCCGCCGGTGGCCGGGCTCGCTCTGGGCGCGATCCTGATCGCCGTCGGCACCGCAGTGTTCGCGGCTCTGGGTCTGCTGCTCGGCGGCACGCTGCGAGCCGAGATCGTGCTGGCTGTGGCGAACCTGCTGTGGTTCGTCTTCGCCGGGCTTGGCGCACTGACGCTTGAAGGCGGGATGGTGCCCACCGCGGTGGCATGGGTGGCCCGGCTGACTCCCTCGGGTGCGCTGACCGAGGCCCTCTCGCAGGCGATGACGCTGTCGGTGGACTGGTTCGGGATCGCCGTGCTGGCGGTCTGGGGTGTCGTCGCGGCGGTCTGCGCACTGCGCTGGTTCCGCTTCACCTGACCGATCACCGCACGCCCCTACTACGGGGCGTAGTTAGCAAGCCTCTACGATCACAGGCGTGCCCGTAGGACGATTCATTGCCAGGCTTTTCGTCGGGCTCGTCGATCTGTTGCCCGAACCCAGCCTGCGTGCGCAGCGCATCGTCGCTGCCTTGGTGATACTCACGCAGGGCGGCATCGCTGTCACCGGCGCCATCGTGCGCGTGACCGCGTCGGGGCTGGGGTGCCCCACGTGGCCGCAGTGCTTCCCCGGCAGCTTCACCCCCGTCCCGCATCCCGAGGTCGCCGGTATCCACCAGGCCGTCGAATTCGGCAACCGACTACTGACGTTCCTTGTCGTGCTCACCGCAGCGGCCGCGGTCATCGTGGTCGTGCGGGCACGGCGCCGCCGCGAGGTACTGGCCTATGCGTGGCTGATGCCGGCCTCGACGGTGGTGCAGGCGATCATCGGCGGCATCACGGTGCTGACCGGGCTGCTGTGGTGGACCGTGGCGATCCATCTGCTGGCGTCGATGACAATGGTGTGGCTGTCGGTACTGCTCTACGTCAAGATCGGCGAACCCGATGAGGGTGTCTACGTCGCCCGTGTTCCGGTCGCGCTGCGACGGCTGACGATGCTCAGCGCGGCGGTACTGGCCGCGGTCTTGGTGACGGGGACGATGGTCACCGGCGCCGGCCCACACGCCGGCGACAAGAGCATCGAGCGGCCGGTCCCCCGACTGCAGGTTGAGATCACCACGCTGGTGCACCTGCACTCGACGCTGCTGGTGGCCTATCTGTCATTGCTGGTCGGGCTGGGGTTTGCGCTGCTGGCGGTGCGGGCGCCGCGCCCAATACGCAAACGTCTGGCCGTGGTGGTGGTGCTGGTCGCCGCCCAAGGGCTGCTGGGAGCCATCCAATTCTTCACCGGGGTACCCGAGGTGCTGGTGGCGCTGCACGTGGCCGGTGCGGCGGCCTGCACCGCAGCCACCTCAGCGCTATGGGCTTCGATGCGCGAGCGGACCGAGTCCCAACCGGTGAAGGGCTGACTCGACCGCCAAAGCGAATACCCGTTGCTGCTGCTGTCGGATCGAGTCGTCGAGTTGGCGCCACCCCAGGGACGGCTCGACGAGCTCGAGCTCCAGAAGCTGCGGCGCGTCGGGCCCGCCCAACACGTCGACCCGCGCATAGAGCAGGTCGGCGGTCTCGATGCGCAGGTGGGCTGCAGCGGCTGCCAGCGCAGCATGCCCGACCTCCCACAACTCGAAGTCCGGCTCCGCCGGCGCCAACCTTTCCTCGGCGTACGTACCTGACGGGTCGAACACCGGTGCACCCCCCGGCGGCGGCAGGATTGGCCCCTTGGTGAACGCGTGCGACTGCTCGCCACCCAGGAACACCAGCGCTGTTTCGCCGTCGCCGACACGCGGATCGTAGGGCTGGACGAGCACCGTATGTCCGGCGGCCTGCAGCGCCGCGGTATGCGCGGCCGCCGGAGCCCGGTCGGCGAACCTCAGCGCACCCACCGACCCCGCACCGACCGCGGGTTTGACGACAACTTCACCGTCACCGATGCCCCGCGGCATCTCAAATCGCTGCCCCGGCGCGAAGAACGCGCTCGGCACGGTCGGGACACCGGCGGCGGCGAGGTCGCCCAGGTAATGCTTGTCGGTGTTCCACGCGACCACCTCGGGTGTGTTCAGCAGCTGGGGAACCCGCCGAGTCCAGGCGAGAAACTCGTCGAGACGGTCGATGTAGTCCCACGCCGCGCGCAGAATCACCAGATCGGCGTCCAGGGTTGCAGGATCGTCCCACGACAGCCAGCGAGCGTGTAGCCCGCGGTGGCGCAGCGCATGTACGAGCCCGTCGTCGTCGCCGTCGCCCTCGGGCAGCGCCGGGCATCCCGCGAACACGATGCGCGGGTGGAAGAGGTCGGGACGGGCCAGCTTCATGGCGGAGACGATGTTACCCAGGCAACGAGTCATAATGATTGCCTTATGCATGCGATCGAAGTCGCCGCGACCGGCGGACCCGAAGTCCTGTCCTACGTCGAGAAGTCCAAGCCCGAACCCGGCGCCGGTGAGGTGCTGATCCGGGCCGAGGCGATCGGCGTCAACTTCATCGACACCTATTTCCGGTCGGGCCTGTATCCGCGGGAGCTGCCGTTCGTCGTAGGCAGCGAGGTGTGCGGGGTGATCGAGGCCGTCGGCGAGGGTGTGGCCGCGTTGACCGCGGGAGATCGGGTGGTCACCGACAAGGCGTCCGGGGCCTACGCCGAATACTGCGTGGCTCCGGCCGATTTCGTTGCCTATGTCCCCGACGGCGTGCAACCCGACGTGGTGGCCTCCGCCCTGCTGAAGGGCATGACCGCGCACTACCTGCTCAAGTCCACCTACCCGGTCCAGCAAGGCGACACGGTGCTGATGCATGCCGGCGCGGGCGGGGTCGGTTTGATCCTGACGCAGTGGGCGACCGCGATGGCCGCCCGGGTGATCACCACCGTATCGACCCCCGACAAAGCCGAGCTGTCACGCCGGGCCGGCGCGATCGAGGTGCTCGACTATCCGAGTCTGGCCGAGGGGGGCGCGCAGGCCTTCGGCGAGCGGATTCGCGAACTCACCGATGGCGACGGGGTCGCCGCGGTCTACGACGGGGTGGGGGCATCGACTTTCGAGGCCAGTCTGGCCAGCCTGGCCGTGCGTGGCACGCTGGCGCTGTTCGGGGCGGCCAGCGGACCGGTGCCACCGGTCGACCCGCAGAGGCTCAACGCCGCCGGTTCGGTGTATCTGACCCGGCCCAACCTGGCCCACTACACGCGCACACCTGACGAGTTTTCCTGGCGGGCCGGTGAACTGCTGAGCGCCATCGCCGACGGCACCCTGTCGGTGACGGTCAGCCAGCACTACTCGCTGCGTGACGCCGAGCAGGCCCACCGGGATCTGCAGGACCGCAAGACCGTCGGCTCGGTCGTGCTAGTTCCCTGACTCAGACGGAAATCAGCGCGGGAAGCGCCAGCGCCGAGTCCACCGCCAGCGCGAGGAAGATCACCGCGAGGTAGTTGTTGGACTGCAGGAACAGCCGCAACGGCTTGACGGGCTCTCCGCGGCGCACCCCGGCGTAAAGCTGATGGGCCATCACCAGGAACCATGTACCGGCCAGAATGGCCACAACGGCGTATAGCCACCCCGCGGCCAGCGCCAGCGCCAGCGTCGCTGCGACGGTCAACCAGGTGTAGATCAGGATATGTTTGGTAACCCGCTGCTCGGTGGCCACCACCGGCAACATCGGCACACCGGCCGCCTTGTAGTCCTCTTTGTAGCGCATCGCCAGCGCCCAGGTGTGCGGCGGCGTCCAGAAGAAAATGATGAGGAACATCACCAACGCGGGCCACTGGATCGTGCCCGTCACCGCTGACCACCCGATCATCACGGGCATACAGCCGGCCGCACCGCCCCACACGACGTTCTGCGAGGTCCGCCGCTTCAGCACCAGCGTGTAGACCAGAACATAGAACGCGATGGTCAGGCCGGCGAGGTGCGCCGAGAGCATGTTGGTCGTCCACCACAACCAGAAGAACGACGCGACCGACAACGCTAGACCGAAGACCAGCGCATGGCTGCGAGGCACCGTGGCACGGGCCAGCGCGCGACGCTCGGTGCGCTTCATCACCTTGTCGATGTCGGCGTCGGCAACGCAGTTGAGCGTGTTGGCACCCGCAGCCGCCAGCAGTCCCCCGACGAGGGTGTTGAAGATCAACACCGGGTCGACGGTGCCGCGGTCGGCCAGCAGCATGGCCGGGATGGTCGTGACGAGAAGCAACTCAATCACGCGCGGCTTGGTCAGCCCGATGTAGCCGAGCACACGGTCGCGGAATCGGATCGGCCCCTTCGGCGAATCATCGACGAGGTGGCCTTGGTGAATCCGCACGCAACCATCTCCTCAACCACAACGCCGGCAACCCCGAGGGACATCTACTACAGACGATGGTAGACCGCCCACCCCGTTACCAGAAACCGCAGGGTCCCCTGTAACGGGATGAGCTATGCGTCGGCGCGGCGATCCACACTAGGGTGGTCACTGCGGACCGACACGCCCCCGCCCAACCAAGGAGTGCGCCTCGTGACCACGCTGGAAGAAATCAACGCCCTCACCCGGCCGAACCATCCGGATGACTGGACGGAGGTGGATTCGCGGGCGGTAGACACCGTGCGTGTGCTGGCCGCCGATGCCGTGCAGAAGGTCGGAAACGGCCACCCCGGCACGGCGATGAGCCTGGCGCCGCTGGCCTACACGCTGTTCCAGCGCCAGATGCGCCACGACCCCAACGACACCGCCTGGCTGGGCCGCGACCGGTTCGTGCTGTCCTGCGGGCATTCGAGCCTGACCCTCTACATCCAGCTCTATCTCGGCGGGTTCGGACTCGAACTGTCCGACCTGGAGTCGCTGCGCACCTGGAAATCCAAGACCCCCGGACATCCGGAGTTCCGGCACACCCGCGGGGTGGAGATCACCACCGGTCCGCTCGGCCAGGGCCTGGCCTCGGCCGTCGGGATGGCGATGGCCTCGCGTTACGAGCGCGGCCTGTTCGATCCGGACGCCGCACCCGGGACCAGCCCGTTCGACCACTACATCTACGTGATCGCCTCCGACGGCGACATCGAGGAAGGTGTGACCAGCGAGGCGTCCTCGCTGGCGGGCACCCAGCAGCTGGGCAACCTGATCGTGTTCTACGACAAGAACCAGATCTCGATCGAACACGACACCGACATCGCATTGTCCGAAGACGTCGCGGCCCGCTACCGGGCTTACGGATGGCATGTCCAGGAAGTCGAGGGCGGCGAGAACGTCGTCGGGATCGAGCAGGCGATCGCCGAAGCCAAGGCCGTCACCGACAAACCGTCGTTCATCGCGCTGCGCACCATCATCGGCTATCCGGCCCCCAACAAGATGAACACCGGCGGCGTGCACGGATCCGCGCTGGGCGCCGACGAGGTCGCCGCGACCAAGAAGATCCTCGGATTCGACCCGGACAAGACGTTCGAGGTCAGCGAGGACGTTATCACCCACACCCGCGGCCTGGTGGGTCGCGGCAAGCAGGCCCACGAGGCCTGGCAGCAGGACTTCGACGCGTGGGCCGGACGCGAGCCCGAGCGTAAGAAGCTGCTCGACCGGCTGCTGGCCCAGGAGCTCCCGGATGGCTGGGACGCCGATCTCACCTACTGGGAGCCCGGTTCCAAGGCGGTAGCCACTCGGGCCGCCTTCGGTCAGGTGCTCAACGACGTGGCACCGAAACTGCCCGAGCTGTGGGGCGGCTCGGCGGATCTCGCCGGGAGCAACAACACCACCATCAAGGGTGTCAAATCGTTTGGGCCACCGTCGATTTCGACCGAGGATTTCACCGCAGACTGGTATGGCCGGGTGCTGCACTTCGGCATCCGCGAGCACGCGATGGGCTCGATTCTGTCGGGCATCGTGCTGCACGGTCCCACCCGCGCCTTCGGCGGCACCTTCCTGCAGTTCTCCGACTACATGCGCCCCGCGGTGCGGCTGGCCTCGCTGATGGATATCGACGCGATCTACATCTGGACCCACGACTCCATCGGGCTCGGCGAGGACGGCCCCACCCACCAGCCCATCGAACACCTCGCTGCGCTGCGCGCGATCCCGAACCTGTCGGTGGTCCGGCCCGGCGATCCGAATGAAACCGCTTACGCCTGGCGCAGCATTGTCGCTCGGGGAAATGGCAGCGGCCCGGTCGGTTTCATCCTGACCAGACAGGGAATCCCTGTACTGGAGGGCACCAGCGCCGATGGTGTGGCCCGGGGCGGCTATGTGCTCGGTGGCGACACCGACGACGGCGCCGACGTCATTCTCATCGCGACCGGCTCCGAGCTGCAGATCGCGGTCGAGGCCAAGAAGATGCTCGGAGAAAAGAACATCTCGGCACGGGTGGTGTCCATGCCCTGCATGGAGTGGTTCGAGTCCCAGCCCAAGGAGTACCGCGACAGCGTGCTGCCGCCCAGCGTCTCAGCCCGTGTCGCCATTGAAGCCGCGGTGGCGCAGAGCTGGTACCGACTGGTCGGCGACACCGGCGAGATCATCTCCATCGAGCACTATGGGGAGTCCGCCGACGACAAGACACTGTTCCGCGAATTCGGTTTCACCCCTGAGGCAGTGGTGGCCGCGGCGGAACGCACGATCGCGAATTAGCCCATCACCGAAACGTTAAGGACCGCATCATGACTCAGAATCCGAATCTGGCACAGCTGTCCGCAGCCGGGGTCTCCGTATGGCTCGACGATCTGTCCCGCGAACGGTTGCAGACCGGCAACCTGCAGGAGCTCATCGACACCAAATCGGTTGTGGGGGTAACCACCAATCCGTCGATCTTCCAGGCCGCCCTGTCCAAGGGCTCGGCCTATGACGAGCAGGTCAACGAGCTCGCCGCCCGTGGCGCCGACGTCGACGCCACGATCCGTACGGTCACCACCGACGACGTCCGCAACGCCTGCGACGTGCTGGCCAAGCAATACGAGCTTTCCGACGGTGTCGACGGCCGGGTCTCCATCGAGGTCGACCCGCGCCTGGCCCACGAGACGGACAAGACGATTCTGCAGGCAGTCGAGCTGTGGAAGATCGTCGACCGACCGAACCTGTTGATCAAGATCCCCGCGACGATGGCCGGGCTTCCGGCAATCACCGCCGTCATCGCCGAGGGCATCTCGGTGAACGTGACGCTGATCTTCTCCGTCGAGCGACACAAGGCCGTTATGGACGCCTACCTCTCCGGCCTGGAAAAGGCCAAGGAAGCTGGCCACGACCTTTCCACGATCCATTCGGTGGCATCGTTTTTCGTCTCTCGCGTGGACACCGAGATCGATAAGCGCCTCGAGAAGATCGGTTCCGAGGAGGCGCTGGCAATGCGCGGTAAGGCTGGTGTGGCCAACGCCCGGCTGGCCTACGCCGCCTACGAGGAAGTCTTCAACGGCGGTGAGCGCTACGCCGCGCTAAAGCCGTCCGGGGCGCGTGTGCAGCGTCCGCTGTGGGCCTCGACCGGGGTGAAGAACCCCGACTACTCCGACACGTTGTATGTCACCGAGCTGGTCGCACCCAACACGGTGAACACCATGCCGGAAAAGACGATGGACGCGGTCGCCGACCACGGCGTGGTCACCGGCGACACCGTGACCGGCCGGGGTGCCGAGTCCCAGGAGGTCTTCGACAAACTGGCCGCGATCGGCATTGACCTGCCCGACGTGTTCCGGCTACTCGAAGACGAGGGCGTGGAGAAGTTCGAAAAGTCGTGGCTGGAACTGCTGGAGGCCACTCAAGGCCAGCTCGACGCCGCCAAGAAGTGATGGGCCGATGACGACGGCCTCGTGGCAAAACCCGCTGCGGGACAAGCGCGACAAGCGCATGCCGCGCATCGCGGGACCCTGCGGGGTCGTGATCTTCGGTGTCACCGGGGATCTGGCGCGCAAGAAGCTCATGCCGGCGATCTACGACCTGGCCAACCGCGGGCTGCTGCCCCCGTCGTTCGCGTTGGTGGGTTTCGCGCGGCGAGACTGGGCCGACGAAGACTTCGGCCAAGTGGTCTACGAAGCCGTGCAGCAGCACGCCCGCACCCCGTTCCGCCAGGAGGTGTGGGACCGCCTCGCCGAAGGCTTCCGTTTCGTCCAGGGCACATTCGACGATGATGCGGCGTTCGCGAAACTCTCGGAGACGCTGTCCAAACTGGACACGGAACGCGGCACCGGCGGCAATCACGCCTTCTATCTGTCCATTCCGCCCAAGGCGTTCCCGGTGGTGTGCGAGCAGCTTCAGAAGTCCGGCCTGGCCCGACAGCAGGACAACAGGTGGAGCCGGGTGGTCATCGAAAAGCCGTTCGGCCATGACCTAGCGAGCGCGCGAGAACTCAACGCCGTAGTCAACAGCGTGTTCCCTGAGGAGTCGGTGTTTCGCATCGACCACTATCTGGGCAAGGAAACCGTCCAGAACATCCTGGCTCTGCGGTTCGCCAATGAACTGTTTGAACCGGTATGGAACTCACACTACGTCGACCACGTGCAGATCACCATGGCCGAGGACATCGGGTTGGGCGGCCGGGCGGGGTACTACGACGGCATCGGCGCCGCGCGTGATGTGATCCAGAACCATTTGATCCAGCTGCTGGCGCTGACTGCGATGGAGGAACCGGTTAGCTTCAGCCCGCACGAGCTGCAAACCGAGAAGATCAAGGTGCTGTCGGCGACACGGCCGATGGAGCCGCTGGACCTGACGTCCGCACGCGGCCAGTACGCGGCGGGCTGGCAAGGCAGTCAGAAGGTTCCGGGCCTGCTCGAAGAGGCCGGTTTTTCGAAGGACTCGACTACCGAGACGTTCGCGGCGATCACCGTGGAGATCAACACCCGCCGCTGGGCCGGTGTGCCGTTCTTCCTGCGCACGGGCAAACGTCTGCCGAACAGGGTGACCGAGGTGGCCTTGGTGTTCAAACGCGCCCCGCATCTACCTTTCGATTCCACGATGACCGAGGAACTCGGCAAAAACGCGCTGGTGATGCGGATCCAGCCCGACGAGGGCATCACGATGCGGTTCGGTTCCAAGGTTCCCGGAAGCGCCATGGAGGTCCGCGACGTCAACATGGACTTTTCGTACGGCTCGGCGTTCGCCGAGGACTCCCCGGAGGCCTACGAGAGGTTGATCCTCGACGTTCTCCTGGGTGAGCCTTCGCTGTTCCCGGTGAATGCCGAGGTCGAATTGTCTTGGGAGATCCTCGATCCGGTCCTTGAGAGCTGGGCAGCCCAGGGCAAGCCCGAGCCCTACGAGTCGGGGACGTGGGGGCCGGCGTCGGCCAACGAGATGGTGCACCGGCTGAACCGAGAATGGAGGCGGCCGTGACGAGCGCTTGCGCGAGGAACCAACCAACCGTGACGAGCGCTTGCGCGAGGAACCAACCAACC
>CAZLTV010000056.1:0-9827 GCA_964562545.1 uncultured Mycobacterium sp. | reverse complement strand
TTGCGCGAGGAACCAACCAACCGTGACGAGCGCTTGCGCGAGGAACCAACCAACCCTGACGAGCGCTTGCGCGAGGATGAACCGGGTGTGGCGATGATCGTCGAGCTGCCGGACACGACCACGACCGCGATCAACAAGAAGATCACCGGCCTTCGCGAGGAGGGTGGAGCGCTCACCTTGGGCCGGGTTCTGACCTTGGTGATCTCCGCCGATAGCGAGGAGACGCTGGAGCGAGCGATCGCGGCAGCAACTTTCGCCAGCCGCGAACACCCGTGTCGCGTCATCGCCACGTTGGCGGCCGACCCCAGTGCCGCCCAGTCGCGGCTCGACGCCGAGCTGCGCGTCGGCCGCGATGCGGGCGCCGGCGAGGTGGTGCTGTTGCGGCTACACGGCGAACTCTCCGGACACGCCTCGGCGGTGGTACTGCCGTTCCTGCTGCCCGACACCCCGGTGGTGGCCTGGTGGCCGGACACCACACCGGCTGTCCCGGCCCAGGATCCAATCGGAAAGCTAGCGATTCGGCGGATCAGCAACTCCACCAACGCACCCGATCCGCTGGCCGCCATCAAGAGCCGGCTGCCCGGCTACTCCCCCGGCGACACCGATTTGGCGTGGAGCCGCATCACCTACTGGCGGGCGTTGTTGGCCTCGGCGATCGACGAGCCGCCCTACGAGGCGATCGAGTCTGCAGTGGTGTCCGGTTTGAAAGCCGAGCCTTCCCTGGACCTCCTCGCCGGCTGGCTGGCCAGTCGCATAGATGGGCCCGTCACCCGCGCCGTGGGGACATTGAAGGTGGAGTTGCACCGTACCGGTGACACGGTCACTTTGAGCCGTCCGCAGGACGGGGTGACCGCCACGCTGAGTCGAACCTCACGCCCGGTGGCGTTGGTTCCGTTGGCGCGCAGGGATGTCCCCGAATGCCTGGCCGAGGAGATGCGTCGGCTCGATGCCGATGACATCTACCGCGAGGCGCTGGCCGGAATAGACAAGGTGGCCTATCGATGATCCCGACGGTCGAAACCTATTCAGACACTGCCGCGCTGGTGGAGGCTGCAGGCGATCGCCTCATTGCCGCGATCCTCGCGGCGATCTCCCAGCGCGGTAAAGCCTCGATCGTGTTGACCGGGGGCGGCACCGGTATTGGGCTGCTGCGCCGGGTTCACGACCGTGCTGGCGAGGTCGACTGGTCGAAGGTTCACGTCTATTGGGGTGACGAACGATTCGTGCCTTACGACGACGACGAACGTAACGAGAAGCAGGCCCGTGAGGCGCTGCTCGACCTCGTCGACATCCCCTCGGTCAACGTGCATGCGATGGCCGCCTCCGATGGCGAGTTCGGCGACGATCTCGACGCCGCCGCGGCGGGCTACGAGCAGCTGCTCGCCGAGACGTTCGCCGAGCGCGATCTGGAATTCGATGTGCATCTGCTCGGCATGGGCGGTGAGGGACACATCAATTCGCTGTTCCCCGACAGCGCGGCGGTGCAGGAAACTCAGCGGTGGGTGGTGGGTGTGACCGACTCGCCCAAACCACCGCCGCGACGGATCACCCTGACCTTGCCGGCGGTGGCCCGCTCACGCGAGGTGTGGCTGGTCGTCTCCGGAGAAGGCAAGGCCGATGCTGTGGCCGCGGCGCTTGGCGGCGCCAAAGCCGTCGACATCCCGGCGGCCGGCGCGGCGGGCAGGGACGCGACGGTGTGGCTGCTCGATGAGGCCGCGGCCTCGAAGCTCTAGTGGTTGTGCGGCATGGACTTTCAGTCTGTGCTGAGGTTGGGACTCCCGTGGTTCGTGCCGCCTCGGGCGCGGTGCCTGCACTGCAGTTTCCGGCCCGGGGTGCATTGACCCCTGTACCCGAGACAGGCTGCACCCGAGACAGACGGGCCGGTGCGTCCGTCCATGTCGCCGCGCGGGTGGCGTCATACTTGCGGACATGGCAGAAAGAGGCGACCGACCGATTCGGACCGGCCCGGAACGTATCCGCAAACTCGCGCAGGCGGCGCTTAACGCCGATGTCACCGTCGAACAGGTAGACGCCATCCTGGAAGGTCTCAGTGAGACCCTTGAAGACCTCAATCGTTCCACCGCCAACCTCGACAACACTCTTGAACGGTTCAACGACGTCATTTCTCAGATCAACGAGCTCGCGCCCCGGCTGCAGTCCGTGGTCGACCGGATGGAAGGCATCGTCGCCCGCGTCGAACGCATCGTCGGCCTCGGCGAGTCGGTGATGTCCCCGTTGGCCGCGACCGAGCAGGTCGTCCGCGGCGCCGTCAGCAAGGTTCTTCGCAGCAGCGGGTTATAGACCGCCCGGAATCTGTCACCCGACGCCAACAGCAACTACTCGGAGGTGGCGCGGAAGCGGTTCACCACAGGGTCGAACATGGGGTCGAATATTGTGATCACCGTCAATTCGAGTTAATCTGGCGAAACCTTTCGCCGAATTAGCTGAATCCGTACCGGGGGTACCGCACTAGATGCTTGAACTGCCGCTTAGCAAAGGGGGGTCAGTCGATTGATCCGCGACCGAATGCGGGTTTGCCCCAGCGGTGCCGCGCATTCCACACCGGCTTCCACTTGCGGCTATAGCGCACCCGACCGACGAAGCTCAAATGCTCAGGGCCGCCCGTGATCGGAAGTCCCCGCGGACCCCGGCATCCAGGTCCGCGACTGCGAAATGGTCGCGACGTGACCGGGCGGGCCGAGCCTCAGCAAATTGCGGTGCGCCACATCCAATTCGACGCCGACGGTACGACAGCGCAGTGGCTCTGCCGCGCCACGAATCTCCGGCAACGCAAATCGGTTGAGGAAGCAAGCACTTTCCCCGTCCGGGTTCCCTCACAACCGACCGTAAGCGTGGACGCGTGAGCTGTTCAATGACGATTCACCTAAGCTGTGCTGAGGAAAGAGCAGCACAGCGCGTCCCCAGCCCCCTCTCGACCGCTGTGCTGCCAGCTCTCACATCGGCAGCGACACGTGGAGGTGGTCGTGGCAGACCGGGTGACCATCGTCGATGTCGCCCGCAGCGCTGGCGTTGCGGTCGGAACCGCGTCCGACGCACTCAACGGACGTGGGCGGATGGCCGCCGAAACTCGCCAGCGCGTTGTCGCAACCGCCACGCAGATGGGATATGTTCCCCGGTCCAGCGCTCGGGCGCTACGAAGCGGTAAGACCATGGCAATCGGACTACGGTTCGGGCAGCGCCGCGTCCCGGAGGTCAGTTTCCTCATCGACCTGCTCAACGGTGCGGCAGCCACTGCCCACGAGAACGGCTTCGGCCTACTCATCAGTGCCCCCGAGATAAACGAGCAGGTGTGTGACGGTTTAATCGTGGTCGATCCATTCGACCAGGCTGAGCTCGAAGTGCCCGGGCTCAAGGTCATCACCGTGGGACGGGCAGCCAATCAAGACGGCGTACCGTCGGTCTACGTCGATCATTCCGCGATGGTGACCCTACTCATGGACCACGCCGCCGAGCCGCTACCCCCGGGACCGGTATGGCTGCTCAGCCAGGTTACGGGCGCCACCGACACCTTCCACGTCAAAGTCCATCGCAGCCTCGAACTCTGGTGTGACCGTTGGTGCAGTTCATCCGGGCGCGAATGCTCAGTCGTTGAATTCGACGACCAGTCGCAAACCGTCACGGGTGCGCTGCGGGAAGCGATTGAGCGTATCGGCACGACACCAGCGGTGATCTTCTGCGAGACAACGGGTCACCACGCCGTGGAGGCACAGCGGTTCCTGCAATCACGTGGAGCCCGCGTTCCTCAGGACTTCGTCGTTGTCGCGGTGGCCGCAGACTCGGCCACGATCGCCAGCGACCCGCCGATTCTGGCCGTGCAACCCACGGGGTGGGACTACGGGCGCCAGGCCGTCGAAGCGCTGCTCGGATGGATGGAAAGCGACGTCAAGCCTGATGACGTTGTGATACAGCCGCGCTTGGTCTGACACCGACCGTCGGCGGTCGGCCCAGAGCCAGGTCAGCTCCGGTGCGGCACACTCTGGCCCGTGTGCCGCTCAGCCGCTGTTGCGCAGCGCTGTCGCCAGCCCGCTCATCGTGAGCAAGATTCCGCGCTGCACCAGTTCCTCCTCGTCACCGGACCGGTAGCGGCGCAGCAACTCGACCTGCAAGTGATTCAGCGGTTCCAGGTACGGGAAGCGGTTGAACACCGAACGGGCCAGCGCAGGATTGTCGGCCAGCAGGTCGTCCTGCCCGGTGATGAGCTTGTGCATCCTGATCGTGCGTTCGTGCTCGTCGGCGATCTTGTCGAACACACGGCGCCTCAGGTCCTCATCGGCCACCAATTCCGAATAGCGCGCTGCCAGACCAAGATCGGACTTGGCCAGCACCTGCGCCATGTTGGACAGCACCGTCGTGAAAAAGGGCCAGCGACGATACAGGTCGCGCAGAGTCTCCAAGCGGGCATCGGGATCCTCGCCGTCGGCGATCCACTGCTCGAAAGCCGTACCGGTGCCATACCAGCCTGGCAGCATCACCCGAGACTGGCTCCAGGCCAGCACCCACGGGATCGCACGCAGATCGGAGATCTGCGTCGTCGGCTTGCGCGAGGTCGGGCGGCTGCCGATGTTGAGCGCGCCGATCTCACTGACCGGGGTCGAGGCCTTGAAGTACTCGACGAAACCCGGTGTCTCGTGCACGAGTTCGCCATAGGCCCGTTGCGCCCGCGCCGCCAGGTCATCGAGCACCTCGTAGGCCGGGCCGGCGGAGTCACCCAGCCCCTCGACGTCGAGCAGCGTCGCCTCCAGCGTCGCGGCCAGCAGCGTCTCCAAGTTCCGGTGCGCGATCTGCGGTTCGGCGTACTTGGCCGCGATGATCTCGCCCTGCTCGGTCAACCTCAACGAACCCTGCACCGCGCCGGGCGGCTGAGCCAAGATGGCGTCGTAGCTGGGTCCACCGCCGCGACCGACGGTTCCGCCACGACCGTGGAACAGCCGCAGCCGGATACCGGTCTTCCGGGACGACTCCACCAGATCCAGCTCCGCGCGATACAGCGCCCAGTTCGCGGCCAGATAGCCGCCGTCCTTGTTGGAATCGGAATAGCCGAGCATGACCTCCTGGCTGTCGCCCCGCGCCGTAACCATCGCACGGTAGAGCGGCAGATCCAGCACAGCCTCCAGGATCGAGGAACCACGCTGCAGATCATCGATCGTCTCGAACAAGGGCACAATCCCGACCGGGGCGTAGGGAACCTCCGACGATGCGTCGAGCAGCCCGCCTTCCTTGAGCAGGATCGCGGCCTCAAGCATGTCCGAGACCGACTGGCACATCGAGATGATGTAGTTAGGCACCGCGTGTGGGCCGTACCGCTGCACGGCGTGCGCCGCGGCGATGACGATGTCGAGTTCCTTGCGGGCCAGCTCGGACAAGTCGGCATCCGGACCGGTCAGAGGCCTGCGAGTGGACAGCTCGGCGGCCAGCAACTCCACCCGCTCGGGCTCACTCAACGACGCATAGTCGGGGTGCACGCCGGCCCACGCCAGCAGCTCGGCGACCACCTCTTCGTGGACGTCGGAGTTCTGCCGCATATCCAGACCCGACAGGTGAAAACCGAATACCCGCACCGACTCTCGTAGCCGAGCCAATCTGTCATCGGCAATCACCGCACTGCCCTTGGCGCGCAGCGATTCGTCGATGACATCCAAGTCGGTCAACAGCTCGGCCGGTGACTGGTAGGCAGCCATATCGAGGTCGAGCTCGTGCTCGGGCTGGCGGTCGAGAATCCGCCGCGCAGTGGCGGTCAAGCGCGCATGCACCACCCGCAACGCCCGCCGATAAGGCTCGTCGGCGCGAGCCGGCTCGTCGCAGGAGTCCGCCAGCGCTGCCAGCCGCGAGCTGATATGAACCAGCCGCACCGACATCGACAGCTCCTGCTGCAACGCAGTGAGCTCACCGAAGTAGTGCGCGAAAGCGGTGTAGGCGGCGCTGCCGGTCGCCAGTCGCACGATCTCGGCCGTCACGTTGGGGTTGCCGTCACGGTCGCCGCCAATCCACGACCCGGGCCGCAGAATCGGCTCGGGAAGCAAGTCGGCATCCGGCCACCGGGCCTGCAGTTCCTCACGCACCTCGGCGTTCACCTGCGGGATCACCTCGAAGAACGCTGCCGGGTAGTACCGCAACCCGGTCTCGATCTCGTCTTGGATTTTCAACCGCGACAACCTGATCAGCGCCGTCTGCCACAAGGTGAGAATGTGTCGGCGCAGTTCGAGGACGATGTCGCGGTCGTCCTCGGTCTTGCTCAACCCCAGCATCCTCAGCCGCATCAGCTCGGTGATCCGGTGCTGAGTGTCGAACACCGTGCGCCGACGGGTCTCGGTCGGGTGCGCGGTGATCACCGGTGACACCAGGGCCCCGACCAACGCATCGGCGACCGTCGCGGCGTCGAGGTCCGCGTCGTCGAGTTTGAGATAGGTCGCAGCGAGGCTGCTGTGCTGTGGCGGCTTTCCCGCCTGTTCATGAATCGCACGGCGACGCTCTCGGTGGATGTCCTCGGCAACGTTGGCCAGCAACGCGAAATGGGTGAACGCGCGAATGACGGGGATGGCCTGATGAACATCGATGCCGTCGAACAGTTTCGCTAACTCGGTACGGTCGATCTCGGACCGTCGCACCCGAAACGACTCCACCCGTGCACGCTCGACGAGATCGAAGACCTCGTCGCCGTTTTGGTCACGCACCGTCTGGCCGAGAATCGCACCCAGCAGACGAATGTCCTCGCGCATCGGTTCGGTGGCCTCGCGCCCAACCTGGGTACGGCGGACCGATCCAATGGGTTCCAGCGAGCTGTCGGGAGCTTCAGCCATGCGTTCCAGTATCGGTGCGCCGGGGACCGCGTGCAGGATGAAATGTCCGCGGGGTTAGCTGTACTTGATGTGCAGGGCCATGCCGATGATCGACACCACCCAGATACCGGTGACGAACAGAGTCAGCCGATCCAAGTTCTTCTCGACCACGGTGGAACCAGACAAGCTGGACTGCACACCGCCACCGAACAGGCTGGACAAACCGCCACCCTTGGCGCGATGCAGCAAGACCAGGAGCACAACCAGCACACTGGTCACGACCAGGATGATCTGCAGGGCCAATTCCATGGCCGCTAGATTACACGCCGACGAACCACCCATCGGGCAGGGCTAGGGCGATGCAACCCGCATCGCGCACCTCAGGGCAGAGGTCCGCCGGCAGCGATCGCCGACAGCGTCGCGAACTGCTCGCCGTCCAGCGATGCACCACCTACCAAAGCGCCGTCCACATCGGTCTGTCCGACGATCTCTCCGACATTCTTGGCGTTAACCGACCCGCCGTAGAGCACCCGCACGCCGGCCGCGGCTTCAGGCGAAGCCAAGTTGGCCAGCTCCTTCCGGATGGCCTGGCATACCTCCTGCGCGTCGGCTGCGCTCGCGACCCGACCCGTGCCGATCGCCCACACCGGCTCGTAGGCGATGACCGCCTGTGCGATCTGGTCGGCCGACAGCCCGGCCAACGAGCCGCGAAGCTGGTCGACGTTGTATTCGACGTGGTTGCCGGCCTCCCGCACCTCGAGGTGCTCTCCGATGCAGATGATCGGGGTCAACCCGTGTTTGAACGCGGCCAACGCTTTCGCAGCGACCAGGGCATCGCCCTCGCCGTGGTAGGTACGCCGTTCGGAATGCCCGACGACGACGAACGAGCAGCCCAACTTCGCCAGAAACGCCCCGCTGATCTCGCCGGTGTAGGCACCCGAGTCATGCTGCGAAAGATCCTGCGCACCGTAGGTCAGCCGCAGCTTGTCACCGTCGACCAGGGTCTGCACGCTGCGCAGATCGGTGAACGGCGGGATCACGGTGACGTCGACTTTGTCGAAGTACTTGTCCGGCAGCGCAAAGGCAATCTTCTGGACTAGGGCGATGGCCTCGAAATGGTTGAGGTTCATCTTCCAGTTGCCGGCAATCAGCGGTTTTCGGGACACCAGTGGCTCCTATTCGCGTCAGGCTCGGTCGAGGACGGCGATGCCCGGCAGGGTTTTGCCCTCGAGGTATTCCAGCGACGCACCGCCGCCGGTGGAGATGTGAGAAAAGCCATCCTCGGGCAGCCCCAGCTGGCGAACCGCGGCGGCCGAGTCTCCCCCGCCGACCACGCTAAATGCGCCCTTGCCGGTTGCGGCGATGATGGCCTCGGCCACCCCTTTGGTACCCGCGGAGAACGCTGGGAATTCGAACACACCCATCGGGCCGTTCCAGAACACCGTCTTGGCGTTGGACAGCAACGTGGTGAAGCGCTTTACCGACTCGGGCCCGATATCGAGACCCATCTGGGCCTCGGGGATGGCGTCGGCGGCGACCGTCTGCGGTGCGGAATCCGCTGCAAACTTCTCGGCAACCACGATGTCCACCGGCAGGTGCAGCACATCGGCATAGGTGTCCAGCAGCTTGCGGCAGGTCTCGACCATGCCCTCTTCAAGAAGCGACGAACCCACCGAAAGCCCTTGTGCAGCAAGAAAAGTGAAGCACATACCGCCGCCGATGATCAGACTGTCCGCCTTGGTCGCCAGATTCTCGATCACCGCCAATTTGTCGGAGACCTTGGAACCGCCGAGCACCACGGCATAGGGCTTCTCGCTGGACTCGGTCAGCTGCTCGAGAACCTTCACCTCAGCGGCGACCAATGTGCCTGCATAGCTCGGCAACAACGTGGCGACGTCGTAGACCGAGGCCTGCTTGCGGTGCACCACGCCAAATCCGTCGGAGACGAAGGCGGCGTCCTCGCCGACCAACTCGACCAGCGCCTTCGCCAACGAGAGACGCTCGGCCTCGTCCTTGCTCGTCTCCCGCGGATCGAAGCGGATGTTCTCCACCAGCAGGATGTCCCCGTCGGTCAGGCCTTCCGCACGTGCCAGCGCGTCGCTGCCCACCACGTCGCCGGCGAGCTGCACATGGCGGCCCAGCCGCTCCCCCAGATCCTTGGCCACCGGCGCCAGCGAGAACTTGGCGTCCGGCTCACCCTTGGGTCTGCCAAGATGCGCGGTGACGACGATCTTGGCACCGGCATCGCTGAGCGCCTTCAGCGTCGGTAGTGACGCGATGATCCGACCGGGGTCGGTGATGGCGCGATCGGCATCGAGGGGGACGTTGAAGTCGGAACGCACCAACACGCCCCGACCCGCAACTCCTTCTGCCAGCAGGTCGTCGAGTGTATGGACAGCCATCGCGTTTAGAGCGACTTGCCGACGAGGCCGACCAGGTCGACGAGGCGGTTCGAGTAACCCCACTCGTTGTCGTACCACGACACGGCTTTGGCCTGGTTGTCGATGACCTTGGTCAGACCGGAATCGAAGATCGAGCTGTGCGGGTCTGTGACGATGTCACTCGACACGATGGGTGCGTCGTAGTACTTCAGAATGCCCTTCATCGGCCCCTCAGCGGCAGCCTTCATGGCGGCGTTGATCTCGTCGGCGGTGGCCTTCTTCGCCAGCTCCACCGTGAGGTCGGTGCATGAGCCGGTGGGGATCGGCACTCGCAGCGCGTAGCCGTCGAGCTTGCCCTTGAGCTCGGGCAGCACCAAGCCGATGGCCTTCGCCGCACCGGTGGAGGTCGGCACGATGTTCAGCGCGGCGGCGCGGGCGCGGCGCAGATCCTTGTGCGGGCCGTCCTGCAAGTTCTGGTCCTGCGTGTAGGCGTGCACGGTGGTCATGAGGCCCTTGACGATGCCGAACTCGTCGTGCAGCACCTTGGCGAACGGTCCGAGGCAGTTCGTAGTGCACGAGGCGTTGGAGATGATCTTCTGGCTGCCGTCGTACTTGTCGTCGTTGACACCCATCACGATCGTGATGTCCT
>CAZLTV010000055.1:18250-21147 GCA_964562545.1 uncultured Mycobacterium sp. | reverse complement strand
CGCCGCCGGGTAGACGACCGACGACGTGCCCACCACGACGAGCAGATCGGCGTTGACGACCGCCTCGACCGACTGCTGCCACGCGGCGTCGGGCAGCGGTTCGCCGAACCACACCACGTTGGGCCGGACCAGCCCGCCGCACTCGCATCGAGGAGGATCGACGCTCTCCGCGGGTTCGGGCATGGCCGGCACCTGGCCGTCATAGGTCAAACGGCAACTGTCACAGTGGAACTCAAACAGGCTTCCGTGAACGTGGTGCACTCGGTTGCTGCCCGCGCGCTCGTGCAGGTTGTCCACGTTCTGGGTGACGACGTGCACCTCGGCGTGGTCCTGCCACGCCGCGACGGCGCGGTGGGCGTCGTTGGGCGCCACCTCGTTCATCATGTGGTGGCGCCACAGATACCATGCCCACACCCGATCCGGGTGGGCGCGCCAGCCCTGGGCGCTCGAGATCTCGTAGGGGTCGACGTTGGCCCACAATCCGGTTTCAGCGTCACGGAACGTCGGAACACCGCTTTCGGCGGACATGCCCGCACCACTGAACACCGTCACCCGCACCCCACCAAACTAGCGGCTTTGGGCGATACTGAGCACGTGGCCGATTTGGGGGAATGGGTTCGCGTCGATCCGCACGCGGCCAGGCCGCTGTTCGATCAGCTGAGAACGCAGATCATCGGCGGGATTCGGGACGGTCAACTCGCCCCGGGCACAAGGCTGCCAACAGTGCGTGAACTCGCCGGTCAGATCAACCTCGCGGTCAACACCGTGGCCCGCGCCTACCGGGAGCTGGAAGCTGCGGGCATTCTAGAGACCAGGGGCCGGTTCGGCACCTTTGTGGCCCGATCCGATCCGGTCGATGCCGGGATGGCAACGGCTGCGCACAGCTACGTCACCGCGGCGCGGGCGCTCGGCGTGGACAAGGGCGAGGCGCTGCGATACGTCGAGACGGCTTTCGGCTGAGACGAGGACTCGGCCTGCTGCGGGTCAGCCGAACTCGAGCAAAGTAATTGTGGGGCGCACCGGATCGAGAAGCGGAATCCGTTGCACCGCCCAGGCCAGGCTGTTGAGCACTCGTCCGCGCGCTTGTTCCCCCGGCAGGTCATGCACCGCTCGCACGCCGGGGACGGTGTTGACCAGGTCGCTAGCCTCGGCGACCGACAGCGTGAACGGCATCGGCGGCACCCGGTAACGCCGTGAGGTTCGCATGCCGCGCCGTGCGAGCGCGGCGAAGGCCGACGGCGGCAGGTCGAACATCATCTGTCCGCCGGGGAAGCGCGCCGCACACTCTCTAATCAGTGACATCGCCTGGTCGGGCTGCAGATACATCAGCAGGCCCTCGGCGGTGATGAACACCCCGCCTTCGGTATCCACCAAGTCCATCCAGCTGAAGTCCAGCGCCGACTGTGCACACATCCGCACGCGATCCGAACCGGGCAGCAGCTTGCTGCGCAACTCGATCATCGGCGGAAGGTCCACAGTCAGCCAGCCGAACTCGTGTCCGACACCGGCCGCGTCGAGCCGATAGAAGCTGGTCTGCAAACCCTCGGCCAGCGCGACCACGGTGGCGCGTGGGTGGTCGACGAGGTAGCGGCGGGTGTACTTGTCGAATGCCTTGGCTCGCAGCGCCATGTCCTGACGCCGGGTGAACCCGAATTTGGCGAAGTCGTAGTCGATGGAATCGAGCAGATGAATCGCCATCGGGTCATCGATGATCGAGTCGGGCCGACGGGCCTCCGACGCACGAACCTTCAACGTCATCAGCGCGGTCTCGGGAACCCCGGTGAGGTCGACCGAATGCTTTGCCGTCATCTTTTATCCCGTCTCGTCGTCGGCTAGCCCCGCAGGACCTTGTCGATCGTGCGCAGGTTGCGCGTGGTGGTCGCGGATTTATAGCGCTTCTTGCCCATGGTCTTGCCGATGGTGCTCTGCATCGTCGTCGCTCGGAGCACCTGCCAGTAGACCACGCCCTCGCCGGTGACGATCCGCTCCTGCGGTCCGGCGTCGCGAGCTAATGCCGTCAGCTCGGCCAGCACCGCCTCGTCGCTGACGAACGTGACGTAGGAGTGATGGCCGTCGACCTCGCGTTCGAACGGATAGGCCGCCGAGATCGTCGCCACGGTGTCCCGTGGGTAGGTCAGAACCCAAGCTTGGTAACCGAATTCGTCACGTAGTGCGTGTTCGCAGGTCGTCCTGACGGTGGCTGCGTCGGCCCGGCTGTCAAGCAACACGTTGCCGCTGGCCAGGATTGTCTTCACATTCGTGAACCCGGCCCGTTCCAGCGTCTGCGCGACCGCGGCCATCTTCAATGTGACCCCGCCGACGTTCACACCGCGCAGGAACGCGGCGTAGCGCGTCATCTCCGGCGTCCCGCGACCGTGCTGCGCGACCAGGTGGGCATGTCGTGGTCCATCTGTTCGATCATCGCAGACCGTGCTTCGTTCTAGGCTCGTGTCATGACTCGCGACGTCTTCGACGACAAGCTATTGGCCGTGATCGCAGGAAACTCACTGGGCGTGCTGGCCACGATCAAGCGGGACGGGCGGCCTCAGCTGTCCAACGTGGGCTATTTTTTCGACCCCCGCGAGCTGACCCTCTCGGTCTCCATCACCGAGCCCAGAGCCAAGACCCGCAACCTACGGCGCGATCCGCGGGCATCGCTGCATGTGAGCTCCGATGACGGCTGGTCCTACGCGGTCGCCGAGGGTGAAGCCGTGCTCAGTCCGCCGGCTGCCGACCCAGGCGACGAGACCGTGGCTGGCCTGGTCGAGCTGTATCGGAAACTGTCGGGGGAACACCCGGACTGGGATGACTACCGGCGGGCGATGGTCGACGACCGGCGGGTGCTGATGACGCTGCCCATCTCGCATGTCTACGGGATGCCGCCGGGCGTGCGCTGA
>CAZLTV010000055.1:6054-18150 GCA_964562545.1 uncultured Mycobacterium sp. | reverse complement strand
CGGCCAGCCTCTGTGCTGCAACCGGTGCGCCGGGCGTGCGCGTGAGTGGGAGCCCTACGTGTGTTCGCCCCGGATTCGCCCGGGCTGGGCAACAGTGCGGAACCCAAATCGTGTCTAATCCTGTTATCCCACAGCGTCTCCTGGTACGCGAAACGGCGCTAGACCGGGTTCGCCGGGCCCTCGTGGCGAGTACGAAGAAAGAGCATTCCAGCAGACGTCTTGTCGACGTATGCCCGCTGGAATGCTCTCTCTGTGGCCCGGCCCCCATGGGCCCGGTTCCGTGGGTGGGGCCGCTGTGTGCCGTTAGTGGGCGACCGCCTTCTCCGCGCCGATCCCGGTCAGCGAACGCACCTCCATTTCGGCGTTGATCTTGGGATCGCCGCGGTCCGGCGAGGTCAGCGTTCCGACGATGCCGAGGATGAACGCCAGTGGGATCGACACGATGCCGGGGTTGGCCAGCGGGAACCACGCGAAGTCCGAGCCCGGAATCATCGCGGTCTCCGAGCCGGACACGGCCGGGGAGAAGACGATCAGAACCAGGGTCGAGATCAGGCCGCCGTACATGCTCCACAGTGCACCGCGGGTGTTGAAACGCTTCCAGTACAGCGAGAACACGATGGTCGGCAGGTTGGCCGCCGCAGCAATCGCGAAGGCCAGCGCCACCAGGAACGCCACGTTCTGCCCGTTGGCCAGGATGCCGAGCCCGATCGCGAAGACCCCCAGCACCACGGCGGTGATTCGCGACACTCGCACCTGCTCGGCCTCGGTCACCTTGTGTGACTTCATGACACTGGCATAGATGTCGTGAGCGAACGACGCCGACGCGGTGATCGTCAGCCCGGCCACGACCGCCAGAATCGTCGCGAACGCCACCGCGGAGACGACGCCAAGCAGGACCACCCCGCCCAGTTGGAACGCGAGCAGCGGTGCCGCCGAGTTCACTCCGCCTGCGGCGCCGAGAATACGGTCCGGGCCCACCAGTGCCGCGGCTCCGTAGCCCAGAACCAGGGTGAACAGGTAGAACGCGCCGATCAGGGCGATCGCCCAGACCACCGACCGGCGTGCCTCCTTGGCGGTGGGCACGGTGTAGAACCGCATCAGCACGTGGGGGAGGCCCGCGGTGCCGAGCACCAGCGCGATGGCCAGCGAGATGAAGTTGATCTGCGAGGTTAGGGAACCGCCGTAACGGGCGCCGGGGGCCAGGACGTCGCGGGCCGCCACCGCCTCCGAGGAACTGCCGCTGATCGCCGACTGGGCGGCTCCGAGGATCTCGGAGAAGTTCACTCCGAACTTCACCAGCACCATAAGCGTCATGAGCGCAGCGCCGGTGATCAGCAGCACCGCCTTGATGATCTGCACCCAGGTGGTGCCCTTCATGCCGCCGACGAGCACGTAGACGATCATCAGAATGCCGACCACCGCGATCACGATGGACTGCCCGCCACGGTCGTTGACGTTGAGCAGCAAGGCCACCAGGCCGCCCGCGCCCGCCATCTGGGCCAGCAGGTAGAACAGCGACACCGTGAGCGTGCTGGTGGCCGCGGCCAGCCGCACCGGTCGTTGCTTGAGCCGGAAGCTCAGCACATCGGCCATCGTGAATTTGCCGGTGTTGCGCAGTAACTCGGCGACCAGCAGCAGTGCCACCAGCCAGGCGACCAGGAAGCCGATCGAGTACAGGAAACCGTCGTAGCCGTATACCGCGATAGCGCCGGCGATGCCGAGGAAGCTGGCCGCCGACAGGTAGTCGCCGGCGATGGCGATGCCGTTCTGTGGGCCGGAGAATCCACGTCCCCCGGTGAAGAATTCTGCGGCCGTGGCGTTGCGCTTGCTGGCGCGGATCACCACCACCATGGTCACGACCACGAACAGGCTGAAGATGCCGATGTTGGCGGCGGTGTTGCCGACGGCCTCGGCCTGGGCCAACAGGGTTGTCATTGGATCTCACTTTCCAGCTCGGCGCGGATGGCCTCCGCACGCGGATCGAGTTCGCGGTTGGCGAACCGCACGTACAGTCCGGTGATCAGAAACGTCGTCAGGAATTGGCCGAGGCCGATGATCAGTCCGACGTTGATCTCGCCCCAGACCTTGGTGGCCATGAAGTCGTGGGCGAACGCGCCCAGCATGACGTAGGTGGCGTACCAGATGAGAAAGATCGCCGTCATTGGGAAAACGAAGCGGCGCAATCGACTTCGAAGCTCCTGGAATTCTGGGCTGGCCTGCACCTGCAGGTAGCGTTCGCCGCTGATGGCTTCCGGGCGAATGGGAAGGTCGGTCTCGGACACCTTGATCTCACTTCCTGACGGAGGGGTCTGACAGGGAAGCTAGTTGAGACGTGGATCACATATCTATGCCTGCGGTGACCTGCGCGATGAGGTCGGGGACCCGTGCGCTAAACGGTCGATCGGCGGCGACGAACGGCCAGCGGTCGGGGCGAACCGGATCGGTAGGGGCCGTCGACCGGATCAGGAGAGGTTGGGCCCGGTCTGATCGAAGTGCAGCTTGCCGCGAAACTGAAGCAGCAACGCGACGGTGGCTGTCCAGCCGGTCTGATGGCTGGCGCCCAGGCCGCGGCCGGTATCCCCGTCGAAGTACTCATAGAACGGCACCAGGTCACGCCAGTGCGGGTCGTTCTGGAAGTAGTCGTTGTCACCGAACACGGCTCGTCGGCCGGCGGCGTCACGGACGAACAGGCCGGTGAGCCTGCGCGCCAGTTGGTCGGCCAGCTCGCCGAGCGATATCTGCTCGGCAGGGTTCGACGGGTCGGCGATGCGGTAGGTGTCGCCGAAGTAGCGCGCATAGGAATCGAGCGCCTGAACCAAGAGAAAATTCATCGGCAGCCAAACCGGGCCGCGCCAGTTCGAGTTGCCGCCGAACATCCGGTTGCGTGACTCGGCGGGCTGGTAGTCGACCACGTAATCGGCACGATTCACGTGGTAGGTGTAGGGGTGGTCGCGATGGTGCCGAGACAGCGAACGAATCCCGTTCGGCGCCAGGAATTGTTCGGGATCGAGAAGGCGTTGCAGGATCGCGGTGAGCCGGTCCTGGTGCACCACCGAGAGCATGAAGTGCGCACCGCTTCCGCCACTCATCGCCAGCTTCACGTCGTCGTCGGTGTGGTCGTAGATTCGGACCAGGTCCTCGAGACAGCCTCGCACCGTCGACGTCACCTCGGTCGCAGTGACGGGAATCGTGACGGCGGCGAACAGCGGAACGATGGACTGCATCGAGAACACCTCCAGCGAGCTGCTGCTGCCGTCGGGCATCTCGATGACGTCGTGATAGAACCCCGTGCGGTCGTTCCAGAAGCTGACCTGGTAGGTACCTTTTTCCAGCGCGTTGGCTACCAGCCAGGCATCCCATACCCAGCGGCTGAACATATAGCTGTAGCTCGGATCGTGGCGCGATAGCTCGATCGCCATCTCCAGCAGGTGAAAGATAAGTGCGGCCATCCACGCGGTGCCGTCCACTTGGGCGAGGCGGCCACCGGTGGGCAGCGGCTCATCTCGGTCGAACACCCCGATGTTGTCCATGCCGAGGAAGCCGCCGCCGAACACGCCCCGGTTGCTGTCGTCCTTCTGGTTGAGCCACCACATGGCGTTGAGGGTGGACGACCGGTATGCATCGGCCAGGAAGTTCCAGTCGGCCACACCGGAGCGCAGCCGGTCGAGTTGATAGATCTGCCAGGCCGCCCAGGCGTGCAGCGGCGGGTTGGTGTCGCCGAACTTCCATTCGTAGGCCGGGATCTGCCCGTGTGGATGTTGTGCGGTCGACTTCTGCAGCACCTGGATTTGGGTCTTGGCGAAATCGGGGTCGACGAGGGCCATCGTGACGCAGTGGAAAGCCAGGTCCCAGGCGGCGAACCAGGGGTATTCCCAGGCGTCGGGCATCAAGATGATCTCGCTGACGGCGAAGTGCTGCCAGTCGGTGTTGCGGCCGGTCCAGCGTTGATCGGGCGGTGCCGGCTGGCCAGGGTCACCCTTGAGCCAGCGTCGCACCGAGTAGTTGTAGTACTGCTTGCACCACAGCAGCCCGGCCAGCGCCTGACGCTGCACCAGCCGTTCGTCATCGGTGAGGTCCGGCGCCGCTACCGCCGCGTAGAACTCGTCGGCTTCGCGTTTTCGGGCGGCGAGTACGTCGTCGGCACGCTCGAACGGATCATCTGAATATGATTCGGCGAAACGAACGGTGACGGTGAAGGTTTCGCCGGACTGCAGCGTTGTCGACACATGCGCGGCGGCCTTGCTTCCCCCGCTCGGGTCGACGGCGTCTGGCACCCCGTCGACGACGTGGTCGTTGACGCCGTCTTTGGTAGTCGGCGATTCGTTCGTCGACCCGAACAGGAGCCGGTTGTTGGTCTCGTTCTCGCAGAACAGCATGTGCGGAGCAGCTCCCTGCGATGAGGTGACAGAGAACCATCGCGGTCCGAGGCCGGGATGCTCAGTGAACGCCGCGCCGGCACCGCAGGCGGTGATGCGCGGTCGCTGCCGGCCTGGCTTCCACGACCAGGTGTTGCGGTACCACAGTTGGGGCAGTACATGTATCGGTGCGGCATCGGGTCCGCGATTGGTCACGGTGATTCGGCAGAAAACATCTTCCGGGCCGTCCTTCGCATAGGCGACCTCGACATCGAAATACCTTTGTTCGAGCCACTGCTCGCGCAGCGCGTCGAAGAGTTCGTATTCCTCGTCGTCAGTGCCTCGCTGCTGGTTGGTGCGCAGGAGATCGTCGTAGGGAAACGCGGCCTGTGGATATTTGTAGACCGCCGAGGCGTAGGCGTGGGTCGGAAGGTTGTCGGTGTAAAACCAGTAGTCTTTGACGTCCTCGCCGTGGTTACCCTCCTCGTTGGCCACCCCGTAAGGCCGGTCCTTGAGAATCGCGTCGTTCCCGTTCCACAGCGCGACGCTCAGGCAGATGGTCTGCTCGTCGTCGCACCAGCCGGCCAGCCCGTCCTCGCTCCACCGGTAGGCGCGGCTACGGGCGTGGTCGAACGGGAAATACGACCACGCATCGCCGCCGGCGCTGTAGTCCTCGCGGACCGTGCCCCAGGCGCGCTCGCTGAGATAGGTTCCCCAGCGGCGCCATGGCCGCACAGCGGTTTTCGCCTCGTGCAGGCGGTGATTTTCAGCTGTGCTCACCGCCGCGACGGCAGCCAGGGTTCACGCCAGCCGGGGTGTCCGGAGACGAGCGCGTCGGCCTGCGCCGGGCCCCACGATCCCGGCCGATACACCTGCACCGGCGGGGGCGACTCCAGCAGCGGCTGCACGATCCGCCAGGTCTGCTCAACCCCGTCCTCTCTGATGAACTGGCTGGAGTCACCGTGCAGGGCGTCGCCGAGCAGACGCTCATAGGGTTCGGGCGCTTCGGTCAGCTCATCGCTGAACACCAGGGACAGGTTGACCGTACGGGTGGTCTCAGCGCCGGGCTCCTTTGCCTGCACCACGAGGTCCACTCCCGCAGCGGGATCGATCCGGAAGATCAGCTCGTTGGGTTCGTGCACCTCGGGCAGGAACGGCAGCGCCGGTGGACGCTTGAAAACCACCCGGATCTCGGTGGCTCGCACCGGAAGCGACTTTCCTGCCCTGATGAAGAACGGCACACCCGACCATCGCCAGTTGTCGACGTGCAACCTCAGTGCCGCGAAGGTTTCGGTCTGCGACTCGGGTTGCACGCCCGCGACGTCCAGGTAGCCCTCGTACTGGCCACGGACGTAGTGGCTGGGGTCTGCCGGACGGATAGCCTTGAACAACTCGACCCGCTTGTCGCGGAAGCCGTCTGGGCCGCCGCTGGACGGTTCGGCGGCGATCAGTCCTACCAGCTGCAGGATGTGGTTCTGCACGACGTCGCGCAGGGCTCCGACGGGATCGTAGAAGTGGCCGCGATCCTCCACCCCGAAGTTCTCGGCCATCGTGATCTGGACGGCCTCAATTCGGTCGCGGTTCCACAGCGGTTCGAAGATCGAATTGGAGAACCGGATGTAACGGATGTCCATCGCCGGTTCCTTGCCCAGGAAGTGGTCGATCCGGTAGATCTGCCACTCCTGCAGGTGGCGGCTCAACTGGTCGTTGAGCTCCTTCGCTGACTGCAGATCGTGGCCGAAGGGCTTTTCCACCACCACACGGGCGCCGTCGGTCAACCCGGCGCCGGCCAGGCCGTCGACCACGCGTCCGAACAGCGACGGCGGAATCTCCAGATAGAAAACGGGGTTCTTGCGTCCCTTGATCGTGGCGGCCACCACCCGATAGGTCGCCGCGTCGGCGAAGTCGCCGGAGACCATCGACAGCCGTCCCGCGAACCGGGCGAACACGTCGTCGTCGACGGGTTCGCCGGTAGCCTCGATGGCCGTCCGGGCATGGTCGCGAAGGGCGGAATCGGACCAATCATCAAGCGCCACACCAACAATAGGGCACTTGAGCAATCCGCGCCGTTCCAATCGATACAGGGATCGAAACGTCATCTTCCTGGCCAGGTCTCCGGTGATGCCGAAGATCACCAGCACGTCGGCGGAAGTGGGGGTCTGGGAGCTCATGCTGCTACTTCTTCTCGGCGTGGCCGCCGAATTCACTGCGCATCGCCGACAGTATCTGGTCGGTGAACTCTCCAAGCTGACGCGACTGGAACCGCTCGAAGAGCGCGGTCGTGATCACCGGTGCCGGCACACCTTCGTCGACGGAGGCGAGCACCGTCCACCGTCCTTCCCCGGAATCCGACACCCGCCCGGAGAACTGATCGAGGTCGGGGGACTTGGCGAACGCATCGGCCGTCAGATCCACCAACCACGACCCCACCACCGATCCGCGGCGCCACACCTCGGCCACTTCGCCGACGTTGATGTCGTACTGATACGCCCACGGATCCCGCAGCGGCGTGGTCTCGGCGTCGACCACACGATCGGTCTTGCCCGCGTTGGCATGCTTGATGATGCTCAGACCTTCTGCGATCGCGGCCATCATCCCGTACTCCACACCGTTATGGACCATCTTCACGAAGTGCCCGGCACCGTTGGGCCCGCAGTGCAGGTAACCCTCCGGGGCGGTGCCGGCAGCGTCCAGAGCCCGGCTGGGCGTGGGTTCGGCCGAACCGAGACCCGGTGCGATGGTCTTGAAAATGGGGTCAAGACGCGTCACGACCTCGGTTTCGCCGCCGATCATCAGACAGTAACCGCGCTCAAGGCCCCAAACCCCACCACTGGTGCCGCAATCGACGTAATGCAGGTTCTTCTCGGCGAGCTTCTGTGCGCGGGCGATGTCGTCGCGGTAGTAGGAGTTACCTCCGTCGATCACCGTATCGCCCGCAGCCAGCAGCGGAACGAGCGACTCGAGGGTGGAGTCGACGATCGCCGCCGGCAGCATCAGCCAGATCGCGCGTGGGGTGTCGAGCTTGCCGACGAACTCTTCGAGCGAATCGGCGCCGGTCGCGCCCTCGGTCTGCAACTGTTCGACCGCATCAGGATTCACGTCGTAGACAACGCACCGGTGCCCGTCAGCCATGAGGCGACGAACGAGGTTGGCCCCCATCCGGCCCAACCCCACCATTCCGAGCTGCATCGGCGTCGTACTGGCCACGTTCACTCCTCAAATAGCAATCGCTGTTTGCTCAACGGCCGCGCTGACACGAACGCGCAGAGGCGCCGCCCACGTCGGCGACAACGGTTGAGACATTAGCCACATGGCGGCGTTATGGACAGGCTCCGGGCCCGGTGTTGCGCGGCTCGTTCGCTCAGTCCCTGGGCACCCGTTCGATCCCCATCCCCAGATGCTCGGGAACATGCATCCGGGCGAATATCTGTGCGACGTCGGCGGGAACCCGGGTGCGGGTCATCACACTGACGACGATCATCGTCGCGAAGGCCAACGGAACGCTCACCGCCGCCGGGTAGCCGACCAGCGTGGCGGGCCAACCGCCGAGGACGTTGTCGTCGACACCACCGGCCACCGCGACGCTGACCGTGACACCCGACAGCAACCCGCCGACAGCCAGTCCGCACACCGCGCCCAACGCAGTCAGCCCCCGCCACCAGATCCCGAGCACCAACAGCGGGCACAGGGTCGACGCCGCGACCGCGAAGGCCAGGCCGACGCTGCGGGACAACTCCAGCCCGCCGGCCGTCGTCAACGCCAACGGGATCGGGATCAGCCCGCCCACGACCGCCGCCAGCCGGAAGTCTCGGATCCGACCCGGCAGCACATCGGTGGCCAGGGCTCCGGCGAAACTGACCAGCAGGCCCGACGACGTCGCCAGGAACGCCGCGATGGCCCCGGCCGCCACCAGGGCGGCCAACAGCTGGCCGGCAGCACCGCCGATCGCCGCGGCAGGGGCCAGCAGCACCGCGGCATCGGAATTGCCGGTGATCAACAGCTGCGGAACATACAGCCGTGAGAAGACCCCCAACAGCGTCGGAAACAGGTAGAACAACGACAGCAGGGCGATCACCGCCAGCGCAGTCCGCCGCGCGGCCCGCCCGTCGGGGTTTGTATAGAAGCGCACCAACACGTGTGGCAACCCCATTGTGCCCAGAAATGTGGCCACCATGATCGAGATCACCTGGTACAGCGGATGCTGCCCGCCGAACCCGCCACCGGAGGCAATCCAGTCGGAGCCGGTGTCCGGTGCGCCGGCCACGACAGGCGTCGCTGCGCCCGCAGCCAGGTTCAATGTGCTTCCCGCGCCCAGCGTGTGTTCGCCGGCCGTGCCCAGGGTCGCCTCGTCAACCACACGACCGTCGAGGCTCCCGGTCACCGTCACGCCGGCCGGCCGCTCGACACTGACCACCACGTCGGTGTCGATGCTCACCGTGGTGTCCTGCTGCACGGTCGGCGGCAGCGGCCCGCCCAACATCCAGCCGCCCTGGCTGTGGCTGAAGAACAGTGCGGTCAGCGCGAGCGCGGGGATCGCGATGGCGGTCAGCTTGAGCCAGTACTGGAACGCCTGCACGAAGGTGATCGAACGCATCCCCCCCGCGACGACATTGGTGATGACGATGGCGCCGACGACCACCGGTCCGAGCCACACCGGCGTGCCCAGCAGGGTCTTCAGCGCCAGCCCGGCGCCCTGGTATTGCGGTACCAGGTAGAAGACGCAGATCACCACCACGACGAGCATCGCAACCTTGCGCAGCCGCGCCGAGCCGAGCCGGAACTCGGCGAAGTCGGGGACGGTGTAGGCCCCTGAGCGGCGCAGCGGTGCCGCCACGAACAGCAGCAGCCCGAGATAGCCGGCGGTGAATCCGACCGGATACCACAGCGCATCGGCTCCGTACTTGGCGATTAACCCGGCGACGCCGAGAAATGATGCTGCGGAAAGATATTCGCCCGATATGGCGGCGGCGTTCCACTGCGAGCCCACTGTGCGCGATGCCACCAGGAAATCGGAGGTGGTGCGCGAGAACCGCACTCCATAGGCCCCGATCGCAATGGTGGCGACCGCCGCGGCGATCAGCGCGGCCGCGGTGAGCGCAGAACCGGTCACAGCTCGGCGTCGACGACGCCGACGAAGTCCCGCTCGGCCTGCTCGGCCAGCCGGATATAGAACCAGCCGATGCCGTACAGCAGCGGATAGACCAGCACGGTGAGCACCAACCAGTTCAGCCGAATCCCGAACAGGGTGATCGCGGCTAGGCCGGGAAACAACGCGTTGAGCAACGGGATGGCCCCGATCAGAATTACCACGACAGCGGCCAGCCGTAGCGCCAGGCCCAGTTGAGCGCGCATCAGGCCGCGCACCAGAGCGTCGCCGACCTGGGTTTGCTCCTGGACCTCCACGCGGGTGCGCACCATCCGCGCGCCACGACGGTGAGCGAGGACCACGCGTTGGCGTTGTGGTCGCTCGCCGCTAGTCATCGTGGTTCCCGTTCGGACGCAGGTTGCGCATCGGGTTACGGACTACCCGGTCGCGCAGTTCGCGGGCCTGGCGGCGGCTGACCGGAAGCTCGACCGCCGGGGATGCCCCGTTGGCGCGCAGTCGTACCAGGACCGCGCCGTCTGTCGAGCGCAACCCTGCCACCAGCCGCAGCGCGACCAGGTAGGAGCGGTGTACGCGCTGGAATCCGTGGTCGCGCCAACGGGTTTCCAAGGCGGAAAGCGGTATTCGCACCAGATGCGATCCCGAGGTTGAATGCAGCCGCGCGTAGTCGCCTTCGGCCTCGACCCATCCGATGCTGTCGCGGGGGACCAGGTGGGTGACGCCGCCGACTTCGGCTGGGATGACATCGGATTCGTCGTTCGTGCCGATGCGCGAGGCAGGGTGGGAGCTCGGGTGCGCGCCCGGGTGCGCCCCGGAGTGTGCGGTGGGCAACGAGGGCTGTGCGATGGGATCATCGGCGGGGACAGCCGTGTCGGCGGGGGGCTGCGTCGTGGTCACACGGCGGACCGCCTCATCGAGGCGGTCGTCGCGGATCGGTTTGAGCAAGTAGTCGATCGCTCCGACATCGAACGCCGCGACCGCCTTGTCGTCGTGAGCGGTGACGAACACGATGGCGGGTCGGTGGGAGAAGTTCGCCAACACCCCGGCCAACTCGATCCCGGACAGTCCGGGCATGTTGATGTCCAGGAACACGGCGTCGATGTTGTGCCCGTTGAGCTCGCGCAGAGCCGAGGTGGCGTCGCCGGCGCGGACCACCTCGCCGACGTCCGGGTGTCGGCCCAGCAGGTAGGCCAGTTCGTCGAGCGCCGGTGCTTCGTCGTCCACGGCGAGCACCGTCAGCGGCTTCGACACAGTTTTCGGCATCGGTTTGGTCATTGGCTGCCCACCTCGAACCCACCTCCGCTGGCCCACACGCCGGACCGGAACTTGGGTACCCGCATCACGACCTTGGTGCCCGCCCCGACTGCCGTCTCGACGACAAGACCGTAGTCGTTGCCGAACGCGGCGCGCAGGCGATGGTCGACATTGGTCAGCCCGACGTGCGCTGAGTTCCCCTCTGCGGGACGGTGGCCGTCGGACAGTGCGTCACTGGGTCCTGCCCGTAGCGCGTCGGGGTCCATTCCCACCCCGTCGTCCTCGACTGTGATGACGCAGTCGGAACCTTCGTCGCGGGCGATGAGTTCGATCGACCCGCCGTGGCGGCCTCCCAAGCCGTGCCGAACCGCGTTCTCCACCAGCGGCTGCAGGGCCAGAAACGGGACGACGACATTGAGCACTTCGGGTGCGACTTGGAGGGTGACTTTCAACGAGGTGCCGAACCGGGCGCGTTCCAGGGTCAGGTAGCGATCGATGTTGCGTAGCTCGTCGGCCAGCGTCGTGTATTGGCCGGCGGCGCGGAAGGAGTAGCGGGTGAAGTCGGCGAATTCGAGGATCAGTTCTCGAGCGCGGTCAGGGTCCGTGCGCACGAACGATGCGATCGTGTTGAGCGCGTTGTAGATGAAGTGCGGGCTGATCTGCGCCCGCAGCGCTAGTACCTCTGCGCGGTCCAGCCGGGCGCGGGATGCGTCCAATTCGGCCAGCTCGACCTGGCTGGCGGCGTAGCGGGCCACTTCGCCGACGGCGCCGAGGAGCCCGGGTGAGGGGGAGCGGGTCGTCACCACCACGAGCACGCCGAGCAGGTCGCCGCCCTCGGCGAGCAGCGGTTGCGCGACGACAGTCGAGGTCCCGGCATGGGTGAGGACGCGGCGTTCCCCGGAGATCGCATGGCGGGCGGCGTCCTCGCATTCGGTCGGCACACCGTCGGCCCAGACGGCGTCGTCGATGGTGTCGCGGGCCAGCAGCTGGGCGTCGGCGTCGTAAAGGGCGAGGCCGTCGGTACCGGTGAGGCCGCGCAGAAACGGTGCGGCCGTGTCGGCGGAGTCGGTGTTTAGGCCGCGGCGCAGGGCCCGGGCCGCCAGGGACGCGGTGTGCAGCGCGGCGTGTACGGCGCGCTCGGTGGGCGTGGACACCCGCCTGCGGGTGCGCACTGCGAGCACGACGGCGGCGACGGCAAGGAGGATGAGCGCCGCCGTCAGCGCGATCGCGAGTTCGCCGGGCATTCTGCGATTCTGCGCTTCGGGGGCCCGGTTGTGGTCGCCTTTGCCTGTTGGGTTCTTCGCCGGTTCGGCGCACGCTGAGGCCGGGTGCGAAGAGATCTGCAACGTTGGGGTCCTTCGCGGGTTCGGCGGACGCTGAGGC